>CAZDHC010000148.1:0-6838 GCA_964505225.1 uncultured Bdellovibrio sp. | reverse complement strand
GTGGCCTTGCTCGCAAGCAATGGTGCTTTGAAATGGGAAAAACAATTAAGTAAAAATAAGAAATTCAAAGATCTAGATTCGGACCCCCTCATCGAAGGCGATTACCTTTATGTCATGGGATATGATGACCAGACCTATTGTCTTCGTGCTGGGACCGGCGATTTGGTTTGGAAATCAGAGTTTGGCGGCTACGGAAGTATTCTGCTAGCTGGCGACCGTTTGTACTTTGCAGCGACCAATGGACAGTTCGTGGCGCTCAACAAAGAAACAGGCACTCGGGTTTGGTCGCATGCGACCAAAGAGGGAATTGCAACTTCAGCTAGCTTGTACAAAGGCCTTATCATTTTTGGTGAGTCACAAGGTTCACTTAAGGTTTTAGATGCGGCTAGTGGAAAATTAGTTTCTTCTTTTGATCCAGGTCGAGGAATCTTATCAGCACCTCTGGTTGACGAAAAAAACTCGCGCGTGTTTTTTATCTCTAACGAAGCCAACCTGTATTCTTTGAAAATTGGCTGGGTGACTCCAAAACATATTCCTTATTTGCAGTAAAAGGTGAAGCCGGATGAAAAAACTTTTAACGCTACTAACTTCGATTGTACTTGTCGGATGCGTTCAGGGAAATTGTCGCAGTCAACAACCTGAAAAATCCAGCGAGGCACTGAACACAGCCGCCGTAAAAGCTGCCACGGGCGCAATGTCGAGAGTTAAAATTTTCAAATACGACGGAAGCCTTCAATGCGGCCAAGGCGCAAAGGTGGCTTTAGCTGATATGCAAAAGGATTTGGGCACTATTCAAGTCTTTTCGAGCGAAAACAAACCCGACAATTTGATGCACATTCAAGCTTGCGGAACACCGACCGGACACGCCAACGTTTTTGAAATCGAACGTTCAGATCTTGATGCTGCTAAGAAAAAAGGCTTCCGCGAGTGGACGGCCGAATAGGCTTACTTCATTTTCTCAAATTTAAGCTTAATTCCCGCGGGATGAACATCACCTATATCACCGTGGGGCTAGCGATCATGTCCATTGTCGGTATGTCGGCAGCTTACTTAGTTGGCGATGTTAAAAAACAAGAAGTCGCCGGCAATGCTATGGGGGCTTTGAATCAAGCTCACATTTTAAGTCTGCAAAAAGCAAAAAATACGGAAACGGTTCGCGACGCTTTAACTTCTTCTGGCTATGATCTCACTGGCGGCTCCAATCTTTATAAATGCCTAGGAGGAGTGGGTCTTGCCTGCCAAGGATTTTGCGGCAGCACCTGTGATGCGACTCACTTAGAGTACAAACCAATTTCTAGCTTTGCTGACACTTCAGCAATACCTGGCGGACTCAGTGTGAACTCGACTGCGAGCTTTGCTTTGTTTTGCAACTCGAACAGCTGTGATTATGTGAGCATCAAAGTAAAATCTCAATTGTCGGGTGGAGCTAGCTCTAGTCCTTTTGCTAACATTGCTCGGGAATCTGAATTTCAACTACCCGGAATTTTTCTAACCGACCGAGCTCAGCTTTCTTTTGATTGCGCTAAGACTGCAGCTAACAAAATCCCAACCGGAATTGATTTAAAAAAACTGGGCGCAATTTGCAATAGTCCTCAACCCACAATTGAGCAATGCGCAGGAAATCCCGCTGCACCCGTCGGCCAGTTTTTACTAACTTCCAGCAACCCAGGCTGTCCGGTCACGAACAACCTTGATTGCTCAAGCACTGGTGTCGCTGCAGTCGGCGCGATGAACGCAGCAAGCGTTCGAGGTTATTGCGTGGGAGCGGCGCCCGTGGTGACCACAACAACCAACCCCTCAGCAACCACGACAACCATTTTGGGTGCTACAACTACCACTGCCTTTGGCGCAACGACGACAACTTCATTACCAGGAACAACAACGACCTCGACTTCAACAACCACCACATTGGCTCCAATTATCAATGTTAATGCAATTGTTACGACCGCAAATTTAGATTGCAAAACATTAACATGCCCGCCAGCCACCCCTTATATTTATTCAGCACCATTAACCTACATTCAAGGAAACGATCCATTCTTATGTCTGGTTCTATTGAGCAACGGAAAATCTATCTACGTTCGAGACGGAACAAATTGTAATAAGAATGGCGCCTCAGGCAGTGTCGCTTGTTCAAATCAACCAAGCAGTCCGGCAGATATATTGAACCGAAGCAAAGCCGGTGGAGTGCGCATTCGAAGACTATTAAGTTGCTATGGCGGAGCAAATAGTTCTTACTGCGCGAACTACGACGTTAATTTTTGCTTGAATGGCGGCCTTGGCGACGTCACAATTTATTAGCCTCTCTTAATATAACAATACACTTTTCTTTAAAATTTCCCCAGGCATCTTCTTCGCACTTCTCCTAGTTTAGCCCCAGGTCCTTTTTTTCGTTTTCATACGAAAAGGGCATGAGGTCTTGGTAATTTTGAGAAGGCGGAAATATGGATATGAAAAAAGCGACCTCCCCAAGGGCTTGGGCTCTTATTTTTGTCGGCATGTCTATTTCATCGACAGTGGTCGTAGGCCCTGCTTTTGGCCAAACCGCAGAATCAACTCGAACCATTGCCATCCCAATGCCCAATGCTTCATCCAACCAGCAAGACGGACAGTCCAACGGAAAATCTGTCAAAAAACCAGCTTCAGATCTTTTACGAAATGGCGAAACCCTAGAAGTGGGCGAGGCCGCAAAGCTTGAAGAAAATGGTTTTGATTTGTCAGTGCTGAATCCTGCTGACAACAAAATGTGGCAAAACAAAAGCTATCCGGTCAGTGATGCTATCAATCGAAATTTTCCGAAAGCCAATATCGGCGTGCAGTTTTTAACCAATCAAGCGGCCACAAAATTTACCTCGATCGTTCGAGTGCAAAGTTTAGAAAATCCTTCCAAATATTTTCAATTGGCACTTTCTAGATACTCGCAACCCATGATGATGCGAGCAGCACTTTTGCGAAAGCTTGGGTATTTTGTTCCCTCTCCCCAGTACTACAATAATTTAAAATTAAAATTTCAATCCGAAGAAGAAAAGAAATCATTCTTAGATCAAGCCCAACAAGACATGGGCGTAGATTTCGAGTCTAGGAAATGGATCACAAGCTCTGACGAAAAAGATCACTCGGTTGTTTTATCCAGCGCTACCTTAGAAGAAGCGAGCAGTGATTACTTTGATTTAAACTGGGGACTAGCGCCCAATCCCGACGATCCCAACCAGGTTCCTTTGGTGCAAAGATTTTCTAGAAATCGCGCTTACCGGGCCTTGATTTTTCCTTATGCTTTAGTGGACGTCCCTGAGAGCGTGAATCGCTTTTCGACTCGCATGAGTGCGGTCAATTCAGGTTACATCACGTTGAGCTATTTTATGGCTCAAAGTTTTCAGTCTTCTACTTTTTCGGATGCAAAATGGATTTTAAATCGCTTACAAAAATTAACCTTGCAAGACTATCAACAAATCGTGGGTCAAGGAAATTACCCAACTGAAATTGGCACCTTAGTGCTTGCTAAACTTGTCAATCGTAGCAACGACACTTTAAGACTGTTCGGACTTACGCCAACTGTAACTGATCTCAATATGAATTTCACTTCTGCCTCAGGGCTTGTGGCTAACGGTAAAGTCACTCAGGAATTTGCTCCAGGCTTTCCGCAACGTTTCAATCACGGCGAAAGAACTTCGCCTTATCAGTCGGGTGACTTGAGCAGATTTTTATTGATCGACGGAAAATCATCCGTCATTGCCACTGCGGTTTCAAAGTTAAACGAAAAACTTCAATTGGCGACGGTGGCCGATGCCGCCAATCAGTACCGCCAGGATTCAATTAATAAAATCATCGATCATTTAAGAAATCGCCCCAATGAACCTTTCTACAAAGAAGTGACCGCATGGGGTGGCCCAATTGCCGGACTTAATGTCAATGCCAGCAGACACGTGGCTACTGGAACCTATTCTGGCAGTACGGCTGCCGTTCAACTGGTGGACAACATCAGCGTCAGTGCAGGGCTTGGAATGTTTCGTGCCCTAGACGGCATCGACAAATATATGCCAATGGCCGGAGCCAACGTCAGCGTAGTCCGGGATTACACCCACGTTCGACCGATTCTTTCGATCAAAGAAGCCACAAAAGTTCAGTGGTCCAATTTGATGATCCCAAAATATATGAATAAAGTTTCCTCTGTCTTAAAGACAGCGGAACAAAAAAACAGCGAAGGCATCACACAGTCTAGCCTTGATGCTTTTTTGATGGATCTTCGCGACGGCGAGCTATTCACGATTTCGGATTCAGTGGCGCTCAGCGCATATTTACAAGCTTCTAGCTCCATCGATGTACTTCTAGGATTACAGCCATTTAGTTTTATGAACTCGGTGACTTTAGGATCTGACGCAAGTCGAGTCATCGTTCGCCAAGTCGCCTTTCACCGAGTCATCAACGATCGTTTCAACGGTGTTCATGTTTACGTTCGCGATATGAAGAATAAATCAAAAGGTTTAGAGCTGAACGCGAACTTTTACTTTAACTTGTTAAAAGCCCGAGCACAAAGCACCGAAGCTGACATTCAATCCGATGGTTTTGTCATTGATTACAATCCAAACATTGCCGGCCAAGCGGATCCCGAGTCTGAAGCGGGCAAAAGATTTGTGAAAACCCGTGACGATCTGCGCTTGGCTTTGCTGCCACTGTTTCGCGACAATGACACTGAATTGTTATATGCAAGATTTCAAAATCGCAAATTTGAAGTGAAACATAACTTGAAAGAGCAAGAATCAAAGTTAAAGTTTCTAGCTTGGCGATTTTCAAAATTCAAAGAAGATCATTTATTAGAAATCACTTATCCAATCAGCGACAAGCACCCGGATTTGAATCCCAAAGACGAAACCGTCACATTGTTTTCAAGCAAAATGGGCGAGCTAAAGGGCCGGGACCTATTGGGATTTTTCTTTGATCTTTTTGATGGGATCTTAACCAATAAAGCCAAAGGTAATTTCACTTTATCCCGGGCCATGGGCGAAAATCCAGCCAATGCCCCAATCGGTAAAGCTTATTGGAGATTGATCAACACCGAAGCTGACTTAAGCAAAAACACTGAACAACTTTCGAGCGTTTCAATGATCCAACACGTTTGGGGTGGGTGGAGTTTACCTCGAGATAAGTTCTTTAAAGTTTTAGATGAAGTTAAAAAACAATTTGAAAACACCAAGATCGCCAATTACGAACTGTTAAATAAAAATGACTTTATCAATGTTAAGTCTTTGGATTTCTATCGCATCACCGCGAACTTATCCGTCTTAAATCATGGACTGGATAAAGTTCGAGATTTGATTTTACAACCAGACGCGGATGCACTGAATCCTTCGAGATCTAAATTTCCGTTGGAAAGATTGATACATAAGATCACTAAGAAGCCACAAGATAAAATTCGCTACGCCAATGACAAAGAATTATTTGAAGATCTGATGGGTATCTTAGGAAACGGGGACCAGTCTGCTGGAAAAGAGTTTTATATGGAAACTTGCCAGATTGAACAGCGCCGAAAACATGAAATGGGAATGAGCACAGACAATCAACTTTATCATGGCAACACTTACGAATGTTTGAGCCGCTGGACTAAAAAACTGATTGATCTTGGCCATCACTTCCCCGCTGATAAGGCCGGACAAACCAGATGGTTAACTCAAGTTCTAGCAATACTAGATGAACAAATTCCACTCCCTCAGCTTTTAAAATATTTAGGCGAGGAAAATTACGTATTTTTGATCCGAATCAATGGCTTTCGCGCTGGAGATGAAGATGGAGATCAAGAGTATTTCTCGAACACGGTCGGGGATCCAGCCCAAGACTACTCGTCAGCTGGTGGCTTGATCAATTTGTATGTGAAAAAGACTGGCCTCATGCCAACAGAGCTCGATCGCACATTGGGAGGTTTCCAGTGATGTTACCAGTGAGAAATCTAAGCTTAACCATTTTAAGTCTAACTTTTTTTGTCAGCCAAACGTTTGCCGATGAATTTTCTAAACTTCAATGGGGCATTAAAAACACGGGCGAAAATCAATCCATTGAACTGGACCATATTACGACTTTTAAAGTTCAAGGCAGAACGAATCAGGATTTGCAAATTCCTGCCAGCCTAAAGCGAACGAACAAAAAAATATTAGTGGCTGTTTTAGACACGGGAATTGATTTCAATCACCCCGATTTGAAAAACATCATTCATCGCAATGAAAGTGAATGTCTGGCTTTAGAAAAATTTGAAGCCTGCTTAAAAGATAAAGACCGGGGAGTCTGTGAAAAAACATGGATGGATTTAAAAAATCCCGAAGTTGATCAGGACCACAACGGCTATCCTTTGGATTGCCATGGCTGGAGTATTTTAGGCAGCACCAATGCTGCTGATATAATGGGTCGACCGGATTTCACAGATGACCAAGGACATGGAACCCATGTGGCCGGGATCATCGCGGCTGAAAAAGGAAATCAACTTGGCGTCGAGGGAGTTTCTTCGAACATCGAAATTTTGCCGGTTCAAGTTTTAGGTAAAAAACCTTCAGAGCCCATCAAACCATTGGATATTAGTTCGTCTGCAAACTCGGGAACTGAATTAACTCCTGTGGAAACTGGCAAAGAGGCTTACCGAAAAAATTTAGGTGATTTGGTAGCTCGCGGAGTGATCTATGCTATTCGCTCGGGCGCCCAAGTGATTAATTTTTCCATGGGCTGGCCTGAAGGCGTGGACTCGGCTTTCTTAAGACAAGTGATTGCAGAAGCGCAAAGCAAAGGAATCATCATTGTTGCCGCTGCTGGAAATGATTCGACCAGAGCACTATTAAGGCCTTGCGCTTACCCAGGT
>CAZDHC010000147.1:0-6857 GCA_964505225.1 uncultured Bdellovibrio sp. | reverse complement strand
TTTCTGCAAATGCCGCCGCAAAAAAGATAATCATACCCAGTGGTTGATAAAAATTCCCCAGTTTGGCAGCCAAGAAACCTCAAAAATATTTCCTAAAAATTGAAACGTTAAATGGCCTTCTTGAGCGGCAATCATTTCAGATAAGTTGAAGGTTCCATAAAGTAAAATAACTCCAACAATTGATAGCCCCAGAGCCAACTCATAAGAAATAATTTGAGCCGAAGCGCGAAGAGCTCCAAGTAGCGAATACTTATTTCCAGAGCCCCATCCCGCCATTAAAATTGAATAAGCAGCTAAAGATGACACGCCTAAAATATAAACGATACCAACGTTGATCTCGAATCCCTGCCAAAAAAATGTGTATGGCCCCCAGGATTGTCCGAACATTTCAAAAACATCTATGTGAACTGGGGCAGACATTGGAATCGAAGCAAAGGCCAAAGTCGCCGGCACCAAGGCCGCAACCGGGGCTCCGTAATATAGAAAACGAACTCCGTTAGCTGGAATAAATTCTTCTTTGCAAAGAAATTTGACGGCGTCAGCTAATAACTGAGTTAATCCCAAAGGTCCGACTCGGTTTGGACCCAATCGATTTTGAATGAACGCTGATCCTCGGCGCTCAAGCCAAACCAATATTGGCACTGCCTGTACCATCATTAAAAAAACCAGAACTAGCTTTAAACAGTTTACGCCAATTTGAAATGCATCCTGACCCATAGATTAATCCCACTCCAAGGCTTTTGATTTTACTTCCCAAAATAATCCATAAATAAAGACAAGAATAAAAACCATCATCGAAACCAAAACGAACAATCCGCTTCCGGTCGATATAAATTCGCGAAACGAAGTCGCCCACGGATACATAAAAATGATTTCAATATCAAAAATGATAAACAAAATTGCTGTTAAATAGAATTTAACGGAAATTTTCGTATCCTTCTTTTCCTGCGCGGGGATACCGCACTCATAGGTTTCAAACTTCACAGGATCATATTTTCTTTTGCCGCCAGTTTTTGACGCCAAAAAAAGCATTAAACAGCCAAATAGTATGACAAAAGTAGCGATGAATAAAATTCCACCCAGTGGCACAGGACCTCCCGTTGAAAGACCAAAGTTGAAAAATAAATAATCCCTTCGACTGTACTATTTAGCTCAATGTTTTCCAAGAATTATGAATGGAAAGAGTTCCGGGAATCTGGCAGTATCCATAGCGATGAAAAATCAAAAGGCCACCGGCGCACCTAGTGAATTTCTTAACCTACATCTTGAGACCATTTTGTCTCGGGAAATTGATCTTGGGAAAAAGCGGGTCGTCGTTTCTGGTAGCTCATCTCCCTTGTTATTGGGTGCTTTGATTTCTAACGCAAATCAGAAAAACCTTTGTTCATTGCCGCATCTGGTTGTAACTCAAAACCAATCTGACGCTTGGCGCCTACAGCAGTCAGTTCAGTTTTTCGACGAAGGTCGTTCTGCTGAAATTTTCAGCTATTTTGACGTGTCGCCTTATTCGGGTTTAGAGCCTAGATCTAAAATGGTGGCCGAGCGACTTAATTTTCTTTTCAAAGTTTCACACGCTAAGCCTGGTGATATTTTTATTGCACCCATTCAATCTCTTCAACAGGCCACAATTCCTTACAAAATTTTTAACGACAATTGCCACCGTATTCAAAAAGATTTTGATTTTCCTTCTAACGTTCATTCTTTCTTTTCAAGGTTGGGATATCAGTCGGCTCCACTGGTTGAAGACATTGGGCAATACAGCGTTCGGGGTGGAATTGTAGACGTGTTTTCTCCGGCGCACGAAAATCCGATTCGATTAGAGCTGTTTGGAGACACGGTTGAAAGTTTGAGATTTTTCTCGGCGACCGACCAAAGATCTATCGAAGACACTTCATTGCTCAATTTGATTCCCTGTCGTGAGTGTTTGTTTTTAGACGAGAACACTGATTTTCTTTTGTCCGAGTTTCGAAAGTCTTGGGATGGTCGAGAAATCGATAAGACAGAAGCCGAAGAAATGCTGCGTGAGCTTTCTAGGCAGCAACATTTTTCCGGCGCTGATTTTTTGCTTCCGTTCTTTTATTCTAAACCTTCGTTTCCTTTAGATTACTTTTCAACAAACTTAAATATTTGGACTTTAGATAAAATCGGAATTGAGCGCGAGTCCGATCAGCTTTTTCAAGAGCAAAAGCAAGAGTTCAATACTTCTACAAGACAAGTTATTCGTCCACCACTTGAAAAAGTATTTCAACAGCTCGAGGCGCTAGCTTGGCCTGACGAAAGTCATTTTATTGATTTTTCAAATTTAGAAACAGCTGACTTTCGCGATTCTTCCGACGATTCGGTAGGTTCTATACAATATTTCTCTAGCCACGTCCTTGAACTTTCCAATCAGCTGACATCACAAATTCCGGGCAACGAAGTTTGGCTTCAAATTTTAAAGTCTAAGATCAACGCCTGGAAAGAAGACGGCAATCGAATATTTATTGGCGTCCGCAACAAAAGTCAGATTGAACGGCTTAAGATTTTATTTGAAAAAATGGATTGGACTGCTTTAGTTTCTGAGCCTCATCAACAGCTTTGGGCTGATTGGTGCGAGCAATTAGATCGACATAAAAATGCAGTCTATTTAATTCCCAGAGTTTTACCCGAAAGCCTTCGAATAGCTGAAGAAAAAATAATTCTCCTTCGCGACGAAGATTTGTTAGGAAAAAAACAGCGGGTTCGCGACTACTCGGCCAGTGAGGATTTTCAAAAGCAGGCGAAGCGGTTGTCTTTTGGCGATCTTAAGCCAGGCGATTGCGTTGTTCACGTCCAACATGGAATCGGCGTATACGACGGTCTTCGCGTGATGAACATCGGCGGAATCGAGTCTGAATTTATTCAAATTAGCTATAAAGACAAGGACAAGCTCTATCTTCCAGTTTACCGAGTCGGTCAGCTTCAAAGGTTTTCTGGATCTGCAGCAACGGGTGTGCTTGATAAGTTGGGCGGGACTGGTTGGGAAAAGACAAAGTCCAAAGTTAAAGGTCACCTAAGGGATATCGCCTCGGACCTTTTGAATCTGTACGCAAAGCGTGCTGAACTTCACAGGGAGCCATTTCATTTAAATGATTCAGATTTTTTGGCATTCGAAACGGCATTTCCATATGATGAAACCGAAGATCAACTTCGGGCCATTTCCGATTTCACCAAAGATATGACGTCAACTAAGCCGATGGATCGTTTGATTTGCGGTGATGTTGGCTTTGGAAAAACCGAGGTTGCCATGCGGGCTGCTTTTTTGGCCGCTCATGATGGTAAGCAAGTTGCGGTGTTGGCTCCAACAACAGTTTTAACTTTTCAACACTTTGAAACTTTTAAAAAACGCTTTCAAGGTTGGCCTATTGAAATTCGCGAATTGAATCGATTTGTGTCCAATGCCGATGTTAAAAAAACCTTGAACGAGCTTAAAGCTGGCAAAGTTGACATTATCATCGGCACTCACCGCCTTTTAAGTAAGGACGTTGAATTTAAAAATTTGGGCTTATTGATTGTGGATGAGGAACAAAAGTTCGGGGTCACCCACAAAGAAAAAGTTAAAAAGTTAAAAAATAGTGTCGACACATTAACTTTGTCGGCGACGCCAATTCCGCGAACCTTGAACATGAGTTTAATGGGCGCAAGAGATTTAAGTATTATTAATTCAGCGCCCGTAGATCGTTTGCCAACAAGAACATTTATTTGCAAGTTTGACCCAGAGACAATTCGCAAAGCCATTACTTCAGAGATCGCGCGCGGGGGGCAGGTCTACTTTATTCACAATCGTGTGCAAAGTATTTACGGATTGGCTGATGAAATTCGACAGATCGTTCCCGAGGCCCGCATAAGGGTAGGTCATGGACAGATGGACGAAGAAGAGCTTGAAAAAACCATGGTTGCTTTTTTCAATCATGAAATCGACGTGTTTGTTTGCACCACCATTGTTGAATCCGGAATGGATATCCCAAGAGCTAACACGATGTTCATTGATCAGGCTCACATGATGGGATTGTCTCAACTTTATCAACTTCGTGGTCGAGTGGGCCGCAGTAAACAACGGGCTTATTGTTATTTAATTTTACCTCGAGATAAAAAGTTAGATAAAGAGGCCCAAGAGCGCTTGAAAGTAATCCAAGAAAACACAGCGCTTGGAAGTGGTATTCGAATTGCTCAATATGATCTCGAGCTTCGCGGCGCTGGAAATATTTTAGGCGAAGATCAATCTGGGCACATCAATTCAGTTGGTTATGAGCTTTACATGGATCTGTTGAGCGACACTGTTCAACAGTTAAAAGGTGAACCTGGTCGCGAGATCGAATTGGATCCAGAAATTAATTTACGGGTACCAGCAATGATTCCTGAAAAATACATTTCTGATATTCGAATTCGTTTGTCGTTCTATAAGGCACTGGCTGACATTGAAAGCACTGAAGACTTAGAAAAAATCGAGGACGAGTTGAAAGATCAATTCGGTGAGATACCAGAGCCAACTACAAATTTAATGGGACTGATGTTGATTCGTAGTCGATGCAGGCGGCTTGGGGTTATGGACGTCAGCGCTGGCCTGAAAAATGTTTCGGTTAAGTTTTCTCCAACGACTAAGTTTAAACCAGAAACGGCCATCTCGTTGGCAATGCGTGAAAACAAAAAGTACTCAATTACTCCCGATAATCGATTGAATATTCGAATGAACAACATTACTTGGCCGGCAGTTTTTGAAGAACTTGAGTATTTGTTGACGCTTATTTAACTTAAAACTCTAAGCGAAGGCCCAAACCATAGTTCATGTCGGTTTGAAAATTTGGATCCGTTGGTCCTTCGGATGAATTGTACTGGGAAACAAAGGCATCTAAATAGGCGTTTTCAATTCCAGAATTCATTCTGGTTTGTTCTGCTGAAGAGGGATCAATCCAGGCTTCGATATAGTTTAAAGAGAACAATAGGCCAGCCTGAACCGCTGTTGTTGCCGCCGTATTACCATCTTTGGATCTGGTTACCTTTGCTGCGCTAATAGCTTCTTCTTTCCATCCCAAAGTAAAAGCCTGTCCTGAAATATAAGGTGCGACTGCTGGTTCTGGAAACAAGGTGTCCATGATGTAGCTTGCCTGCAATCCGCTTTTTTGGATTGTCAAAGTGCTGTTTTCACCGCTTCTAGAATCATTCACGCTTCCATAGCCATAAATCAGATCAGCAGAAACTCCGCCTAAAGCAAAATTCTTTTTCCATCCTAAGAATACTTGAGTCAGATTCATCGGTGCAGATCCAAAAAGATCTTTGTATCCGGCATTGTCGATTTTTGAGCGAAACTTAGAGAAGTTCACTTGATCTACTGAGGCGCCAAACATGATGGCGGAACTTCCTCGATGCTCTCGATATGGCTTGCTGACAGTCGAGCCATAAACAACATCTACTTTTCCGTCAGGTGTGTATTCTTCGGCATCAACAGCCAAAGTCTCTCTTGCCCAAAGCAAAATACAAAAGGCCAAAAGAATCGTCAGCACAAGGCTTCCGATATGATTAGATGAATGATCCGAGGTCGTTCGCATTGAAACATTATTTCAAAATGTTGCATAAAAGTCTCAAACCAAAAGTATTTCTGAACTTTCAGATTAGGACTTTGGTCTTTTTTGAGGGTCCGCTTTTGGAGTTGGTGGCATAAGTAGAGTGAAATAGAAAGGGAAGGCTTTCGGCCTTCCCTGAGAAGTTGAACAGTCTGTGGTTCAACCCAAAAAATCAGATTTTAAGTTAATATTTAATGAGTCGTATTCGCTGCACCAGCTAGTTCAATTTCAGCTTTCAGCCGTGAGATCTCGTGCTGAATTTTTTCCCACTGAACGTCGTCCATCGATTCTGTTGCCATCATCGCCTCTTTTTGGCTGAGGTGATCTTTAACAACTTTGATATCAATTTCAGATTTTTCCATAGCTGATTCGGCTAAAACATTAACGCCTTCAGAAGAAACCTGGCAATAGCCCCAGCTAATTGCCACTTTCTTTTCTTCAGCACCTTTTAGTCGGTATCTTAAAATTCCGGCCTCTAGGGTTGTCATCAAAGGCGAGTGACCAGGAAGAATATTAAGTTCACCAGCGTAAGCAGGAAGGGTTACTTCTTCAAGATCGCCCTCTGAAACTACTTTTTTATCTGGAGTCGCAAAATTTAATTTAAACATGTTTCAATTCCGTATTTTTTCCGTAATTTCAATTTGTCCGCCAAGTAAATGGCGGCAAAAATTACTGAAGTGTTTTAGCCTTTTCAACAGCCTCTTCAATTGTTCCAACCATGTAGAACGCCTGCTCAGGAAGATTGTCATGTTTACCGTCCAAGATTTCTTTAAATCCTTTTACGGTGTCTTTAACATCGACATATTTTCCTTTTAGACCAGTGAATTGCTCGGCAACGAAGAATGGCTGAGACAAGAATCTCTGCATTCGGCGAGCACGCGCAACAACCTTCTTATCGTCTTCAGACAACTCGTCCATACCCAAGATCGCAATGATGTCTTGCAATTCTCTGTATCGCTGAAGAACAACCTGAACTCCGCGAGCTACGTTGTAATGTTCTTCACCAACAACGCTTGGATCCAACATTCTAGAAGTTGAAGAAAGCGGGTGAACCGCAGGAAAGATCGCCATCGCTGCAATATCACGATCCAAGTTCGTCGTCGCATCCAAGTGAGTGAATGTTGTTGCAGGAGCTGGATCGGTATAGTCATCCGCAGGAACGTAAACGGCCTGAACTGACGTAATAGAACCCTTCTTAGTTGAAGTAATACGCTCTTGCATAACGCCCATTTCAGACGCCAAGTTCGGCTGATATCCAACGGCAGAAGGAATACGACC
>CAZDHC010000146.1:0-6873 GCA_964505225.1 uncultured Bdellovibrio sp. | reverse complement strand
CGACGAAGTCTATTTTAATCTCCTTTCGGCTCGGGAAAATCTGAAACTGCCAGTGTTTGTTAACATCGGAAAAAATCGTTCACGCCCCAATGAAGAGGCTGAAATCGATTATCAATATTTAACCGATCGCTTTTTACCATTGGCAGATGCTTTTGTGGTCAATGTCAGCTCACCGAACACCACAGGTCTTCGTGATTTACAAAACGAAACGACTTTAAAAAGTTTAACTGGAAAAGTTGTCGCAATAGCTGGCAACAAACCTGTGCTCGTAAAATTAAGTCCAGATATGAGCGAAGAGACACTGACATCAAGTATAGCTGCTTGCCTTGACTCAAAGGTCAGCGGTTTTGTTTTGACCAACACCACTTTGTCGAGACCTGCCGGCTGTCCTTTTCCCAAAGAAGGTGGCCTGAGCGGTAAGGATCTTGGTGAACTTTCCAAAAAGAATTTAAAGCTGGCACTTCAGTTTTTAGGTAACGATCGCAAAAATTTACTGATCGTATCTGTCGGCGGAGTTCTATCTGCCGAACAAGTTCAAGAACGTTTAGATATGGGAGCGGACTTAGTTCAAGTATACTCGGCCTTGATTTTTAATGGCCCGACCTTTTTTCGGGATACAGCGCAAAGGATGTCCTTATGAAGCGTAAGACTCATTGGATACCAGTTGTCGCTGGCTTTCTTAGAAAAGGAAATCAGATTTTAATCGGACAACGTCCTGAAAATCATTCACTGGCTGGCCAATGGGAATTTCCGGGCGGAAAGATCGAATCCGGCGAACCGCCTGAAGTCGCTTTGGCTCGTGAACTTTCCGAGGAACTGGGAATCGATGCAGAAATTGGTGAATTGAAATTTTCCTGCACTCATTCGTACGGCGATGTGAATATTTTAATTTTGTTTTACGAAGTCCGCTTTTGGAAAGGTGATCCTAAACCCATACATCATTTGATGCTGGAATGGATTCACCCCGAAGAATTGGTTCACCGAAATATTCCTGAAGCCAATCGAAAAATGTTGGATCGAATTTTCAAAGCACTCGGGGTCCAATGGCCAAAATAGCTCTGATCAGCAAATCCATCACTCCGCAGGTTTTGGGCTTAGCTCAGGCGCTTAAATTTCATCGCCACGACATCATCATCATTACATCTCACAATGAAATGGTCCCCGACAACTTAGGTTATCCCGTCTTAACCTATTTCAAAAAATGGAATGCTCTTGAAGCACTTAAATTTTTTCCAAGAATTTTAGGACAAGCACCTGATGTTTGGCATTTTGTTTATAGCGATGCTCATGACCGACCAAAAATGGCGGACCTAGCTTTGTCAGGTTTGGCCAAAGCTTTACCTGGCCGAGTGGTCGCGTCGACTTTTTACGACAGTCTTTTTCAGCTACCTCTTCGCCGTTTGACTTTTTTTGTTAAAAGTTGCGATATCGTGACGACCGCAACCCGAGAAAATCTAATGTATCTTAAAAGACAGGGCTGCTTAGCCAGATTTGCGGAAACAGAAGTGCTGCCTCCGTTTATTTTAAAACACGGACCTGAGGACGAATCCGATACTAAGGAAGATTCTGATTTAAAAAAGATGACAGCCTCGATTCGCCCTTACCTTGTTTTTCCAAATGAACATTTGCCTATTCAAAATTGGAAGCAAGTGACTAAAACCCACAATGTGGTCATTTGTGGTCCACGACCTGAAAAAAAGATCAAACAACTTGGCTTTGAAGATCTGCCAAAAGGCATTTACTTTGTTGGAAGTCATTTGACCGAATCACAGATGAAGCAGCTGGTGAAATACAGTCAGGCCGTTGTTTCGGGACTTGATGATTTTTCGGTGGTGGAGCTTTTGAATCTTCATCGAATCTGCTTCGAATCCAAAACTCCTATTATTGGCAACGCACGCCAAGCCGAAGCACTTCCAGGATTTTGCGTTCACAAACGCAACGGATTTCTATTGGACCAAAGCCCAAACAGCTTTGTTGATCTACTTCGACAAAATGAAGACCTGAAAATTGATCAACCCCTGTTTCACCCACTGAAGTCTGAGATTGCCGACTCGGCCCTGAACGAACTGAATCGTTTGTATATTAAAATTCATCAAAACAAGACCTCGCCATTTGACAGCAAAAGAAGCTCGCTTTCATAATATAAGAATCGAGGTCTTTGATGGCTAGGCAACAAGTTCCAAAACAACTGAACATCTGTTTGATAGCCTATCGCTTTCCGATATTAGGCCGTGCGACTGACCATGGATTTTTGTGGACCATCGCTAAAGGCTTAGCGCAAAAGGGTCATCAGGTAACTGTGATCGCCGCGAAATCCCCCTTGGGAAAACAAGAAGTCGAACGCGACGGAGTTCGAGTATTTTATCTTCATGAAGGTTATCCGAATTTTTCTGATATTCCGTTTGAGCAAGCGGTGTTTAGAAAGTTCACTCAATTACATCAACAAAAACCTTTCGATTTAGTTCACAGCATAGATAAGTCGGCGATTAAGATTTCGAAACGAAAACAGTATTTCAATGTTGCCATTGCCTATGACGTTGATGCCACGCAGATGTCTCAGATATTTTCGATTTTGGGCATGGTACAAGAATCTATGTCCAGCCTACTTTCAACCGGAGTCGCCGTCGTTTATAAATTTTTATCGACCTACTTTGGCGGCGATCGCGAGCTACTTTCTACTGCCGATGGCGTGTTTGTGACCAACCCCCAACAGGGTATCTTTCTAGAGCGCTATTACTTGTATCCCGAGTATCACACCTACACAGTTCCCTATGGAATTGAAATTGGTGATTTGAGTCCCAGGGCTGAAGCTTTAGAACTGCGGAAAAAGTATAAAATTCCGGACAACGCACATATTGCAGTCACCATCACCGACATGACAGAACCCGTAGAGGTCAGAAATCTATTGATCGCTTTTGAACGCGTGGTGATTAAAAAGCCAAACTCTTACATGATGATCATCGGCAACGGACCAGGCTGGAAAGAAATCGAATTTCAAATGCTCAACTTAGCATTAAGTAGCAAAGTCATTATGACTGGAGCTCTGAAGCCAGAAGAAATTCATGATTGTATTTCGGCTTCGGAAGTTTTCGTCAATATGAGTTCTAGGTCAACTGGCCTAGAACCCGCGATGATCGAAGCGATGGCGCAAAAGAAAATCATCGTCGGCTCTGAAATGAGCCCAATGTCGAATATCGTTGAAGATGGCCGAGATGGATTTTTACTGCGACCGGCTGATACCGAATCCTTAAGTCATCTTTTAATCGAAATATTCTCGGGCATTTTGCCAATCATTGATATAGGTGAAAGAGCATCTGAAAAGGTCAATAACCTTTTTGACCCCAAAAAGATGGTCAATTCGATTGAAGAGGCCTATCAAAAGATCCTTCTCAATACGAAAGTGTTCAAAAAACAACGAACTAGACCAGCTGGAAATCCTGTGTCAGAAAGCGCGCCGCAGCAATCGCTTTGAAGTCCTAGTCAGGGCAAATGCCTTCTGTATAATTATTCGTGTTATCAACTATTTAGAAGAACTTAAGCCATGTTTAGGACACGCAGATGACAAAAGCAGATCTCATCAATTTAATCGCCGAAAAAGCTGGAATTACTAGAGTGAAATCAGAGACTGTGGTGAACACAATTTTTGATTCGATGGTGGAAGCATTGATGAAAGATGATCGCATTGAAATTCGCGGATTTGGTTCATTTGTGAATCGAAAATACGACGCTTATAAAGGGCGAAATCCTCGCACAGGCGAAGTGATCAACGTTGAAGAAAAAAAACTTCCGTTCTTTAAAGTCGGAAAAGAATTAAAAGACGATATCAATAAGCCCTAATTAATCTAAATTATTTGGATCGTAAGAAGTATTTCTTTCGTCCATATGCGCCTCGGGCAAATCACCCTTCAAAGCTGAGCTTTCTAAACTGATCGTGGAAAGCTGCTGAGTTTGAGTCAACATATCGTGCAGAACCTGCGTCGACCTTGCGATCTCGACACCTCGACTGTTTAACAAATGCGCTGTGATCTCGACATCATTTTTTCCACCAGAAATTTTTTGTACATCTTCTAATGTTAGGGCTGATTTATTGATCTTGATTCCATTCACAGAGATCTGCGCTCTTAATTTCTTAAGTGCTTCTTGAGTCTGCACCAACGGACGCACATAAACATACTTAACAGAACTTGAAGAGTTCAACATCAATTGCACCGTTGAACTTAAAGGCGCGGAAACTTGCGCAATTTGCACAGGCTTTTCCATTTTCAAAAAATTACCTTTTTTGAAATTCGCGATCTGAATAGGATTCAAAGATTCTAACCAGCCAACATATTCTTGATAATTAACACACTTCACTTCTGGCAAACCACAGACATCTGCTGCAAATTTCTGCAAAGTCTCCATGTAGGCGCCGTTATTCCAAGGGGAAAAATGGTGTCCAATATTTAACGGAGCGCGATTGCCATTGTAGTTTTGCTGAAACCAATTGATATAGGTATCGTACATTTGCTTTTTAAAAGTTTCTTTTTGAGCCGGCTCTGCTTTACCACCACTTTGCGCGACGTAAAAATTGTAATCCATAGACAAAGTTCGCTTGGCAGTTCCGGCAATTTTCAATTCAGCTAAAGGCAGATTCCACAATCCATTTCCCATTTTTTCCGGCCAGTAATTTGGCGGAGCAATTTTCGAACAATCATAGCTAAATTGATGTTCTTTTAGCGCTGGCCAAAGACCAGAGCCGACACCAAGCAAGGGCGCACGAAATCCTTTTAGGTTTTCCTGTTTTAACAGCCAACCTCTGTGTTGAGTTTGATTGGGATCAATCTTGTTCAGACTAAAAACATCAAAAATGAATTTTTCAAATTGCGAGAACTCGGAACTCCACTCTTCTTGAGTCCACTTGGATCCATCAAAATGACCATTGGCGTGGGAGCCCATTTCGTGCCCTTCGGCTACAGCCTTATTGACCTGATCCACTCGCAAAGTGATGTCCTGATTGTTGTCACCAACGCCGATATCCGATTTGCCAACGGCATGCCGAGGTGGCGTATACAAAGTGCGATTATTGGGCTGAATGAAATAAACTCCACTCATAAAGAAGGTAAATTTGACGTCAGAACCTTGATCTTTTTGTCGCTTGCTAAAGTCCCGAAGGTTTTTCCAAACTCCTAAATTATAAGAGCCATCAAACGAGAAAAGGACAAACTGTGGGGGGCGTTCTATTTGTTGGGGAAACTCTGCCTTTGATGGCGAGGGAGCGATCAATGAAGCGGCAGAAATCCCTGCCATTGTGACTGCAATTTTTTTGATCCAATTCGCCATGACAACTCCGCTGTTTTCCGTTCAATACAAAAAAGGCCAAACCTGTCGAAAACCTAGACGGTTTTTTGACATAAAAAGGCCCTAAATTGATTTTAAAAACTCAGGGATTTGATAGATCAATATTGGGGCCAGGGAAGCTCTCGGACATACCAATTCCCGTACACTCGCAAGACTCACATTCAGCTTAGTTTTGATTTTAAAATAAAAAAGGGCGGCATGCCTTGCCACCACTAACAATCACTATAAGAACTTCACGAGTGTCAGAATCATTACAGGCGAACTTTCCTAGGTGATCGACTATATTCTGCCTTTATAAAATCAACCGATTTTTAAAGGAGAACTTATGAAGTTATTGTTAGCGACCCTGGCCCTAGCATTTGCTGCTTCAGCACACGCTGAAAGCCTGACCGACTGCAAATTGTATGTCGATGGAAAAGTTGTGAGCGAGATCGAAGCTTTTGACATCAACAAATATTCAACATCTGAGCCTGAAGCAACTATCGATGGTGGATTGCTTGATTTCGCAAAAACTGCCAAATCAGTAAAGATGTCTTTTTCAAACGAGTGCGACAATATGTATGAAATCACGTTCAGCACGAAAGCTTTAGAGCTAGCAAAATCTGGAAAATATAAAACCGTGATTGGCAAAGCGACGATCGGCACTGCCGATATGGAAAAGCCTTTTTCTGGTTTATTGAAGTGCACAGTTAAAAATTAATAAGTCCCCATTGTTACGGCTCAGTCTTTTGAGATTGAGCCGTTTTTTTTGGCCCTAGTCCCTGTCATGTCGATTTCGACACTCGACCACTTCAACCCCATCTCCCGGAAAAAAAGCAAAATGTGGGTGATTTAAAAAAATCTCCGCGGCCTCTTGATGGGACATGGCCTTAACAACAATAAATGACCCAACTTGACTTGGAATATCGTGAACTCCCTTTTTGTCGACAAATTTTGTTTTTTCATCAAGAGGACCACCATCCCATACAATTCGATCTTTATATTTTGCTGTCCATTTTTCAAGAGCCAAGGAACCCTGATCAGCGAGCTCTTGCTGCTTTTGCGGACCCAACTTTATCCAAGCTAAATGAGCCTCGCTATTTTCTGCACATTTGAAGATTGCTAAAAAATTTTTCAATTAGGCCTCCGTTACTTTTTGCGATCTGCTCAGTTTTCTTTTCTTCGTAAGGTAGCTTCGACTGGCCACTAAATCATATGCGAAAACGGCTTCAGCTCTGCAATTTGAGTGATGCCAGTTTTAGCCATGAAAAGTCTTTCGAGGCCCAAGGCTATCCCCGCTGATGGCGGCATTCCGCCTTGAAGCGCCTGCATAAATTGATCATCCAAAGGTGGAGTCTCTTTGCCTAGCTTCCGCTTTTTTTCTAAATCTTCCATGGAGCGCAAAAGCTGAACCTTAGGGTCGTTCAGTTCATGAAAAGCGTTGGCGATTTCAAAACCCTTAAAATAAATTTCGAAACGATCACCCCACCCATCCTTTGTCAACCTTGCCAATGCCCCTTGCGAAGGGGGATATTTTTACACAAACACCGGATCTTT
>CAZDHC010000145.1:0-6951 GCA_964505225.1 uncultured Bdellovibrio sp. | reverse complement strand
CAGAAGAGAGGGTGCCAGATCCGCTACAGTGCAGGGTCTAATTTCACGTATAAATCGGCGCCTTGGGGTCTTAATTTAATTGCCAGTTGATATTCGCCGGCACATTTCTGAAATTGTTTAGTGGCTGTGTAGACTTCAGCTGAAAGCAAATAAGAGTCCGCAATGTTGGGGTTGATCTTTCGCTCCTCGTGAGCAGAAATCAAGGCGTTGTCGTATTCACCATTTTGAAAAAAGGCGCGGCCAATATAGTAGTTTAAGCGTGGAAAAAGATTGTTCACCACCAACGCTCTTTTGAACTGAGTGATCGCTTCATTATATTTTCCAATATCTAAATATAATAAACCTGCTCTAAAAAGACCTTCTGCATCTGATGGATCAATGACCGTTGCTGCCAAATATTCTTTAAGCGCCTTATCGAACATTGCCTGGGCCTGGTACGATTCACCTAATCCTAAATGAGCCTTCTTGTTTCTTGGGTCTGCATCGACAATTTGTTCATAAACTTTTTGAGCAATATTGTGTTTTTCTTGCGCCCGATAGAGGTCGGCCAAAGCCAATCGAAACTCGATCGTATATGAGAATTTATTGATTAGGTCTTTCAAATAAACCAATCCGGTATCTAATCCTTGAAACTGCGTCAGAATCTGCGCGTAAACAATTTGAGCTTCATTGTTGGTGGCATCTAATTCAATAGCTCGAACTGCGTACTTTTGAGCAGAAGAAAAATCCCGATTCGCCGCACTTGCCTTAGCCAGTAGAATTAAATTTTCTAGATCATTTTCGTAGGCCTTGTAAGATCTTTGCAAGAATCCCAATGCATCTTTGATATTGTTTCTTCGAAACTCTACCATGCCGTATCCGCGCAAAATTTCATTGTTATTAGGGAATATTTTAGAGGCCCGATTTAGAACCTCTACCGCCGAGGCATAGTTATATCTTTCAGAATAATAATCCGCTTGTAAAACATACGCCGTGGTCAATTTCGGATCAGCTTTGATCGCCTTGTTAAGCCAAATTATAGCTTCGCTTCCTTGACTCATTTGCCACAAACATTTTGCTGCCTTCATCGCGGCCACGGCATTTGTGTTATCAAGCTCAAATGCCGCCTTGTATTCTGCTTGAGCCGCTAAACAGTTTCCGGTTCTAAAGTGTTGGTCACCCAAAAATACAAGCTCACTGTTTTTGCCCGCATTGCCCTTGTCATCAACATTTCCCCCCAAGCGAACCAAAAGGTCTTTGATGTTTGGGTCCCCTGGGTTTAAGCGAAACGCCGATTGCGCATATTCTCGGGCCTTTGAGACATTTTTCTTGTCAGCGTAAATCAAGGCCAAATAAAAATTGGCTCTAGCTTGATCCAGTTTGGCCAGCTTTCCTTGGGCCGAGACCGCGACTGTTAGTAGTCGAATCGCTTCATCGTTCTGTCTGTAACCCCTAAACAACAAAATTCCATATTCAATTTGCGCCAATTTATGTTTTGGATTTAGGGCTAATGTGTTCTGCAAAGCTTGAGTCGCATCCGAATTTTGCTCAATACGCGCAAGATACATACCCTTATTAAACTGGGGAAGAACCCATTCCGGCCAAAGCTGAACTGCCTTGTCGGCGTATAGAACTGCAGTCTTGGTTTCTCGCTCTTCAAAAAGCAATTCGGCTTTCAATGCGTAAAGAACTGGGGCTGTCGACATTGCCGGTTGATTCAAAGCATATTCAACAATACCGCGCGCTTCTTTATATTTTCCTTGAGTCATTAACCGAGTGATTTCGCAATAAACCCCACTGATGCCAGTTGGATCTAAGCTTCGGGTTGCTTTGGTCATTTGCGCGACCGCATCCAAATCCTTCGAGTCCTGCTTCACATAAGGCCACAGCTGCTTGTAAACCAAACATAAGGTGCCACGAGCCTCGATATTTTGAGGCGCCCCTTCAATCACCGCAACTAGTTTGTTTTGAGCCTCTTCATAGTTTTCATAAGTGTCTTTAACAAACTCGCCAACGGCTTTTTGTATTCCAACCTTAATGTCATTTCCTGAAAGCGTTGCTGATGTTCCAACTTTTGGAACCAACAAATTTCCCTTTTTTGAGGTCCCAGAATTTCCTTCTGGCCAAAAGTATCCAATGGCTCCAATTAGTAAGCTGGCCGTGATTAAAATCAGTGGCACTTTTGCTGACTTGGCCTTTTGCTTTTTAACCAAATGGTCAATTCGAGTAAGATCAATAGTTTGAGTATTGACCCCATGAAATCCAGTCACCGAGTTTGGATTCGCTGATTCAGAGCTTTCAAACGAGGATTTCTTTTGCAAAATATTTCGGCTTTCCAAAATGACGGTTTCTTCGACAATCTCAGGGACGTTGCTGAATTTATCGGGCAAGGTAGCGATCACCGTGTTTTCAGGGTCTTCGACTTGAGCGACTTCATCCCTGTTTTTGGAAACTGGTTTTTTGACTTCATCCAAGGCTTCTAAGAGCTTGTCATAAAAATCTGGCTGTTTCGAAATCGGGTTCCATTTTCCATCTGGATGTCTTTTGATTTGTTCTTCGCCAGAAAAGGTTCCATCCGAGATCAACTTCAAAATAGATTGAGTCGAATAGGGGCCAAGATGGCGATTGTTTGCCGTCTTGATAAGCCACTGAATTCCCGAATCTTCTTTATTGTTCTTGGACATAAAGTCTAAATTGTACTTTGAAATCTAGAGCATGTTTAATACTCAATCACTTCTGTACTCTTGGTAGTACTAAAGACCTAAGACCTTGGTACTAATGTGGGTTTCCGGTTCCACTTTTGAACCAGCGCGCGCCGCATCTTTTCTTTGTATTTTCGTATATTTGCACTGAGGGTCGACTTTCGGCTGGCACGACGGTTGCTTAAGCGGAATCTGAGGTTAATCAATTTATGGCTAAAATTCTTTCTGGAAAAGACTTTTTAAGAAACGCACTTATCACGATTTACATTTTAATCGTTTTAGGAATCTCTGCGACTTCTAAAGCTGCAATGACAATTGATCCAATTTTCACTACTCATGCACAGGTTCAAACGCAAAACTTTGTTGGCGAACTTGCGATGTCGGCTGATCAGAAGTTTTATTTAGTCGTATCAAATGATGAGTATTATGAGCTACAGGCAAATATCGATTTAATCGATTATGTTGGCCAGCTGGTTCAAGTTGAAGGTTATGAATTAAAGCATAAGGTGGGCCCCGTTGTTCTGACTGCTTCCTTGGACCCCCTCCCAGAAAGTAATCATATTTCGGGCGCGCCTGTGCTTATTGTTTTTGGAATTAGCGAAGTCGTCAAATAATTGCGATTCGCGTTTGGGTCTCAGCCCGGATCCCCTCCATGGGCTGGGACTTTATTTTTAAGTTTGCTAAAGCCTCGATCAATCCCCTCCACGATCGGGGCTTTTTTTTACCTAAAAGTCTTACTAGTCAACTCGGCGAATCTTGGCACCCAATGAGGATAGCTTTTGTTCCAATTTCTCGTAACCGCGATCCAAATGGTAGATTCGGCTGACTAAGGTTTCACCTTCAGCAACCAAACCTGCCAAAACTAAGCTAGCACTTGCTCTTAAGTCTGTTGCCATCACTGGTGCGCCAGTTAGACCCTTTTTTTGACCTCGAACAATCGCGACTCTGGATTTTGGAGTGATGTCACATCCCAAGCGAATCAGTTCTTGAACGTGCATAAATCGATTTTCGAATACGGTCTCAGTTATGACACTTGTGCCTTCGGCAATGCTCATCAAAGCCATGTATTGAGCCTGAAGATCTGTGGGAAACAACGGGTAGGGATTGGTTGTTACATCAACCGCTCGCCAATTTTTTGTTGGATAGATGGTCGCCGAGTCATTTTCAGTCGTAATCTTAAAGCCCGCATCACGCATTTTGTGGATCAGTGATTCGATGTGCTCTGGAACCATTTTTCTAACGGTGACCTGACCGCCAGTGATTCCACCTGCGATCAGAAGTGTTCCGGCCTCAATTCGATCTGGCATAATTGTATGTTCGGCCGCGTGTAGCTTTTCGACGCCATCGATTCTAATAACACCAGTTCCATGACCTTGAATCTTTGCACCCATCGCAATTAGATAGTTCGCGAGATCAACTATTTCAGGCTCTTTTGCTGCATTTTCAAGAATCGTAGTTCCTTCAGCCAGAACTGCAGCCATCATGACATTTTCAGTTCCACCAACTGTTGAGGTTTCGAAAACGAAAGTTGTGCCCTTCAATTTTTTTGCATGGGCCTTAACATAACCCTCTTCTAGAACAATTTCGGCACCAAGAGCCTTCATTGCCTCTAAGTGAAGATCAATCGGTCGAGTTCCAATTGCACACCCCCCTGGCATTGAAACTATCGCCTCACCATATTTGGCCAACAAGGGACCTAAACACAAAATGCTAGCGCGCATTTTTCGAACCAGGTCGTAATGAGCTTCGAAGCTATCTGGTTTTTTGACTTTAACTTTAAAAGTGTTTCCGACCCACTGGCTTTCACAGCCTAAAGATTTTAAGAGCTCCGCCGTCGAATCGATATCGCGCAGGCGGGGAACATTGTGAAACACATGTTCTCCATCGGCCAACAATGTCGCAAACAATATTGGAAGGGCTGCATTCTTAGCGCCGCTCGTTTCAACAGTTCCATTTAATGTTGTTCCGCCCAAGACTATCATTTTATCCATTATAAATTCCGTTTCTAGATTTTATCTTTCAGCCAAGATGTGGCGATCATGACCAGCCAAATCTTTCATAACTTCAATGTTAAAAAACTTATTCTTTTCAAAGTGCGCTCGCATTTTCGAACCCTGTTTGTATCCCATTTCAAATCCAACAAAACCCTGGGGCTTGACCCATCTCCCGGCTTGATCTGACCAATTCGTCAAATCCGAAAGCCCTTCGTTATCTGAAAACAAAGCCTCTGCCGGTTCAAACTTTCTAACATCAGCATCAACATTTGTATCATTTGAATCAATATAGGGTGGGTTTGCTAAAATTAAATCAAACGTTTGTTCCGCAAATTTTAGATCCTTAACGTCTGAGTTGATTAGCTCGATTTGATCTGACAAGCCTAAGGCTTCGGCATTTTTTTTCGCATAAGAAAAAGCCTCTGGTGATCTTTCGACGCTTATAATTTTTGCTCCAGGAATTTCTTTGGCTATCGAAAACCCAATGCAACCAGTTCCACAGCCCAAATCCAAAATCTTTGGGCTGCTAATTGCATTTTTCTTTATCCATTGAATGGCACGCTCAACCAAAAGTTCTGTTTCGGGCCTAGGAATCAATACTCCTGGGCCGACATTAAATGTGTGGCCATAAAAATCTTTCTTTCCAAGAATGTAGGCAACAGGCTCACCCTGAGACCTGCGTTTCACCACATCTCGACACTTGGTTAACTCTTCATCTTTTAATGGTTGATCAAATTTTAGGTAGATGTCGACTCGGCTCTTTAAGCCTAAGGTTTCACAAAAAAGTATTTCTGCATCCAATCGAGGCGTCTCAATTCCTTTGTCTTTAAAAAAGTGAACTGTTTTGTCCAAAACTTCTTTTAAAATCATAGGTTGAAACTTTATCCTTGTCTGGTTTGATTTTTCAAAGCCTCTGCCTGAAAGTGTGCCATAAGTGGGTCAATCAGCAAATCAAAAGATCCAGACATGACTTGTGGCAATTGATGGATCGTCAATCCAATGCGGTGATCCGTGATCCTTGTTTGCGGAAAATTATAGGTTCGAATTCGCTCCGAACGATCTCCAGTTCCAATTTGTTCCAATCGAGTATCAGAAGCCTCTTTTCGGGCCCGATCATCTTCGATTTGCTGAAGTTTGGCGTAAAGAATCTTAAATGCTTTTTCTTTGTTGGTCGTCTGAGATTTGCCTTCTTGATTATGGACCTGAATTCCCGTTGGAATGTGGGTTAGGCGAACCGCAGATTCCGTTCTATTGACGGACTGACCGCCGGCACCACTGGCTCGCATTACGTCTACACGAATATCATTCATATCAATTTTAATCGTGATTTCATCCACTTCAGGAATTACGGCAACGGTGATCGTCGAAGTGTGAATTCGTCCAGCCGCCTCAGTTTTAGGAACTCGTTGAACCCGGTGAACTCCGCTCTCATATTTCAATTTACTATAGACAGAGTCTCCTGAAATGCTGGCCACGATTTCTTTTGCGCCGCCCACGTTTCCTTCAGAAAACGAGTTCATTTCGACTTTCCATCCCTGTGTGGATGCGTAGTGAACATAGCCGCGGAAAATTTCATCTGCAAAAAGGCTGGCTTCATCACCGCCTGCTCCTGCGCGTATTTCCAAGATAATATTTTTGTCATCATTAGGGTCTTTTGGAATCAATAGAATTTTAAGTCGCTCTTCAAGTTCTACAAGATCTTTTTCTAAAGTCTTAATTTCATCTTTTGCCATTTCGCGAAGTTCTTCGTCAGACTCGGTCGCAAGCATATCCTTATTAGACTGAAGGTCTGATTTTTTCTTTTTGAATTCGCGATAGACGACAACAACTTTTTCAAGATCCGCGAGCTCTTTCATAAAGCCGCGATATTTTTTTTGATCCGAGGCAATGTCCGGCCTCTGCAACTGCATGTTGACTTCTTCGTACCTTGATTCGACTTCATCTAATTTTGAAAACACAGGATCGTCCTCGAAAAAATAATTTCATTGAGAGTCATCGTAAGAATTGAGGCTTTTGGACCGATGCCAAAAAAAAGTGCGGACCTGTTCGGACCGCACTTTGATAAAACTGTGAAATGTAGACAGCTACTTTTTGCCGTATTTCTTTTTGAAACGGTCAATGCGTCCTTCAGTATCCATCACACGTTGTTTACCTGTGAAGAATGGGTGAGAAGCTGAAGAGATCTCAACTTTTAACATTGGATATTCTTTTCCGTCTTCCCACTTAACCATCTCTTTTGATGACTGAGTTGATTTTCCCAAGAAAGAATAATCACA
>CAZDHC010000144.1:0-6980 GCA_964505225.1 uncultured Bdellovibrio sp. | reverse complement strand
ATGAATACCAGATTACAGGTTGAGCATCCGATTACGGAGCTAGTCACCGGAACCGACCTGGTGAAAGAACAAATCAATGTGGCTCTTGGAAATCCTTTAAGCTTTAAGCAAGAGGATTTAAAACAAAAAGGCCACGCTATTGAAGTTCGTATTTGTGCCGAAGATCCTGTGACTTACAAACCAAGCCCCGGATTAATCAGAGCTTGTCGTCACCCACAAGGTCCTTATGTTCGTTGTGATTCTTATGCATATCCAGGATATGAAGTTCCAATCTATTACGATCCAATGATCGCCAAAGTCATCACCTGGGGTGAGACAAGGAAAGAAGCCATTGATCGAATGGAACGAGCGCTATCTGAGTTTATTTTGTCGGGAATTAAATCAAATATCGTTCTACACAAAACGATTTTAAAGCACCCAAAATTTTTAGATGGAACTTATACTACTCAATTTCTAGAAAAGAATTTCGAAGTGATTGAGCCAGAAATGTTCAAGTATGTCGATGATCACGTGTTTTTGATAGCTGCGGCCATCACTGCATATAATGATCGCAAGTCTAAAGACGTACGACAGTACAACGTTTATCCAAATTGGAAACGCGTTGGAAGAAAAATGCAGTTGAGGTTGTAATATGTATTTCGAAGCAGAACTAAAAGGTAAGAAATATAAAGTCGACGTCGTCGAAACACCCCGCCTTTGGAAGATTTCTTTGCAAGAGTCTGGTGGGCAGTGGTCCCACTATGAGCTGGATAAAGATGATTACAAAAGGTCAGAAAGCTACTTCAGCTTTCTTTTCAAGGGTGCTTCTTACTTAGTCGATGTGGTAGGCCACGATACCGAATACACCGTGTTCACTAGGAACTCGTTC
This sequence comes from uncultured Bdellovibrio sp., assembly GCA_964505225.1. Taxonomy (GTDB): domain Bacteria; phylum Bdellovibrionota; class Bdellovibrionia; order Bdellovibrionales; family Bdellovibrionaceae; genus 21-14-0-10-47-8. Next base: position 6,112 of record CAZDHC010000144.1, on the reverse strand, counting down.
CGTACTGTTAAAATTTTCAATGACGAAATGTTGTTACATGAATCATTGAAGGCCGGCGGTGGCTTGGGTGCCGACAAAGAACTGAAATCAGGAATGCCGGGAAAAATCATAGAAATCTTCGTTAAAGAAGGCGACATCGTTAAGGCGAACAAACCGCTCTTAATTATGGAAGCCATGAAGATGGAAAATGAAATGCGAGCCTCTGCTGACGTCAAAATTAAACAGATTTGCGTTAAGCAGGGTGATTCGATCGAGGCCGGATCAATTTTAATTAAATTTGAAGATCCATAGCTTTAGCTTCGGCAGCGCGTTTCTTTTCAAAAAAATAAACCGCAAATATTCCGATCTCATAAAGCAACATCATTGGCACTAACATCATGATCATACTTAATAGATCTGGGGGGGTAATAACCCCAGATACTATGGCCATACCAACAACCGCATATCTTCTTTTTTCCCGCAAAAATTTAGTGCTGACGATTCCCAACATACCCAAGATTCCCATGACCAATGGTAGCTCAAACGAAATCCCGAACATCAGCGATGTGGTAACAAAAAACGAAAGATACTGGTCAATGGTGATCATGGGTTTGTCGACATCCCCGCCGTAGCCCATCAAAAAATGAAAGGCCGCCGGAAAAACAAAAACGTAGGTAAAGGTCACGCCCAGTGCAAAAAGAAAAGTCCCTGAAAAAATAAATCCAATTGAATACTTTTTTTCTTTTCCGTAAAGGCCCGGGGCCACAAACTTCCAAATCTGATAAATCCAGAACGGACACGATAATAGCAAGCCACCAAAAAATGCTATTTTTAAATGGGCTAAAAATTTGTCCGCCGGAGCTGTAAAAATCAAACCACCCTCTGGCAAATAAGGCGTAATTGGTGCGCGAACAAAATCAAATATCTTGTCTGTAAAATTATAACAGACGAGCATCCCGGCAATACAACCCCAAAGAGCTCGAATGAGTCGAAACCTCAGCTCTGCTAAATGATCCATCAACGTCAAACCAGTATCGCTTTCGCTCATGATTTGGTCTCTTCTTTTTTAGGAGTTTGATCTGCAATAGGATCTTGCACTTGGGGCTTAATGTAAGTTTGTGGTCTTAGTAGGTCACTATCAATTCTTGTTTGTGATTTAAACTCTTCGGTCAAAATATTTGTGCTTCGTCGAAACTCATTCAATATTCTACCCAAAGTTCTAGCAACTTCTGGCAACTGCTTAGGACCAATAAGTATTAATGCCAATGCACTGATGACCAGAATTTCTGAAAAGCCCAATCCAAACACTTTTGATCCAATTTGTTATGCTTTAATCTTGCCGGGCCAGCTTAGCCTGATCTGCAGGGAGAGTCAAAACTCCCATTTCAACTAATTGGTCTTTTGCCAATTCTGATCCTGTCCTCATGTAACGATCATAAAGTCTTAAAAGACCCTGATCCGTCGTCACAAATGACTGCTGACTGATATAGGTCAACACATCAACATAATCAGCAAACTGTCTTGAAAAAGTTCGATATAAATGTGCCGTAGTGTCTTCTTTTGCGGTTTCCGCAAGATGGGCATAAGCGCTTCCGCCCATATTTACATAGTAATCGATATCCACAATTTTTCGGCTGAGCGAGTCCCCAAAAAACCCACTGATATAAAGACTTCTGTCGCCCAACTTTTTCAATAGATCAAAACGTTCAGTAGGATTCGCCGTGGTGGCAGTTAAAAACATTTCGGCCAAAGTTGTTGGCTTTCTGTTTCCCAGTTCATCATGGGGTTCATCAAATAGATTTCTAGCATCTAAATAGTGTTCTAATAGATTAACCAGATAGCCTTGAATGGCGGGAGCTGCTTTGATTTTTCTTTTGCTCAGTCCAGACCCGACCATTTCGAGAAAAAACTCTCGAGAGGACATCAAAAATAGAGATGATAATTTGCCGTTATCATTGTTTGACATAATTACTAGCTTACTTATCGGTAGCCAGCTTCATATAGGTTAGCATGGGCGCATCAACTTGATACACCCTTAACGCTTTTTAGACCTAAGTCTGTTTAAACGGATTTGATGGCCCCACTAAGCTAATAACTTCTGTCCCTTTAAAGATCTTTTGAGCGACAGCCTGTATTTTTTCAGCCGTAATTTGGGCATATTTCTTACTCAAATTGAAGGTTTCATCATAGGGAATTCCATAAATATCATCATATAAAATAGAGGCCCCAACCGAACCTGCTCTTTGTAAATCAATGTCGTGTCGGCCAATGAGATATCTTCGGGCCCGATCGAGCTCAGAATCACTCACCTTTTTATTACACAATTTTGCAAACTCAATTTTCATCATGGATAGCGCTTTTTCAACTTTATCCGGAGAGCATCCAATGTAGGCTCCAAAATACCCACCATCAATTCCTTCCAGTTTTACAGGGGAAACCGAATACGCTAGCGAGTTCTTATCACGCAGCTCAATAAACAATCTGCCGCCTTGTCCGGCTAAAATGCTTTGCATGATTTGCAGGGTGTATCGTTCCTCATCAGAAAGTTTCAATCCTGGAAATCCATACACAAGATGGCTTTGTTCTTTTTTGACTTCATGGAACTTAACTAGATTTTTCTTTGGATAATTTAATTCCATTTTGTCTTTGAACGCCGTACCCCAATCAATTTTATTGGTGGCGTCTTCAATGGCCTCGATCCACTTTTTCTGATCAAAAGCACCCACCAACATAAAGGTCATGTTTTTAGTGACCAAATGTTGTTTCCAAAAATCAGTCATAATGGCCGAATCAATTTTACTTAATGTTTTCTCTGAGCCCATCTGATCGCGCCCATAAGGATGCTCGCCAAACATCATTTCCATAAATTGCCGAACACAAATTTGCGCTGGATTATCCGTTCTGGTTCGAATCTGTTCGATTTGAACTCCGCGCTCCCGCTCAATCACTTCGTTTGGAAAAATTGGGTTCATCAAAATATCTAAAAACAAATCGCGAGCTTGGCTCTCAAATGGCGTGATGCAATCAAGTCCCAATCCAATCGAGTTTCTGCCCGCGAGTGGGCTGATTCCAGCCGCTAAAGATTCAGTTTGATGGTAAATTTCTTGTTCAGTTTTGGTTTTGGTTCCGCCAGACCAAGCTCTTGAAGTCAGCTCGGAAATGCCAATGTGTTCAACAGCTTCACGTCGACCCCCACCCAGCATCGCTACTTTGGCAGAAATCACCTGAGTTTCAAAACTTGGACGCATCAAAATACGCACACCATTCTTTAATTGATGTACGGTTGTTTTTACTTCTTTGTTTCCACTTTTTTTAACCAATTTTCCGGTTGAAATTTTCTTGGTCGAAAGTTTAGAGGTCTTAGTCTTTTTGACCGCAATCTTGAAATCTTTCACCCATTTTTTTAAATGTTCCTTAGATTTTTTGGCCTCGTCATTGGTTAGCGCAATTACCGACAACACATCAGTTTTGATGTACTTCTTTGCAACTCGGTGAAGATCTTTGGCTGTTACTTTTTTAACGTCGCGAAGATATTTTTCAAACGCATGCGGATCATGCATTAAAAATTCGGCGTCACCAATTTTTCGAGATAATCCGTCCACCGTCTCCACGCCGTAAAGGTTTTCGCTTTCAATGTTAGTAATGGCTTTTTTGATTTCTACCGATTCGATCTTGCCCGCTAAAACATCACAGATAACTTCGGTCACTTTACTTAGAGCCATTGGCAACTTTTCTTTGTTGTAGCCCATCGAGATACCCAAAAACCCTGGATCTTGAGAAGAAAAAACGCTCGCGCCGATTGAATTGACAATCGCATCTTCAATTCGCAGTTTGTGAACTAGTCTTGAGCTGTCGCCTTGACCCATTATCATCGAAAGCACGTCTAAGGCTGGCATGTCCTTATGGCGAACATCTGGCGTTTTCCAGCCGATATAGCAGATGCTTTGTTCGAATTTTGATTTTTCGACTTCGATTCGAATATTTTTTTGAGCTGGCTCTTTCTTGCGAACAACTTTTTTAAATTTGTAAGCTTTAAATTCACCAAAGGCCTTGGTCACTTTTTCTTTCATCACATCTGATTGAAAATCTCCAGCAACGACCAAGAACATATTTTGTGGTGAATATCTAGACTGGTAGTACTCGACAATTTTTTTTGCTTTCCAGCTGCGAACGTTTTTTTCAAATCCAATTACGGGAACGCCGTAAGGATGCTTTTGATAAAGCGTCGAAAACAGCAACTGGCTTGCTTTTCGGCCCAAAGAATCTTCGCCCCGCTTGATCTCTTCAACGACCACTTCGCGTTCGTTGTCGATTTCGGTCGGGTCAAACAACGGGAACCCCATCATCTCGGCCAGGGATTCGATTCCGACATCTACAAAGTGCTTCGACATGGTCACGTAAAATACTGTTTGATCAAACGAGGTATAGGCATTCAGTTCGCCTCCGGCTCCTTCGATTTGAGCTGCAATTTCACCAACTTTGAATTTTCTAGTGCCCTTAAAAACCAAGTGTTCGATAAAATGGCTGATTCCCTCTTCGCCTTTAGCCTCATCGGCGCTACCAGTTCTGACCCAAACCTGCACAGAAACCACCGGAGATTTGTGGCTTTGTTGAAAAAGTACTTTCATTCCATTTTTAAGTTGAAATTTTTTAGTGATCACTTAGTTTGCTCCAATGTCTTTCGGTGTTTATGTTCATATTCCATACTGCCTTCAGCGTTGCACTTATTGTGACTTTGCCACCTATGAGCAAAGCAAAATTATGGCGCCTAAGTCTTATCTCAATTTGCTTTTTTCCGAGATAAAGCAGTATCGGCAAGCATACAAACCTCGGGTGCTTTCGACGGTCTATTTCGGCGGCGGCACACCAAGCTTATTGCCCGCTGAAGACATTGTATCGATTCTAGCGGAGCTTGCAAATTACGGTTATACGACTGGACCACAAACAGAAATAACGATTGAGATCAATCCTGCGACAATTAGCGGTAAAAAGATGGACCAATATCTTAATGCGGGCATCAATCGTTTTAGTGTTGGGGCACAAACCTTTGATGATAAGCTTTTAAAAGCAGTTCACCGTGAACATGATTCGGCGCAAACAATTGAAACTTTGGACTTGCTGAAGTCTTATGACGTTAATTTTTCTTTTGATGTTCTTTTTGCTTTGCCAAACCAGACGTTGGATGGCCTTAAAAAAGATTTGGATTATGTCTTAAAAATTCAACCGCAACACGTCAGTCCATATTGCTTAACCGTTCCCGAGGGACACGTCCTTTCTAAGCAAAAACTGACTGAAGATTTGCAAATTGAAATGTTTGATTTAATTGCAGATGTCTTGGGTAAAAACGGATATGAACGATATGAAATTTCCAATTTCGCTAAGCCTGGATTTCACTCAAAGCACAACTCACTTTATTGGGATAATTCCGAATATTGGGGGCTAGGATTGAGTTCTCATTCTTATTCTCACGCCGGCCCCTGGGGCACAAGGTATTGGAATCCAAATTCAATCGGTGCTTATGAAAAGATGATTCTTAGTAACGAAGGTAAAGACTTCTCTCAAGTCGGAGAAGGCTTGCCGCCCGATCATCTAGAAAAATTAGAGAAACATCAGGCCCTGACCGATTTTTGCCATACCGCTTTGCGAGTCAAAACCGGGCTAGATACCACTGTTTTATTCAATCGATTTGGTGAAAAAATTGAAGCCGCCGTTAAGGGTCAGTTGGCTCTTTTTTCTGATCAAGGTCTGGTTACACAGTATGACAAAACCCATTGGCGACTAACTGAAGAGGGAATTGTCCTAAGCAATCAGGTTTTTGCTGGTTTAACTTACCTTTCTGGTGAACTTCAGTCCTAACGCACTTGACACCGGTTGTTTAGATAACAGATTTCGTATAATTTCTATGGGTTTAATGAACTTCTCTGGAGGATTACGTGTCTGAAGAAAACAATGTTTCAGATGGCTCTCAAACTAACAACTCGGCGCCGAATGCCGCATCAACTCAACAGGGACCTTCTGAGGTCGATGAGTTAAAGGGGCAAGTTGAGAAATTTAAAAACGAATATTTGTATTTGAAAGCTGAGTTTGAAAATTACAAACGAAATGTCATCAAAGAACGCTCTGATTTGCTTAA
>CAZDHC010000143.1:0-7014 GCA_964505225.1 uncultured Bdellovibrio sp. | reverse complement strand
AGCCATGCCACTTAATATTGGCATAGTTAGGTCTAGAATGATTAAGCTAACAGGGTCCTTGTCTTTTGAATTCAATAGAAAGTCGATGGCTTCATAGCCATCTTTTGCCACGGAACATTGGTAGCCATCTTTCTTGAGAATAAATGACAAATTCAGCTGATCTGATTCGTTGTCGTCTACAATCAAGACATGGGATCTCATGCAGCATTCCTTTTGCTATAAGGCTTTAAGACCTCTTGCGAAAGGTTGAAGTGATGTCCGAATTCCTCAATAAGGTCTTTGATTTTTTTTCGAGTGGGATCACCTAGAGGAAGATCCGTTGCTTCATCCAGTTCTGCAGCAATTTTACTGACGGAAACTAGGCCAATATTGCCAGATGTGCTTTTCATTTTATGAGCCCGAAAACTAATATTGTCCAAATCATCTTTCGTAGATGCATCTTTGAATGCGGCAATGGTTTTGGGTGCCTCGGTTAAGTAGTTGGCGATCAATTTTTCGACCAATTCTTTTCCCTCGTCGGGATCGATGGAAAGTAGGTCTTCAATTTTATCTGTTGAAAAATCAAATGGTCTCGACATAGCAATCCTTTTCCTATGCTATGTTATCGGATTCTTTACGAACTTTCTAAAATCCTGGCACACTAAGATTATGTTAATCCACTAGACTTAGGTAGTACCCTTGGAACGTTCCTAATGTACGATTTTTCTAAGTTGGTTGACCTCCTCGTTGGCACTGACTTCAATTTCAGTGATCAGTTGGTGAAAGTCTTCAATTTGCTGATTTTTAGATTCGGTTTCTAATTTTAAACAGAGCTCTTCTGTCTTTTGCAGACCCAGGTTGCTGGCCGATGCTTTAATCGAGTGGGCGATATGAGACAACTCTTCAAAATTTCGTTCATGATTGAAGAAGCGCATTTTGAACATTCTCAAGGAAAGCTGTTTCTCAAAAAGAGACATCAACGGTTTTAAAATAGGTTCACCAGTGGTGGTCTCTTCAAATTTCAATTGGTGAATTTGTTTTTCATTAAGACTTCCCATATAAGTGTGCTCCTAAATATCTCATGGCATTGCGAAAGCTGCGCACGGGTAGCATTGCAGGTTTTCGAGCCTTGGTAAAATCTTGCGCCCAGTGTGCCGAGCCCGGCAGTGTTCGAAAAAGAAAAGGCTGCAAAATCCTACGTGGAAAAAAGCGTTTCAAATAGTATAGAAATTCAGCATCAAAGCTTGCTGGAATATACAAAGGGGGCTTCTCAGTTTTGATGACCAACATGATGAGGTTGGCGATCGATTTTGGCGTTGCAATTCCGTGGGTCATAAATCTGGTGATGAAGGGAATCATGTCTTGATACATGCTCGAGTAGGGTCTATTCATTTGTGTCGACAAAGAGGATCGAACTGACAATTTGACTCTTTCATGGGATGTCGATCTAACAAAGCCTGGTTGAATCTGAGAGATGTCGATACCAAAAGGCCTTGTCTCATACCAAAGTGCTTCCATCGCTCCTTCTAAGGCAAATTTAGAGGCCGAATACGATGCCATAGTCGGCATGGCTATGATTCCTGATACAGACGAGATATTGATGATTTTGCCACGACCATTTTGTCTCATTCTGGGAAGAAGCAGTCGAATCAGTCCGATCGGACCCAAATAGTTAGTCTGCATTTGCGTCAATTCATCTTTGTCCTGCATTTCCTCTAAGACCGATCGGTAGCAGATGCCGGCGTTGTTAATCAAAATATCCACTCGTCCCCAGCGTTCAAAAATATTGGTCACTAAGGTATTTCGACTTTCCTCACTGGCAACATCCAACGGGTGTATCCAAATTCGATCGCTCTCGGTAAATTTGGATTTCAAAACACCCATACTTTTTTCCCGTGTGGTGATGATCACGCGATATTCAAGATGGCGAGCCAAGGCCTCGGCGGTCGCCAGGCCAATTCCGGAACTACAGCCGGTCAGTAAAACCACGGGTTTATAAGACTGCTCAGGCTTTCTAAATTTGTGCCAATAAAAGTATTTGTACATAAGTTACTCTATAATTGCATGATTCAGCCTTCAAAAAGCGCAGAGATTGATGGTGAATTTGCAACTTTTCCCTCTCAAGGTGAGACAATTAAGTAGGCCTTAGGAAACTTCACCGGAAATTTACAGTCGCAAAAACACCACCAAATGATGCCCCTAAAAATAAGGTATTGAAGTTAATATCAAGGGCAGAAAAACCAAAAGAACCAAAAGAACCAGGAGATGGCATGGCTCATGCGACTATAGTGCTGACATCAGATTTGTCGAAAAAAGTATCGAAGGAACTGGCGACTCACTCTTTGTCGATGCCCGACCGGCTGTTGAATGCCATCAATGACTCGATTCTTTATTTAGTAATAGCGGTGCTGGCTTTGGCGATACCGGCGCTTCATTTGGTTCTGACTCCCATATTTACGTGGATAGGGATTTCCAAGTTTATTCACGCGCTCAATCAGGATTTGGTGATCGAAGGAATTGATTTTCACTGTCTGAATTGTCAACAAAGGTTTTCTTTACGGGACCATCGGCTTCAATGGCCAATGCGTGCGGACTGCCCCCATTGCATGGCTCGGTACAAAATTGAGAGTGAGTAAAAAATATTTCCTAAGGAGGAAACATGTCGTTTTGCGTGAATTTCGAAGGTTTTCAGCCAAGAAAAGAAGTCGAAGTTGAATTGTCTGAAATGGAAAGCAAATTTTTAAAGGTTTTGCCACCACAGACAAGCTCAACAGTTACGGTAAAAAGACTTGGAGAAGAGTTCGCCTTTGTATTTCGTCTTCAGGGGGCAGATCAAGAAGAGCTTTATTTCAAAGAATTGAATATCCCTGTTAATTTATTGAAAGATTCTAGTCGGTTTTGGATGAGTGGAGTGTTACTGCAGATCTTAGAAGATTTAATGTTGTCGCAGAAGTTACATAGTTAATAAAAGAAATTAAAGCAATTATCAGGAGCAATTCAAATGTCAATCACGAGCACCGACAATGTTTTTACAGTTTCCTCGGAATTGATTTTAACCGAACAAAATCTTCCGTATGACTTATATATCAACTCCTCCGCACGAGAAGGTTATGAACGCTTTGTTTGTATTTTTCGGCATGGTCGAAAGTTGACTGTTAATGAGCTCTTGGAAATCAAAAGTAAATACTCTCAGATCTATGTGCGCGAAGCTGAGCGGGGAACTTTTTTAAAGGCTATGACGTCTCCTCATTTGGGTGGTGTTAAAATTGAAACGAAGGCCGGTGTTATTAAGGATTCGGCGATTCGCTATCTGGATCACCTTTTTGATAAGGAACATGAATTGACTTCAGAAGTGATCTGTCAAACTTTAGATGGTTGCCGAGATTCGGTTGAGTCTTTGGTCAATGTTGTAAAGGACTCCAAGGTAGGAGTGTTACAAGATTTGATTGGGAAACTGAGCTTTCATGATTTTTATACTTACGATCACTCGGTCAATGTGGCCATGTATTGCATGTCGATCTATAAAATGATTCGGCCGGAAGCCACTGACCGCGAGTTAGTTTTAGCAGGACTTGGCGGGCTTTTACATGATATTGGAAAGATCAATTTGCCGACAAATCTGATCAACAATCCATTTAAGCTAACGGACGATCAATTCGATCAGATAAAACGGCATCCCGGGTGGGGGGTGGGTCTTATTACGCCAGAAAATGTCCAATGCTATGGTGTTAACAAAGGCATTGTTTCCCAAGTGATCTATCAGCATCATGAAAATTATGATGGTTCAGGTTATCCCAATCGAATCAAAGGCAATGACATTCATATTTTAGCAAGAATCACTGCCATCGCGGACTTTTATGATGCGGTGACAACAGTGCGGACTTATCATAAGGCTCTGGATGGAGAAGAGGCACTTAATATGATGAAGACAACAGCGGGGAAAAAAATTGATCCAGGAATTTTTGAGCTGTTTTCCAGGTCCATGCGCCATGAATATCAATACAAATTGGACGATGGGTACGATCGCACAGTGCCGGATCACTACGACGCCTGCCAGCCGCATAATGAAATCCCGTGGATTCCCTGCGGACACGCTGATCATACACCACACGAAACTGTAAACCACGGCCAGATTCTTCATTTTGGGCTAAAAGGTGTCGGGGGATCAGCGGAAAAACCACATGGTCGGATTATTCGGGTGGGTAATGTTTAAAATTTTATTCAAAGAATAATCAAGAAGCCTTATTGGTCGCTGACTGCTTTTCTTGGTAGTACTGATTGAAGAGATCAATCAAAGTTTGTTTTTTAATTGGTTTGGTCAGGTGTTGATTGCAGCCGGCCTCAAAACTTTTCTGCTGTTCTTCTTTTAGGGCGTATGCGGTTAGGGCGATGATGGGAATATTTTTTCGACCAAGTTCTTTTTCAAGTTTCCTAATTTGAATAGTGGCCGAATAGCCATCTAAAACTGGCATCTGCATGTCCATTAGAATCAGATCAAAGACTTCATCAGTGTATTTGTCGACAGCTTCCATTCCATTTTCAGCTTCTACTATTGAAACTGGTTGCTTCTTTAGAAATGACCTCACGACCAATCGATTGTCCGGTTGATCATCAACCAGAAGAACTTTAAATTTATTTTCGGCTGTAGTGGTCTGTTCTGATGCTGAAACGCCTGAATTTTTTTGGGTTTCTGAGGCGGTATTCATCATGTGAGTCACTTTGTCAGCAATGTCTGAAAGTTGAATAGGCTTCTCTAAGATCTGAGTGACGCCAAGTTGATTTGCGATCTTTCTGGTTTCATCATTGATGTAGCCGCTAAATAGCATAAAGGGTAAATTTGGATTTTGTTTATGGAGCTCTTTTAAAAGTTCCAATCCATTGACCTTTGGCATCTTAAAATCTGACAAAACGGCATCAAATTGCCGATCTTTAAATTGTTTCAGGGCCTCTTCGCCATTTGGGCTAGTGACTACTTCAATGCCTGTGGTTTTCACGATGTCACTGATCATGCTTAACAGTTCAAGGTCATCTTCAACGATTAAAATGGACTTCTTTTTCTGTTGGCCAAGTAGAAGTGAATCCGAAATCAAATTTCTAAGTTCCCGCTTTTTGATGGGCTTGATTCCATACTTTACGTTGGGTAGATGGACAGCGGGAGTATTGTGGTATTTAGAAGATATCACAAGTATTGGAATTGATTTTAACAAAGGATCCACAGATAAAGTTTGCGCAAAATCAGTGCCGCTCATTTTAGGAAGTTTCTCGTCTGAAACAATGATATCAATCTTTGGACAGTTGGGTTTTTTTAGGAATTCCAAGGCCTCGATTGGGTCATTGACGGTTGTCAATTTGGGGTGCCAGGAGCCAATCATTTCTTTGAAAATCAACTGATTGATTTCGTTATCTTCAACAATTAAAATGTGTTTATCTGATAGATCTAAAGTTCTGGCAGCATTGCTCAGGCTCTTTTCGGTCACTAACGGCTTGTAAGGTAAAATAAATGTGAAAGTTGTTCCCTTTTTGATGGTGCTTTCAACGGAAATACGACCACCCATCAATTCAGTCAATTCTTTCGAGATTGCTAATCCCAGTCCAGAGCCGCCGTATTCACGAGTAATGCTGTTATCGGCTTGAGTGAACTTGTCAAAAATGACATCTAATTTCTCCTGTGCGATACCGATTCCCGTATCGCGAACCGAGAAAATCAATTCTTCAGGATTTTTTGAATTCAAGCGGACAAATACGTCAATGCTGCCTGAATGGGTGAATTTGACGGAATTGCCAATGAGATTAATTAAAATTTGTCTGATCTTAGAAGGGTCGCCCTGTATAAAGGGAGCCACTCCGTTGGCAATTAAATAGCGAACCTCAATTCCTTTTTGTTGAGCTTTCAAATAGTGAATATCAACAATAGATTCGATTAAATTTTCAACGTCGAAATCAATGTTTTCGACTGAATATTGACCCGCTTCGATACGTGAAAGATCTAGAACGTTGTTAATAATTTCAACAAGGTTATCGCCTGCATTTCGAAAGACGTTCACGTAGTGGCGTTGTTCATCATTCATTGGAGTTTCTGATAAAAGTTCGGCCATTCCAATGATGGCGTTCATTGGGGTGCGAATTTCGTGACTCATGTTTGCTAGAAATTGTGATTTAGCACGGGTAGAGGCCAGCGCTTTAACTCGCTCTTGCTCTAGTAAAGTTTCATTTTTCTTTTTAGCGGTGATGTCTCGGCGAATGGAAATATAGCCAATGTGCTTTCCTGCGGTATCATAGGTTGCCATCATAGCGGAATCTTCCCAGTAAATCGATCCATCTTTGGCTTTATTGCAAACTTCGCCTTTCCATACTTTTCCAGAGGAAATAGTTTGCCAAAGGTTTTGGTAAAATTCTGGGCCTTGCATTCCGGACTTTAGAATTCGATGGTTCTGGCCTTCGAGTTCTTCTTTTGTATATTTGCTAATGTCACAAAAGTTTTGATTAACAAAAGTAATACGCCCATGCAAATCAGACATACTGACAATATCAACCTGATTGATGGCATTAAAGAATAGTTCTGCATCTCGCTGAGCTTGTTTTTGTTCTGTAATATCATGAGCGATTCCTAAATAGCCTTGTATGAGCCCTGCGCGGTCTCTTAAAGTAGTCACCGAAAGTGTGACGGAAATTCGTTTTCCAGATTTATGGATGTAAGTCCACTGATTTTCGTCAGCGATACCCATTTCTGATTTGATAACGAAGACCTTAAATCCCGGTTCAATTTCTTTTCCAAGCTCTTTACTTAACTGGGCAGCCCGGACGGCAATTTCGTTAGGGTCGTGTAAAATTGCGGGAGACTGCTTTCCAATCATTTCGCTGGAAGAGTAGCCTAATAAACGCTCCGCGCCCGAATTGAAAGAAGTGATCAGTCCGTCAACATTGGTCGAGATAATTGAAAAATTGGCGCCATCTAAAATCGCTTTTTGCCAAAGAAAAGAATTCTGAATTTGATCTTCTAAGAATTTATCTTTAGTGTGGTCGCTAATAACCACG
>CAZDHC010000142.1:0-7096 GCA_964505225.1 uncultured Bdellovibrio sp. | reverse complement strand
ATCGGTAACCATTCAGTAACTACACAAAAACCTTGACAGGTACCAATCGGTTACCGTATAGTAACTACTCCACCAACAAACCGAGGAACCGTGGCCATGAGCACTGTAACAATCAAGTTTTCTATCCCATCCGGTACCTTCACGTTGTTACACAAACGACAGAAGATTACTGGCCTTTCCCCAACTGCGCAGCTTCGAGCCTTCGCTATGGATGCTGTTACACGTCTGCCAGAGTTTAATGCTCCCCCCGCACCACTGGCGGCAAAAGCACCTTTGGCTAAGACACCCGCCAAGCCGAAGCGTATCATCGACCAAGAAGAAATAGACTACATGCTGGACCTGATACAGGAGAAATTCCCAGACGTGGTTGATATGTATCACTCTTTACGTTCCACGTACCTGCCGCCCGACCCGACAGACGCCGACCAACTACGGGCATCCCAGAGAGCCTACGACGAAGCAGACATTGGCCCGACGTCGCTGAAAGCATTGGAAGATTAACAAGGAGAATAACATGAGCAAGCGACAGCACGACCGCCACTGCATCAGTTGGATCAAGGCGTATTTCAACTGCTTGTTTGAAGGGCGCGAAGTGGTTACCTTTACCAATCACCGGCTGCCTCCTTGGAAGCAGTACGACTTTTCGTGGGATTGAAATCATGAAGACTTACACCCTGCAGTCCGACAGCCATGGCAACCTCATTGTCTGTGGCGACGCCACGCCCCGCAGCGGGTACATCATCATATTCACGACAACGAGCTACTCCGAGGCTATCAAGGCCAAGGCGTACGCAAACAAGCGCTAGCAGCAGTCACACACAAGGACCAACCATGACAACCACCGCACAAGCCGCCATAACAGCGGCAAGGAACCGTAATTCTTTGGGAGCGTGGGCCACCCACCAGTTCCTCGCAGAGAACAACGTGCCACTCAGGCTGTACGCCTTGGCATGGATGCTCGAAGCCAGTCAGCACTAGACGCACAACAACCCTCACCTTTCCCCCATCTCAACACCACCTTTCAAGGAGCAACCATGAAAGCAACCCAACTGGCCGAGGCCCTGTTCTTCTACGCAGACAGGGCAGTCCGTGGCCTGTCTGGCACGGCAACTCATACCAAGTCGAGCCCGGGCTTGGGCAAGACCCAAATACACTTGCAGGTCGCTGCCCGTATCCGCAAGCAGCATGACATCGCCTTCCCTGTCGTGGTACAACACCTCGCAACGGCAGACGCGACAGACTTCAAGGGGTTGCCGTTCGCCGAAGTCTCCCCGGACGGCGACAGGGTAGTGGCATGGCACCGTCAGCCTTGGCTGACCATCAAGCAGCCGTTCATGTTGTTCTTGGACGAGTATTCCCAAGGCGCACCCATGGTCAAGAACGCGACAGCTCCTCTGCTGCTCGACCACACCATCGACGGCGTCAGCCTGCCCAAGGGATCGTGGGTATGTGCGGCATCGAACCGCGCCGAGGACAAGGCAGCAGTCACGAAGGACCCGAGCCACATACCGAACAGGCTGACCACCCTGACGCTCGACTTCGACGTTGAGGACTTCCGCCGGCACATGCTGGCCAAGGGCAAGGCGATGGAGTTCATCGCGTTCAGCAACTTCCGGCCCGGGTCCATCAATGACTTCGACCCTGCAAGGGAGATCAATGCCACGCCGCGACAGTGGGAGTTCGTGGCCGACGAGTTCGAGGCGTTGCCCAAGGAGATTCGCCCGACGTGCATCGCTGGCCGTGTTGGTCAAGGCAGGGCCGATGAGTTCGAGGCGTTCTTGCGTATCTGTAGTGAGATGCCTAACCCTGACCACTGCATCATGGACCCGACAGGGGCCCCGGTGCCTGCCGGCGGAGCTGCGCAGTACGCCATATCCGGAGCCCTGAGTCACAAGGCAAGCACGTCCAACCTAGACCGGGTCATTCAGTACATGGACCGGCTGCCGGCTGAGTTCGGCGTCATGGCAGTCAAGGACGCCGTGGTGCGTACCGGCGGTGATCTGTGCAACTGCGCAGCGTTCGTGGATTACAGCCTCAAGCATCAAGAGGTGCTGCTGTGAAACTCAAGCGTAGCCGCTTCCGGGCGTGGGTTTCGGACGGCAGCAACGGATGGGAAGGAGTAGAAGCCCCATGCTACGAAGTAGCAGAGCCCTACAAGGGGATCACCTTGGTCATCCACCGCCCGTTCAAGCGCAGAGACCCCGAGCCGTCACGACAACTCACCAAAGGGTGGATGTGTAGTGAGAAATCCACCGGCAGCAGCATTGACTCAAGGCGGACAGCAGTCACACGTGAGGAGGCTCTGGCCATAGCGGTCAAGGCGCTAGAGGGCAAGTCAGAGGACTGGCTGATCCAGTTGGTGCAGAGCACCGTGATCCGACGTATTAAGGAAAGGATGATGCGATGACAGCGTTTCCAAAAACTAACGCCAATGCCAAGCCAGCCACCAAGGCTGACGTGGCCAAGGCAGAGAAGGCAGTATCCGCAGCCATCGCGTCCATGGTTCTAGGCAGCTCGGCTGACCAAGCGTTCTACGCGTGTCTCATCATGGAGACCCCCCGCGTATTCGACCAGAGCGTAGGTACGGCGTGTATGGGGCGCACAACCATGACGATCAACCCGCACTTCGTCAATTCGCTGCCCCGACAGCAGGTGGTGTTCTTACTGGCCCATGAGTTGATGCACAAGGTGCTACACCATATTGGTCGGCTGGGCAGCCGCAACCCTCGGGCAGCCAACGTGGCCATGGACGCAGTTATCAACGACATCCTCGTGGCGGGTAAGGTCGGCGAGATGATACCCAACGGCATCAGTCAGCCCGGAGCACGTGGCTCGACGTGGGAGCAGTTGTATCAAGAGCCGCCTGACGGTGACGACGGGCATGGCCAAGGTGATGGAGACTACGGCATCGGTGATGACATCGACACCACGCCCATGTCACCGGCTGAATCCAAGGAGATGGAGCAGGAGGTCCGCATAGCGGTCAACAACGCAGCGCGTGCAGCCAAAGCCCGGGGAGTAGCGAGTTCAGGACTCGCCCGCCTCATCGACGAGATAATCGCAGCAGAGACACCTTGGCAGGACAAGCTGCGGCACTTGCTTACACAGCTCACCAAGGGGGACTACACGTGGGCGCGGCCTAATCGCCGGTTCATCAGTGGCGGGCTGTACCTCCCTAGCATTGGGCAGATACCGACGATGGGCACAGCAGTCATAGCGTTGGATACGTCAGGGAGCATAAGCCAGCAGGTCCTCACAGGGTTCCTTGCAGAGATCAACAAGATCATGGAAGACATCATCCCTGAGAAAGTGCAGTTGATCTACTTCGACCACGAGGCGTACGTCGGTGAGCAGTTCGGACCGGACGATTACCCGATAACCATGGGGGACATCAAGCCACAAGGCGGTGGCGGTACGTCGTTCGTCGATGCACTGGCCAAGGCCGAGGAGTTCGAGCCTGATGTATGCGTCGTCCTGACAGATGGCTACGGTGACCAAGAGAGCTGCGAGCCAGCGCCGTTCCCAGTGGTGTGGGCTTCGACAGACAAGCTGGACGGATACACGTTCGGCGACGTAATCAAAATCAAGTAAAGGAGAATCAACCATGCTCTCCACCCGACTCAAGCGTCGGGGACCGCTTTGATAACTACTTCAAGGAGAATTAACCATGCTGAACATCCAGACCATCGCAGACCGTGCTGTCCTCGTCAAGTTTACTAAGCGCACGATCACGCAGTACAAGAAGGACAAGGCAGCCACCGCCACGGTGGAGAGCGCATACGGCGTCAAGGCTGGCAACTACAACAAGCGGTTGCTGCAGGATAGCCCCATCGTCGAGGCTGCGAACAAGGCAGCGCAGGAGGCGTACCAGTATTACTTCGACAACACATCCCCTTGGCTGGACGAGGATGGCCTGCGTATGCTGCGTGCTGACCGCATCCTTGACTTCACCCAAGCACTCAACGACCGCATCGCTGCGGCGCAGAGCAAGTTCAACGAAGTGGTGTGGAACTGGTCCAGTATCGTGCATGCCGACGTAGCCAAGCTGGGCGCGTTGGGAAACTACTCAGATTACCCAGCAGACGTGAGTGACAAGTTCGCCCTGTCGTACGCCTTGCGCCCCGTGCCCAGCGGCAACGACTTCCGTGTCAATATCCCCGAATCCGAGCTGAAGAAGGTAGAGGACGCGCACAAGGAGGCCGAGAAGGTGGCGGTCAAGGACGCTGTATCCCGGATCATGCAGCCAGTAGCTGCTGCAGCCAAGCGCCTTGCTGAATTCACCAAGGGGGAGCAGGAAGGGAAGAAGCAACGCTTCCACGACAGCATCATCCTCAACATCGCGGAGCAGTCACGTCAGGCCCGGATGCTCAACATCATGGACGACCCGGAGTTGGACAAGCTGTGTTCCGAGGTCGACACGCTGCTCAAGCCATACTTCACCGACCCCGAGCAGGTCAAGGACGACGTGCTGGTGCGCGAAGCTGCGCAGGCCAAGCTCGACGACATCATGTCCAAGATGGCAGGGTGGATGTGATGACACTTGAGAAAGAACTGCAGATCAGGCGGCTCGTATCCGACTTGCGCAAGCAGATCGACAAGTTCGAGAACGACTTGCTGCTACTGATGGCCCACCCCGACGCTGAGGACGGGCAGATTGCGGAGGTGCGTACTGCCTACATGGACCTGAAGCAGCGGGTTGCGCATCTGAATACCAAATTACCTTGGAGGGTTCAGCTATGAGGCCATCAGTTACATTCGAGTCATTGGCCGGGCGCAGCGCAGAATGGCAGACTGACTACAACACCGGGCACCGGTACAGGATGGAGCGCAGCGTAGAGTTCTGGGAGAGCGGGCGGGTGATCGTCAAGACCAAGTTTGACCGTGACCCTTACGCCAGAGAGATGGTGTCCAAACTCTTGGGGGTACAAGTTGATACCCTGCATGCCTTGCCTAACGGTCTCCTCGACGAGTTCGGCAATGAGGTCAAGAAGGCGTGGGTAGAAGACGCTCCGGCATTGTGGGACCACCAGCACAACGTAATCCTGCCAGCGGAGTGGGGGCCATACTCTTACCATCCACGACAAGAGAACAACGGGTACGTTACATACCCTCACCCGGATGCTATGCCTTACTCTCATCGCTGGTTTAACGTAGCCAAGCCGGACAAGGCAGCAGCCAGTGTTATGTGGAAGGAACTGGAGCGGTACATCGTGCCGCTAGTTACGCAGTACAAGATGGGGGGAATGACTAGGCCCCCTGATGTTAAGGGGGAGACCTTAGCCAACTGGTTACTTGGCAAATGTGGCCTTACTGACGCTGTGAAGTTTGCAGTAGGGAGTAGTGGTATCACTACAATGAAGGATAAAATTAAGGAGACAACAAAGATTAGAACCAAGTCGCGTTACTTCTCATATAAGAAGGAGCGTTAATGCACAAGACAACTGACATACTTACAGTAGTGTACGACGCGCTTGAATTGGCGAAGAGCAAGGACGACAGCGAATTGCAGAAACATGCTGAGTCTTTGCTGTCCTACACAGTCATAAGGCTGCGCAAGCGACACGTCACATTGCCAGCAGTCATAACCAAATCATTCAACGAACTACAGGGAAAACTAAAATGACCACACGTACAGAAAACTCAGACGGCGCTGTTATCAAGGACGGCATGATTACCTACCGCGCCATCAACCATCCGATTCCGGAGCCTTTCCTCTCCCGCCTTATTGAGGCGGGGCTTGCGAAGGATACCGCAGGCATTCGTCTTATCGAGCACACGCTGCGCAACATGGGCCCTGAAGTTACTCGCCGTGTAGCCCGGTCTTATGGATCATGACAACCAAGGACTTCACCGGCATAGCCGGACTACTGGTCGAAACCGAGGCTAGCTATGACACTTGTGCCCTGTTCGCAGATTGGTTCGCGGCACGTTACCCCCGGTTCGACAGGGACAGGTTCATGCGGGCTTGCAACTATTGACACTAATACATCGGAGGTCTAATATGGAACACGAATCGGCACGAGACCGGTCTTACAGAAAGATGCGGCAAGTAATCGCTATGCGTTACCTGCACGAGATGACGTTGGAGCAGTGTGGAGAAGCCTTAGGCCTTACGAGAGAACGGGTGCGCCAGTTGGAGTTCAATGCTTTCCGGATTCTGCGGCGCAACCATGAGCTGATGGCAAAAATCAAAGACGTTCTTAATGTGAGGTGACATGATGGAGACCTTTCTTAGCTTGTTCGACGACAAGGTGGAGCTGGAGATCGAAGTTGATTACGACGCGGTACACCAGCCCGCGTTTGTTGCCGGCCCACCAGAGGATTGCTACCCGGATGAAAGCTCAATGACCGTCATCGGCTTCAAGGTCCTCGGGATGATCGTGCATGACGACGACTTCCCTGCTGTTACTGACGAAGTAGTACAGGCCGCGTGGGATGCAGCGCAGGACCGCATCTACGTCGAGTGCTGGGGAGATTTCTATGACCGACTATAACGCATCAAAGGCCATAGCACTTAACATAACCATCCTAGCCCGGCTGCTGGAGACAGCAGTGAAGGACAACAACGACAGGGCTGCCATGAAGTACGTCGGCCAGATCGGGATGCACCTTAACAAGATCATTGGTGAGATGACTAAAGGAGAACCAGCATGAACCCGACACCTGAACTGCTGGAAGCACTGTCGTATATAGACCAGCAAGCGGACTTGGCCATGGCCGCCCCTTCGCTGGCTGAGGTCGACGTGTACCTAGACCGAATCCGCACGGCGGCACGGGCGGCAATGGTCAAAGCTAAAGGAGAACCAGCATGAACCTCTCGCACGAAGAAGTGGAAATCCTCATTATTGAGAACGCACTGGACACAGCTAAGGAGCACACTGCTCGCATGAAGCGCCGGGCGTACCGTGCCGAGGCTGAGTTCCTTGAAGCCCAGCAGCATGTGAAAGGTCTTGAAGAAACCATCCAGCTAATGCGTGACGGCTACCTATCGAGAACGGTATGAACCACTCACAATACGAACTGTCTGTCCGGTGCATGGGCATGACGCGAGACAAGAAGCGGTGCATCCGTAACGCAACCTACGACCTTGGTGGGA
>CAZDHC010000141.1:0-7108 GCA_964505225.1 uncultured Bdellovibrio sp. | reverse complement strand
TCTACCATTTTCCAAAGACACATTTTCGAGGCATTGGCTTTTTTATAAAACATGCTCTCGCCAGAAAAGAGCATATGTCCAGATTTCGTCATGGTCATGACACCGTAAATGCCACCAATCAATTCCTCTTGATCCCAGCACTCTAAACTTAAAACTCGACCGGCGGCGAAAAACTTTTTGTAAGCTTGAATCATCTCTGGATAAATCCAAGTGCCCTGTTGGCCTGGCCGTTTTTGTTCAGAGCATTCTTCGATCACTTGTTCAAATGCCTGATTGATGGTGTAACGCCAATTGGGATTTTTTCGATCATGCTTTTTTAAACTTTCTGGAACATGAAAATCTAAAAAATCGATCACTCCTCGCGGATCTGGAGAAAACCAAAGCATCGGCATCCCCTCTTGGGGCCAAGGAAAAATCCCAGAAGAATAAGCTGCCTCAAGTGTCTCAACTTCAAGATTTCCACCGACGGCAACTAAGCCTTCTTCTGTTGAATTTCTAGGATTGGGAAACTGAATCATCTAAAACCTAACTATTGGATAAGACCTTTTCTATACGACGATCTGGAATCAACCACATTAATGCAACCAAGGTGTAAAGTGCTAAACCCAACCAAGGCGACACCCAAGATAAAGCCAACCCCAAAATATACAAAAGGATCGACGCTTTACCTTTAATATCCGAACCCAAGGCCTTTGCAATCGCCGAGTCACGTCCATGCACAGAAACCAAGGTTAAACTTAAAATGTAATACGCGACCCCGGCAAAAAGCAGAACCACGCCATAGGCCACAACCGGAGCAAAGGAAAAAGAGTTCTCGCCCATCCATGCTGTGGTAAAAGGAACCAAAGTCAGCCAAAAGAGCAAATGCAAATTCGCCCAAAGTACGCTTCCATTGACAGTCTTAGTGGCCTGAAGAAGGTGGTGATGATTGTTCCAGTAGATTCCAATATAAATAAAACTCAAAACATAACTTCCAAAAAGTGGAATTAACGAAATCAGCGCTTGCAAATCTGATTCGTGGGGCACCTTCAGCTCTAAAACCATGATGGTTAAAATAATTGCCAAAACGCCATCGCTAAAAGCTTCCAGTCTTCCTTTGTGCATAAAGCAGCCTCCTAAAATAGAAATTATAGAGCTATTATTCAGAAAACTACAATCGAATCATCATTTGTGCCTGCCGCCTTGATCTTTTAAAAAAGTCATTTTAAACCAACTGTTATGTTGCAAAATATTGTAGTCAAAAAATTTGGTGGCACATCGGTTGGTACAATCGAACGTATTGAAAAGGTTGCCGAGCGAGTGATTCGCGACATTGCCAAAGGTGAACAGCCAGTTGTGGTGGCATCAGCCATGTCTGGCGAAACCAATCGCTTGGTGGCATTAGGCAATGAAATTGATCCGACTTACCGTGGACCGGCCTATGACATGTTGGTCGCCAGTGGCGAACAGGTTTCGATTGCACTTCTTGCCATTGCCTTTGAAAAAAGGGGCTATAAAGCAAAACCTTTGTTAGCCTACCAACTAGGGATTGAAACTGACAATTTGTATTCAAAAGCTCGAATCTTAAACATCAAAACAGACTTTCTGCAGAACTTAATCAATCAAAAAATAATTCCCATTGTCGCCGGCTTTCAGGGTGTCGATGATGAAATGAATATTACCACATTAGGCCGAGGCGGCTCTGACACGACGGCAGTCGCATTGGCGGCGGCATTGAATTCTTCGTCCTGCGAGATCTACACCGACGTTCCTGCAGTCTTTACAGCCGACCCACGTGTGGTCACAAAAGCCCGCGAATTAAAAGCCATTTCTTTTGAGGAAATGATGGAAATGGCCTCGCTGGGTTCAAAAGTTTTGCACATCCGATCTGTGGAAATAGGCGCAAAGTACAACGTCAAGATTCACTTGCGATCGACATTTGAAGATCGTGAAGGCACATGGATCGTCAATGAATCTGAATTAAAAAAATATGAGCAAGGTGGAAAAATGGAAAATCCTTTAGTATCCGGTGTCACCCATGACAATTCGACTGTGGTCATCAAATTGAATCCAATTCCAGCGGGAACTGATTTTTTGGCGGACCTATTTACCAAACTTGCAAGCCGAGGCGTGAGCATCGACATCATCACACAAAGTCAGTCTGACCAACCCGGAGTTCAAGGCCAGCGCTTGGCTTTTTCTGTGACTCAAGAAGATCTTCCTTTGACGAACCAGGTCTTGGCCGAAGTCTTAGCCGGAAAAAATGTTGAAAAAATCACGATGGACAAAATGGCTAAAATTTCTGTGGTGGGCGTGGGCATGAGAAACCACCCAGGTGTGGCCGCTAACTTCTTTCAAGTCTTAGCTAAAGAGAAAATCCCAGTGCACTTGGTGACCACTTCGGAAATCAAAATCAGCGCTGTGATTGACCAAGTTCATTTAAAGCAGGCGGCCGAGGCATTACACTCGACCTTTGGTTTAGATTAGATTTAGAATCCTCCACCTACAGATTCGGCTTGGGTCCTAATATCCGAATCCGAGGCCACCGAATTTAATGCGGTTACAATCGCCTGCAAGTTCAAATCTAAATTTTGTGAGCCTGTTAGCACCAAAGTTCCATCAAATCGTATCGTCGTAGTTTGGTTCGTCGAAAAAGAACCGTTTGAATTTGTCACTTGGATTGACTTGCCAGAGGCACAATGATTATCCAAATCAAACTCAACTCTCGAGTAGGTCGCCGCTGGCACATATAGGCTGGTAATTAATGTTCCCGAACTTAGCACCGTTAGTTCATCAAGAGAAATATCAACATTTTGACCGACGGCACCGTCCAAATATTTAAAACGCAATCGCTTAAAGCACATTTTCAAACTAGAGACACTCATCGCCGTCAATTTGGAGCTGCCGAAGGCGGTGAAAGATTGAAAACGAACCGCAACCAACGGATTGCCTGTCGATGTTCCTTGGCTTGAAGGCGCACAGCCAACTCCACCCAAAATCAAAATTATAAAAATTGAAATATATCTTTTCATTTTCAACCCTCACTTCTTTTCGCAACTGGAAATGTAGACAATATAACGTGATACACTGGTCCAGCTTCTTTAAATTCAGATTCAAGAGCTTCGATTTTTTTAAGTGTCTCATCCAAAATCGATTTTAATTCGCCGATTTTATTTTCAGGAATCAGTAATGTATGTCCCAATAAATTTCTTTGGTCTCGCGGGGTCAAATCGATCGAACTTGCTGCCAACTCAAACATCTGCTTGTGGAATTCACCGAGCGACAATTTATAGACTCCACTAAAACAGTCCAATTGTTTATTTGCCGCAACATACCTTCCATCTGATCCTCTCACCAAAAAACCTTGGTCTATTAAAAATCTAAGCGAAACCTCTATATCTCGGATAGGCACTTTGACAACTAGCCTTGAACGTATCCAATTTGGATCAGGATCAAAATCTCGCCTCATCGACATTTCTCGTATAGTGACATGCAACCAATTCGAGAGGTATTTATAGACTTCAAGTTCCTTTGAACTTTTCTTTTTAAATGACCTTAACTTTTTAATTTCTTCAAATGCATTCAATCGCTCTATATTGGAAGCGGAATCCGACAAAATCAAAAGTGCCTTGATGTATTGCAATTCTTCCTGCTTAAGTTTCAAAACTATTTGAAGCTTAAGCAATGACTTTTCAGTTAAATTTCTTCTATTTGATAAGACCATTGGCAAATAGCCAACTGAGATATCGCAGGCCTCTGCGACATCTCTAATAGAACGAGATTGGTTCTCTCTTCCATAAGAAAACCAATCTCTTAAAAACTCTCGATAGTCATGATAACTAAAAATATCCTTAACGATCTTGTTCATATTAATTACTTAAAACTCCACTAATTGACTCAGTTGAAACTTTCAAATCTGCGCCATTGTAGGAATTCAATTGATTCAATATGGATTGAACTCCCAAAGTCAATGTACCGTCCGAATCCGCAGTGAAGTTGCCGCTAAATTTGATCGTAACAGTTTGGTTAGTAGAAAATGTTCCATTGGCATTTACCAATTGGATACTTTTCCCAGATGCACAATGGCTATCCAAATCAAATTCGATTCGTCGGTAACTTCCTTCTGGAATGGACACAACTCCCAATGCCGCACCTCCAGAACTGATATCCACTTCGCCGATTTGAAAATCAATATTATCCGAATCCGTAGACGGAGTAGCTGTATCCACATCGGCTGCTTTAAAACGAAGACGTTTAAAACACATCTTCAAAGAGCTCACTGCTGCATTGGCTTTTTTGACTTCTAGAAAATGCCAAATTGGCTTTTTGTGTTGCGCTGTTGAGTATGATCCAAATTGCAATTGAATATTTAAATCACTTCCAGCTTGGTCTTTCTTCGCACAACCAGAAAAAAGTCCGGCCATTGATAGAGCCACTAATGTAGTGGCGATTTTCAAATTTAGTGTTTTCACAAATACTCCTTTAGTTAAGAACCCGAGATCCATCTCCCGTTTTCGTGCTATTAGAATAAATCAGAAGTTTTTTATTATCATAAATTGATTGATATTTGTGATCATATCAATTTGATAAATACTATTATTCTCAACTACTTATAATACCATAAATATTATTGTGTGCACAAAAATACATATTTTTAGTGATCATTTTGTCTCAATTTGAATCAGATTCGCCTCCATTTTTCTTCACCCTACCCTCTCCAAACCCAAAGTCCTGAAATCTGAATTTCAGTTCCCATAGACTATTTTTTTAGTTGTGATAGCTCTCATGGGAAGAAATAAAAAAACCACAGACTTTCTAAGTGATCTTGAACTGCAAATTATGAATGTTGTTTGGCGACTGCGCTCAGCTACGGTTCACGATGTGATCGAGCGGCTGCCACGAAATGATTACGCCTACACCACAATATCCACTGTGATGCGGGTCCTCGAGCAAAAAGGCGCGCTTTCACCAGTCAAAAATGGCAAAAGTCATATTTATGTCCCTCAATTTTCTCGCGAGAAATATGAAATGAAAGCTTTAGAAAAGATGATCGACGAATTGTTTCAAGGTGAACCCACTCATCTGGTCCGTCGCCTTTTGCAGATTGTTGAAAATCAGCCAGCCGAATTGGCCGAAATTCAAAACTACATTGAAAAACTGACCTCACACAATTTGGACAATTTTTAAGGACTGACAATGAAATCAAACTCAAAATTCCTACTTTTAAGCTACTTTTTTTTAGCTGCATGCTCTTCGGCGCCTAGCGCACCTGACGCCACCAGTTCAACAATTGCTAGTCCAGAAAAAGTAGCCACAGAAACTAGATACACTTCGCTCCACCAACTTTTTTATGATCAGATGTTGAACGAACAGTTTTCCTTAAATGATAAACTTAAATCCTGTGAAAAATTTTGCGAACCTGAAACAGACCGCTCGCTGGCCAAAACACTTGGGGCTTTCTACCAATTGGTTTCTAGCAAAAATCCAGAGGCCACAAAGCAGATTTCACCGGCCATGCTTGAACTAGAGAAATATAGAAACAGAATCAAAGACAAACCTAAAGAGTCTGTCGCAGCTATTTTCCATGGTTGGTATCTGGTAGGAGCTTTGGCCTCAATTCGCTCTTCTCTAGCCACTCCCTACTTCGAAAAAATCAAATCGGATTTACATCGAATTCAACAAAAAAATACAAAAATTGAGGGCTTAAATTATCTACTGGCACTTGAAGCATTCAGTGATCAACAATTAGAAACAGGAATCAAAGAAAGTCAAAAATGCTTGGCCCAAATGCCAAATTTCAAAAAATGCCTGTCGCTCAATGCAAAACTGCTTGAGGCCTTTCAATCACCCAGCTGTTTAAAAGAATCTATGAACAGTGGCATTGAAGTCTCATTTGCAGATTTGAAATCCAATCCACCTTTCATCAACAAATTTACCGACGAAAAAACAAAAATCACATATTTTAAAACCCCTAAGCCAGTTCTTTTAGCTGCCGCTACCAACCTGGTTAGAACATTTGGGGTCGACCAAAATACAGTGGTCTTTGAAATCACAGAAAACTCTGTTGGACAGATCGAAAAATATAGCACCGGTCGAAAGGAAAAATCGCTCATCCTGACCAAGGAAGACAAACTACTTGGTCATATTCCGTATATGCAAAGTGGCCTAACTCACCAGCGACTTATATTTAAGTTGGCCAACAGCACTCCCTTTACTGCCTTTTGCTCTAATCCGACGAAACGCGCCCCAGGAAGCCTCGTGACTGTTTTACCAAGTAAATAGCTTCGATCATGCAGGATGACTTACTTTTCCTAAACTGATCAACTTCGCCCATAGTGGTCTAATCGTCTAATTCTTGGACAGCTTAGGAAATTAAAGTCCAAGGTATTTGCTAGGAGGATGGCATCTCCCGTGCTCATAAAGAAGCGTGGAAAAGATCAAACTTTCTAAAATTGGCTCTACCTGCTCAAATTCCTTGGCGGCTTTTGCCTTAGTTCTGATTTCTATAGCATTTTCTTCAATTTCCTTTGCCCGTGGAACCAATAGCTTTTGCCCAATGATAAAAAGTGATCTCAAAAGACATTTGTTTATCGACTCTGGCGCAAATCCCAACTGCAAAAAAATACAAGAATTGATTCGAAATCTGCAATTGGCGCAATCTCATACCAATGGTTTAGGACAGGTTTCGCAAATTGATTTTTACTTCAATCAAAGATCTTCTGAAATCAGCTATCTAGAAAGAAATTCCTTTCAAGCAAGCCTAGAGCTGACTTTCGATCCCCAAGGGCAAATTCTATTTCGACCCGAACAAGAAGCATCTTTATGGCTTCATGAATTTGGCCATGCGATTTTAGACAACCAATTGGCTTCGGATTGGCCTTGGTATTTTGAACGATCCACACATATGAAACGTTGGGGCAATCTTGTCGCCCAAGCCACAATTCTCAATCAACAATCAATCCAATTAAATCACCAGCTCGAAAAGACTACGGATATAAAACAACAGCAAAAAATTGAAGCTAAAATCGAATACTTAAAAATGGAATCAAATTAGCTAAATATAAAAATCTATCAAGAAATCCAAAGCATCAAATCCATGCAATATGTGATCGCGTTTGAAGACTTGATT
>CAZDHC010000140.1:0-7109 GCA_964505225.1 uncultured Bdellovibrio sp. | reverse complement strand
GAGCCAGTTGTCTTTAGCAAACCAATTGGCATTTTGTTGTTGAAGCTTTTTATTGAGCAGTTCAACATTCACAACTTTTGCGGATGCTGAGTCGACAAAAAGTTGTGCTGCCAAAATGGCGACAATCCAAAGAACTTTCTGCATGTTTCCTCCTATGAAAACAAGTTTTTAAAAGGCACTTAAAAATGATGCATTGTCCGAGGCATTTCTGTAACCAAAGTTTTTCTAATTTCAACTGTTGGTCATTCTTATAGGTCTAGGTTATCTTGCGCTCGCAAGTCTTTGGTCCAGTCTAAATAAAATTCTTGTGATGATCACTGACGAAGAAACAGAATTTCACATAATATTGATTTGTTATTATGAAGAAACGATTGCTCTCTTTTTTAGTTGCGTTTGTAGTGGTGCCGGCTTCGGTGGCGGGTGTTCTTTATCATCTAAATGGCTCGGGTTTTTTCAATTTAGATAACATTAATATCGTCGTAGAAAATGCAGATCAACAGGCTCAATATTTAAAACCACTGATTTTACAGTTAGATCAACAGTTGGAAAAATATAGAGGACAATCTCTTTGGAGATTGGATCTTAAGAAAATTTCTCGGGAAACCACTTCAGTGTTTTGGGTGAGCTCAAGCTATCTTTCAAGAGGATGGCCTTCAAAATTGACTGTGAAAGTGACTCCAAAGGAAGTCAAACTTCTTTATCTATCTAAGGGTGGTGAAATGTTGCCGATGGTGGATGAGGGGCAATTTCTACCTCCGGTGGCAGCAAAGCAAATTCCGGACGTGGCGATACTTGAGGGCGAAATTTTCGAAAAGAATTTGGAAATGCGCAAGAAAGCTGTGAAAGTTATTTCCGAAATTCCGACATCGGGAAAATTTTCGCAAAAAAATATTTCTGAATTGAGATTTGATCCCAAGGAAGGTTTTTGGGCGACACTCATACAGTCTGGAATTCGAGTCAAATTAGGTGAAGATCAGGTTGTGACAAAATCTGCTCGAGTGTCTCAAGTTTTAGAATATGTGGAGAACCGACAATTAGAAGCGCGCGTCATCGACGCGAATCTGTCAAAAAAAGTCCTTGTCAGGCTGCGTAAGGGTCCCTAAGCTTTAGTCTATGGACATTTGTCCATCCCGGACCATTGGATGTGGTTTGTGGTGTGTTTAAAGTATTTAAATTAAAGATTTAAATTAGAAAATTTAAACTTACGGACGAGTTATATATATGAATAAGACCAATATCATCGCAGGTCTCGACATTGGATCCTCTAAAGTCAGTGTTGTTATTGCGACTGTATCTGAAGATGCAAAGCTTGAAATTGTCGGAGTGGGCACAGCGCCTAACGCCGGTATTCGCCAAGGTGTTGTCGTCAATATCGAAGCCACCACGGATTCAATTCGCAAAGCTCGCGAAGAAGCAGAGTTGATGTCTGGATATAAAATCGAAGAAGTTTGGGTGGGAGTCTCTGGCTCGCACATCAAATCCTTCGACTCTAAAGGCATGGTGGCCATCAAAAATAAAGAAGTGACGAATCAGGATATCGATCGAGTCATCGAGGCGGCGAAGGCTGTTGCGGTACCAACGGATCGAACAGTTCTGCACGTTTTGCCTCGTGAATACAAAGTGGATGGCCAAGACGGAATTTTAGATCCGATTGGAATGTCAGGAATTCGTCTTGAGGCGAATGTTCACATTGTAACTGGAAGTCAGACAGCTATTGCAAACAACTTAAAATGCATCGAAAAAGCTGGTTTAAAATCGATTGGCTTTGTTTTGGATCAACTTGCAAGTTCACTTTCGGTTCTATCTAACGATGAGCGCTCT
This sequence comes from uncultured Bdellovibrio sp., assembly GCA_964505225.1. Lineage (GTDB taxonomy): Bacteria > Bdellovibrionota > Bdellovibrionia > Bdellovibrionales > Bdellovibrionaceae > 21-14-0-10-47-8. Next base: position 5,288 of record CAZDHC010000140.1, on the reverse strand, counting down.
TTGGGTGTTTGTGTGGTGGATATGGGAGCTGGAAGTTGCAATGCTGTTTATTTCGTGAATGGCAGTGTGGCTCATACTTCGGTGATCCCAGTGGGTGGTCAGCATTTCACCCATGATATTGCGATTGGTTTAAGAACTCCGCAAGTGGCGGCTGAAGATTTAAAGAGAAAACATGGTTGTGCCATGGCAACTTTGATCGGTGACGAAGAGACAATCGAAGTTGAAGGTGTGGGCGGCCGTAAGGCGCGCACGGTTTTAAGACGTGATTTAGCAGAGGTGATTGAGCCGCGTGCGGAAGAGACTTTGCAATTGATTGCAAATGATCTTCGTATGAGTGGTCTTTTGCCTTTTATCGGTTCTGGAGTGATTTTAACTGGCGGAGCAAGTCAGCTTGAAGGTTTAGTCGAAATGGGCGAATTCGTTTTTGATGTGCCTGTTCGTCGCGGACTTCCGGTTGGAGCCAATGATAAAATTGGTGGATTGACTGACGTTGTGAAATCAGGAGCCAATGCGACAGCAGTTGGCTTGTTATTATATGGTCTTTCACAAAAAAGATTCACGAAGGCAACCAGTTTACATACAACTGAGGATGCATTGGCTGAATCATTAAATACATTTGGGCATAAAGTTAAAAATTTCTTTGAAGGTTTATTTTAAGTCATAGGGGGCGAAATGTTTGAACTAGAGGAAAATATCAGCATCGGTGCTAACATTAAAGTGGTTGGAGTTGGTGGCGGCGGAAGCAACGCTGTTTCAACAATGATCGAATCACAAATGTCGGGCGTTGAATTCATCGTAGCAAACACTGACATTCAAGCATTGAATGCTCACAAGGCTTCAGGAAAAATTCAGTTAGGTTTAGATTTGACTAAAGGACTTGGCGCAGGAGCCAATCCGGATGTTGGTCGTCGCGCTGCCATCGAGTCTTACAACGAAATCGTTGAAAAACTTGAGGGTGCCGATATGGTTTTTGTCACTGCCGGAATGGGTGGCGGAACTGGAACTGGTGGAGCTCCAATCGTTGCTAAGATCGCTCGTGAGTTGGGCGCTTTAACAATTGGTGTGGTGACTCGACCATTTATGTTCGAAGGTAAGAAAAGATCGAAGCACGCTGAAGGCGGACTTCATGAACTAAAAGAAAACGTCGACACTTTGATCGTGATTCCTAACCAAAAGTTACTTGCAATTGCTGGTGACCGCACTCCGCTGACCGAGACTTTCAAAAAAGCGGACGAAGTTCTTTTGCAAGCAGTAAAAGGTATTTCGGATTTGATCAACATTCGTGGTTTGATCAACTTGGACTTCGCGGATATTCGCACTGTTATGCAAGCTAAAGGCTTGGCATTGATGGGAACAGGTTATGCAAAAGGTGACAACCGCGCAGTGGAAGCTGCAACGGCTGCGATTTCATCTCCACTTCTTGAGAACATCAAAATTGATGGAGCAACTGGTATTATCATCAACGTAACTGGTGGTCCGGACTTGTCTCTATATGAAGTGAACGAAGCTTCAACATTGATCACAGAAGCGGCTCATGAAGATGCCGAAATCATCTTTGGTGCAGTTATTGATGAAAACATGGTGGATGAAGTTCGAGTGACTGTTATTGCCACTGGTTTTGCGGATCCAGATCGTCGAATTCAAGGAGTTGATACAGCTTCTAGAATGCAAGAGTTTTTGAACACAGCTCCATCAACTTCAATGGCGAACATTGAAATGCCACCGATTCCGTCTTTCAATTCTCAGCAATATTTCCAACAGCAACCAGTTCAGCAATATGTGCAGCAACCACAGCAGCCGCAACAGTATGCTCAACCGCAGTATCAACAGCCGGTTCAGCAACCTGTGCAGCAGCAAGTGCAGCCGCAATATGCTCAGCCAATTCCTCAGTACTCGCAAAATCAAATGATGCAGAGCCAATTTGCGCCTGCTCAAACGATTCCACCTGTTGAAATGCCTGAAGTGATTTCTCCAGTTGCAGCTCCGGTAGCAGCTCCAATTGCAGCGGCTCAGCCTGTTGCTCCAGTGATGACTCCTTCGCCAGCTCCGCAGCAGGTTGCAGCTGAGTCGGTTGTATCTTCTCGTGATATGTTGGTTGCAAAAGCGAGAGCTTTTAAAGACAGTCAGCAAATTCAACAAAGACATCAGCAGCATCCAGAGCAACTTTCTATGAATGTTGAGCCAAATGAGCAGCAATCATTAGAAGAAGCTCGCAGAATGGCACGCGAAGTTTTGAGCTCTCCGTTTGCTAGTCAAAATCTTGAGGTCCCCGCTTTTATCCGTAAAAGACAAGGATTGGACGCTCAGTAAAAAATGAAAGCTTGGTTTGTTTCTGATATACATCTCAGGGACATCAATGAGCGCAACAGTATCAAGCTGTTGCGCTTTTTGCATTTGGTTCGCCAAGACAAGCAAGTGACTCATCTATTTTTTTTAGGTGATATTTTTGATCTTTGGGTTGGGGATTCGGATGTTTTTCAAAGTAAATTTCAGGCTTTGGTGGATGTCATCAGTGATATCAAAAGGCGGGGAGTTGAAGTTGTTTATTTTGAAGGGAATCATGATCTTCATGTTAAGAACTTTTGGGAGTCTAAATTTTCAATTCCAACTTTGACGGATCATAAAACTTTTCAATTGGGATCATTTAAAGTGCGTATGGAGCACGGGGATTTTATCAATCCAAATGACAAAGCTTACATCAAGTTCCGTAAATTTATGCGCAGTTCTCCATTGGAAAAAGTGGCCTATCTTCTGCCGGGTCAGGTTTTGGATTCTGTGGGGATTGCGGCATCTAGATTAAGTCGCAAGAAGAGCGCAGTCCGTAGAAAAGACAATGAGGATCAATTGAGGTCGATGATACGGGATTATGCTCAAACTGTGGCCGAAAAAGATGACTTTGATTTGATCGTCACTGGTCATATGCACATCCGGGACGAATTTCAATTTCAGATGGGTTCAAAAAAAATTACATCTGTGAATTTGGGCAGCTGGTTTGAAGAACCAGCTGCATTTTGTGTCGATGACCAAGGTTGGTCATTTCATCCAATTACTTAAAAATATTAAAAGTGTAGCACGTAGCTAACGGCACCTTGAATTCCAGAGAAGGTGGTCGCGACGTCTGTGCTATTTGCTTCAAGCTCTTGATTGTTCGAAGTTTGGGAAAATCCAGAAGGGCTTCCATTCACGGCTGTGACCATGTTTCTTTGAATTGGCAAGTATCGTAAATTTCCTTCAACAGAAACACAGTGAGCTGGAGTGAAGCAGAACTCAGAGCCTAATCCAACTAGAGTTCCGTAGGCATCACCTGACCAACTCACACTTGTCGAGTTTCCAGACATTTCACCCGACATTTTTCCATAACCGACTCCGGCTTGAAGGAAAAAGTGAATGAAAGCGTTTTCCAAAGGATAAAGTCGCAACATCGGGAAAAAGGTGAAGCCCGTCAGTTTGGTTTCATAGCCACTTCCTGTGGAAGACTGCATGAAATAAGAAGGTCTAAACTGCATCGCGAACATTGTGCCTGAGAATCGATATTGATAGTAGGTGTTGAACTCGTAAGCCGTTCCCAATTTATCAATGGATTTGGATTGTGAGCTATTGATGGTTCCAATGACGTTGTTCAAATCGTCCTGAGAGGGTGACATGATGATGGCGCCAAACCCTAAACCATGCCCGCCACCGGCTCCGGCAGCTTGAGATTTTAATGACATTCCTAAAAGCAAAGACAAAATTATAAGTGCTTGTTTTTTCATTGAAATGCTCCTTCACCCTTAGTCTTTCAATTGCCATTTTAAATCGCAATGAATTTTACAAAGTGAAGGAGGTCTTAATCGAAATTGGACAAAGGTCAGGCCATTTTTAACTGCTGTTTTGCAATCGCAAAATTCCTCAGTGAGCTTCGGTTAACAGTTGCTCGGCATGAGCTAGACTTGTCTTCGAAATCTTCTCACCCGAAATCAATCGCGCGATCTCTTGAACTCGATCTTTTTGTTTCAGTTCCAAGATCTCCATGGAAACGCTTCCCTTGTTTGGAGATTTTTGAATAAAGAAGTGAGAATCACCGTAAGCCGCAACCTGAGGTAAGTGGGTCACGCAAATCACTTGCTGTCCTTTTGCAATAGCCTTCAGTTTTTTTCCAACTTTTTCAGCTGTAGGACCCGAGACTCCAGTGTCCACTTCATCGAACAAGTAGGTTCTTGGCTGGTGATTTGAACCAACCACTCGTTTCAATGACAGTAGAATTCGCGACAGTTCACCACCAGAAGCAAATTTAGCTAAAGGCTTAGCTGGATCTTTCGGAGAAGTTTGGCTCATAAACTCAACATCGGTCATGCCAGTCGGGTGAAGTTCATTTAGCTTTTGAACGGTGACCTGAAAAGTAACACCTTTCATGTTTAAGTCCAGCAACTCAACATTGACGGATTCGCCAAGTAACTTAGAGCCATTGGCGCGCTTGTTGTGCAGTTCAGTTGCCATTTTCGACAATTCTTTTTGCAATTTATCAGCTGCAGATTTCAGTTCGCTTAATACTTGGTCTGAATTTTCCAAGGTCGAAATCTCTGAATTCATTTTATCCAGTGCGCTTAAGATTTGCGAAATTTCAGAGCCATATTTTTTCTGAAGTCGACGGATATCGCTTAAGCGAGATTCTAGTTCTTCTAATCTTGAAGGGTCCGTTTCGATTTTAGAAACATACTTTCGCAAATCATAAAGAGAGTCTTCGATCAAAGTTTTTGCTTGCTCCAAGCTGTCTAGTTTTTCTCGCAATGAAGGATCAATTTGTGAAATTTCAACGGCCTTTTGCAAGACTTTGTGAATTCGTTGTACGGCCGAATCTTCGTCGGCATCTAGTGCTGATTCGACGGAATCGACAAATTGGGTTAGGCGAGCAGATCCTTTTAGTTTTTTGATCTCAGTTTCTAAATCTTGATCGGCTTCGGCATCCAGTTCTAGATTTTTGATCTCGTCTCTTTGGAAAATCAAAAAATCTAATCTTTGCGCTTTGTTTTGCGCTTCTTTCTGCAAATCAATGATTTGATCCTGAATGGATTTCCATTTTTCAAATTTTTCAGAATATTGAGATCGCAATTCCCAGGCGCCCACATATAGATCTAGTAAATCCAAATGATAGCTTTTTGAAAGTAAATTTCGGTTTTCATGCTGACCAGTCATTTCGATCAATGGTGCAGAAGCTCCCGCGACTTCAATCAGGGGGGAAACGATTTCTCGTAGCCCATTTAAAGTGTTCAATGAACCATTGATGTAAACTCTGGACTTATCTTCGGCTA
>CAZDHC010000139.1:0-7166 GCA_964505225.1 uncultured Bdellovibrio sp. | reverse complement strand
TATTTCGGCTAGAATGTCCAGGAAGGCACCAAAGGCGTCGGCGTGGCCACAACCAAGGCTGTGGTGGTTTCCTCTGTACTTATTTTGGTTGGAGATTTTGCCTTAACAAAAATATTTTGGATCATTGAGGGGTTATTTTAATGGATCTCATCAAGGTCTCGAACTTTCAAAAGATGTTTGGCAAAAAATCTGTCCACAAAGACGTGAACTTTACCGTTAAAAAGGGCGAATGCCTTGGTCTAATTGGCGGATCAGGAACTGGAAAATCGGTTCTACTTCGTAGTCTGATTGGATTGGAAAAGCCCGATCAAGGCGAAGTGATTTACGACGGAATCAAAGTCAACGAACTCAGCGAACAAGAATTGATCAGCGTGCGAAAGAAAATGGCTTACGCCTTTCAAGGCGGAGCCCTTTTTGACTCGATGACTGTTTTTGACAATTTAGCTTACCCATTGCGCGAACACACGAACCTAACCGAAGCCGCCATCCGTGAAAAAATATTGAATCAACTGAAAGAGTTTGGATTGCAGGGAAATGAAGACGTTTACCCAGGAAATCTTTCAGGCGGTATGCAAAAGCGTGTGGGCCTGGCTCGAGCCATTATTTTGGGACCAGATGTGATCTTATATGACGAACCCACGGCAGGTCTTGATCCCTATAACACTCGAATGATTCAAGAATTGATCTTGCGATTAAAGGCGACTGGCGCAACTTCAATTTTGGTGACCCACGATATGCCTATTGCTTTCTCGGTTTGTGACCGCATTGCCATGTTGATGGACGGCAAGATCAAAGCCATCGGCACTGTAGAAGAAATTGAAAAACAAGATTCCAATCTGATCGCTAAATTTGCTCAAGGGGAAGTAAGATGACCACCCAATCCAGCATCAAAAACCAAATTCGAGTCGGCGCCTTTGTTTTAATAGGAGCCATCATCATTTTAGTCTCACTGTTTATGGTTGGCGGCGATCGATTGATGAAACAGTATGTGGTTCTTCATGCTCATTTTGATCATGTCCAAGGTTTAAATGAAGGCAGTGTGGTTTCATTGCAAGGGATCCGCATTGGAAATATTCAAAAATTTGGATTCATTCATGAAAAAAACCAAGTGGACGTTTTTATGAAAGTCGACGCCGACTTTCTGCCACGAATTACTCTTGGTTCTAAAATCGAAGTGCGCACGGCTGGTGCGTTGGGTGATAAATTTATCTTTATCATCCCAGGTCCACCGATGGACAATCATCTGTATGCTGGCGACGTCATCGAAGTTTCTCCGCCAACTGATATCATGGGAGTGCTGGCCGAAAAAGGAAATGAAACCAATAAAATTTTCGACATCATCAACGAAGTCCATAAGTTAACGTTGGCACTGAACAATGAAAATCGAGTCGAAAAAGTTATGAAGAACTTCACCGATGCCAGTGCCAGCTTAAAAGAAGCATCGCTGCAAACCAAAGAGATGATCTCGGAAATTCGAAATCAGGATTCAAAAAAGATCACTTCTACGATCGATAAATTAGACAGAATTATTGGTAAAATTGATCGCGGCGAAGGCACACTGGGCGCATTGATCAACGATCCTAGCTTGCACGACTCACTTAAAAATATGGTCGGCGGCCAGGATCGCAAAAAAGCAATCAAATCTTTGATCCGAAGTTCTATTGAGAAGAGCGAATAAGCTCTATTTCATAAACATATCAATGTAGGTCGAATAAGTCGGTTTCACTTTAGCTGAAACCCGACGACTCTTCACTCCAGGCAGGGACACTTCAAATCTGACTGGAACTCCTGCTTTGAAAGCTTCGGCACCTTGCTCTTGTTTACCTGGCTTGGTCCAAGCGCGGCCCACCATAAACAATCTCAAAATATTCATGTCTGCATATCGTTGCACGACTGCGTAAGAACTGATGACCTCACTAGGCCTTGCAATTTGAATTGCATAGGGCGAGTAAGGTGCATCGACGCGATTTTCTCCCCACGGCCCGGAACCATAATTATAAGTCTGAAATTTTATCGCCTTCATAATGTCATTTTTCAAAACATCATCAATCACGACGTTCTTAGGTAAGCGAATGTTCATTGTAATCGCTAAGCTTCCTAGCTCTTGTCGCAATAGATTGTTTTCATCTAGTCTTTTTTTCTCTTCTGATACTTTAAAATATTTATTCAAGTAAGAGTGATCACAACCAGCCGCACCAACCTCGCAATTCGAAAGAATTTGCAGCATGTGTTTGTAATTTGGATGACCGCAAGTTTCGGGATTTCCACATTCTTTATTTACGATGACAACATCAGTCCCTAAACTGTCATCAAACTTTTTCATCGCCTCGGCGCTTGTATCCCCTATTGATTTTAACATTCCCGTCAAAGACTCTAAGGCTGGGACCACTGTTGCGTGCATGTTCTCTACGAAGATTTCTTGGTTTTGAACTCCGGCTTGTTTACTGATCTCATTGGTATTGTAAAAACTGTCAAAAGGAACGCTGCTGTCTTCATGACCTGGAAGCTCTGTGTAGAAAATAAAGTCAGCCACGGCACTTGGGCTCATCACCGGTCCGTCAGTCTCCCGCCGAATCACTCCAGAAAAAATCGCAAGCAATCCATCATTTACTTTTTTGTAGCTGTCATTTTGAAATTCACGACAAGTTAAACCTTTATCTTTTTTCCCCATACAAGGAAAAACCCCAACGATACTAGACCACTTTGTCTTAAAGCGATCACGCAAACTTGGATTGATCAAATGTTGAATTCTTCCGATTCGCATTTCTGTGGTCACATCACTGGTCAAACGCATGTGATTTAATTCATGAGGACTGACGTTGCCTTTGCTGACGATTTGCTTGGTAAGCCCAGATAAAATTGATGGGCTAATCGTTTTCATGTTTGCCGTAATTGGATTGCTCCCCAACAAACTGACAGCCTCACATGCTGCGACAACAGATCCTTTTACAAAGTTCTCGTTCTTTTGCTCGACTGACAATTCTTTGTCGCGGCCCAAAATATTATTCACGACATTTTTTACCATGCTGGTTTCTCCAACCATGGCTTTCATCTCGGGAGTTTCACAAAGGGCTTTAAATTTTGGATAGTTTTTTCGAACTTCCTCTAAACTGCCATTTTCCAAAACGGCCCAACCAAATTCCGAGTCCAAAGAGCCCCAAAATACTGAACCTAATCCAATGACGTTTTCCACTTTGCCAAGATAGGTTTGCAACTTTTCATAATCACTTTGAGAATACTTTAGTTCTGGATGCCACTGATAGTTGAACATGGTGTCGTAGTACCAAGTCATCGCCATCTGTCCGCCCATGGAATAGGCGATCAAAGAAATTTTGTCCTGCGCACCTAATTCTGGAATCAAATGATTTGGGCCCACAAAAAAGTCTTGATTGAACTTGCGTCCAATCAGGTGCGGATTCCAAACCATTCCTTGGGCTTCAACCTTTGCACCTACTGGATAGGTCCAATTGAAAACTTGAACGTCATAGCTAGGATTAATTTTTTCGATGTTGTTCTTAACAATTTGATGGATCTCACCATAGCTTTGATCGTTTCCACGAAGTCCATGCAGGGTGATTACATAATGTTTTGGTTTTGCATCTACCGAACTTGGATTTCTAGCGTTTTTAGATACACATGAAGTGATAAAAATAAGCGAAAACAATAGAACTAATTTCTGCACGAAATCCCCCGAAAATTGATCCGAATTTGAAGTTAATCAACTTGTTCAGTCTATCGGTTAAACATGGGAATTCAAATGGACGGAAGTCTGGGATTTAAGACAGCAGTAATTGCTGAGTTCAATCGTTTTCAGTGCCCATTAAACTTGAAATGGATTGCTTTAACTCGGCCGAGTCTTCAGCATTTGACGGCACAGACCTTCGGTCCATGGTCAGCCGAATTTCTTTTACATAGTTTTGCTCTAATTTTTTATTGATCGCATCCTTCATTGGTTCGCGCATAAAAATCAGCTGTTGCATCCATGCCGAATTTTTAACCCATACATAAAGAATTCCCCGGTAATAACCCACCGGTTCACAAGACGCCGCCATGGTGGGTCCCACGTATTCAGACCATTTTTTCCATAATTTCCAACGAATGAACTGAACTGAAAGCGCCGACTTGCCATTTTCGAAAAGGGCCTGTAGGACTTCACTTCCTGAGCTCATTTTTGGTTTTTTAGGTGGGCCGTAGTTCATAGATTGAGGTTTAAACATGACTGAAACCGTTGTCACTGAAAATAAAATCACAGTTTTGGGAGCCGGACTTGCCGGTAGCGAATGTGCCCTAAAACTGGCTGATTTAGGATATTTAGTCACCCTGATCGAAATGCGCCCTCAAACAATGACCGAAGCGCACAAAACCGAAAAATTTGGAGAATTAGTTTGCTCCAACTCGTTTGGTAGCCTTGGCCATGGCTCTGCCCCTGCTCAATTGAAATGGGAATCAGAACAACTAGGATCGCAAATTCTTCAAGCGGCTTTGTTTTCGCAGGTTCCTGCGGGCCAAGCCTTGGGAATGGACCGCGAAGTTTTTTCTGCCAAAGTCACCGAGCTTGTAAATAATCATCCCCGCATCACCGTCAAATACGACACGATCACCTCTTTGGATCAATTGCCAAGACCCGCAGTGATCGCGACAGGTCCACTGACTCATCCCCAATTGGCTGAAAGTTTAAAAGAACACTTTGGCGACGAGTTTTTATATTTTTTTGATGCCATTGCGCCAATCATCGATGCGGATTCGATCAATTTTGATATTGCTTGGAAAGCGGATCGATATGACAAGGGAACTCCTGATTACATCAACTGTCCTTTAGAAAAAGAAGAGTACCAAAAATTTATCACCGAGATTCAGGCCGCTCGCAAAATTGAACCAAAACATTTTGAAACCACCGGATTTTTCGAAGGCTGTATGCCGATTGAAGTGATGGTGGATCGCGGACCCGACACTCCAAGATTTGGTCCAATGAAACCTGTCGGTCTTAAGACGCCTAAAACCGGTCGAGACGCCTGGGCTGTGGTGCAACTTCGTCAGGACAACAAAGAAGGCACGGCCTACAACATGGTGGGATTTCAAACTCGCATGGCTTACGGCGAACAGATTCGCGTTTTCAGAATGATCCCAGGATTAGAAAATGCCGAATTTTTAAAATTGGGTAGCATCCACCGAAATTTATTTATCAACTCTCCAAAACGTTTGAATAAAGATCTCTCAAGCCAAAAAGATCCTTGGTTATTTTTCGCCGGGCAAATCACCGGCGTCGAAGGTTATTTCGAGTCTGCAAGTATTGGCCTTTTGGTGGCGCATTTCTTAGATCAGAAAATGAAAAATCGCGGCCAAGTTGAGGAAGCTGAACTTTGGAAAACCGTGCAGATTCCTCCGCGAGATTCCATGACAGGCTCATTGCTAGAAGCCATTACGGATCCAACCAGAGCGGAGAACTTTCAACCGACCAATGTGAACTTTGGTTTGTTCCCGGATATGAAAGAAGACAACGGCAAAAAAATCCGCGATAAAAAACAAAAAAAATTACGCCAAGTGGCCCGAGCCCAAGCTGCATTTTTGCAATGGACGGAAACTATGGGATATAAACAAACTAAAGTTGCTGAATTCAAATTGCCGATGATGTCTGAGCCTTCGGAAAAATCAGAGACGCTGCAGAGTTAGTTATTTCTAATTATTAATAATTACACAGTCGCCATTGGTATTTTTGTGGCAAAGCTTACCTGAATTAGAATATCCACAACCAATTTGCGCATTCATACTGTCTGGGCCAATAACGGCCCCACTTGAAGGGTCTTTTGCCTGACATGCCCATTGTGATTTCTCACAAAGCGCCGCTGGCGCACTTGGATTCACACAAGGTGGCATTGTGGTGGTAACTGCAGCAGGACAAGTACATGGTGTCGGACTTGTAAAAACCGAACAATCATAACCGCTAGTACAACCACTGGCTGGACAGTAGCCATCACTGCCCAACTGAAATATTCCATCACTGCCATTGCACTCAGCTTTACACATCATACATTGATATCCGACAGTCGTTGTCGTTGCAATTACAGTGCAATTAGAAGTTTGCACAGAGGGTAACCATGAGGTTGTTGAACCACACTTAACTTGAGCACTTCCAGTTCTTCCAGAAGCCGTATTATTAACTGTTTCCATGCCGATACTGCCGCCCCAAGGGCCACTGCAAGTTACTCCTTCGTTTGTCCACGAAACCGTGTCCACTGCAGTAGAGCATTGACCACTTGCAACTGTAGTTGTTGGCGCCAAGGTTGAGGTCGGTATTGGGCCACAATTAGCTGAATTTAATTTCAAAGGATCGCAATCCGAAACTAGCATTGTTTCAATTTGTATATCGTTGTTCACGTCTCGGTAGTGACACAAACATGTCGCGCCAGCATTGGTCGTAGTTGTAGTCCCAGCAACTGTCGTTGTCGGTCCTCCGGTGGTCGGTGGTCCCGCTGTCGTTGGTGGACTTGTTGTCGGCGGCAATGTCGTTGTGATCAACACACAGCTATCTGCTCCGGGTCTTGCGGGATTGCTGACTTGTCCTCGTGTGGAACTAAAAGTTGTATTGCCACCAAATTTTGAAAAGGCATCCGCACGAGCCGTACACACCGGAGTGTTGCTCATTGGATCAAATCTAGTCATGTATTCATTCGCACCACAACTTCCGGAATTGGGAAATTTTCCACAAGTTAGTTTCAATGTTGTGGGATCAATGGCTGCTACAAACTCACCTGCTCCACAGCCGCCAGGTAAAGCTTGGCAAATCACACTGCCATCTGCCCGGAAGCCCATAAAGATCGGCTGAGCTCCAGCAGTCAGGGTGAGGCAATTCACAGAACTTTTTTGCATCAAATCCAAAGGCACTTCGATGTCCACATCGATTGGCTTGATTGAAAGCTCTTGGCCTTGATAGCTGATTTTAGTTTGAACCTTTGCCGGAGTCGTCGCCGTTGCTGCAACAAAAGTAAAAGGCTCCACAGAAATTCCGCAGGCTCCTGAACCAGAGCATTTAGCTCCTGTGAATTTTTCCTGAAAATCTGTATTCACAATCGTCAGTGTGCAGGTTGCGCCAACAGTTGTGGTTGAGTCTGTCGTGCAATTGTAAGTTTGTGGCTTGGTTGCCGCCATTCTAACTTTGGCTTCAACCC
>CAZDHC010000138.1:0-7199 GCA_964505225.1 uncultured Bdellovibrio sp. | reverse complement strand
TTGATGAAAATTCAAAAAACCTTTTTCCATAATTTGCTCGCGAATATCAAAGGGCAACCTGGTGGCTACTTGCAATCTTTCATGCCTCAAAATATCCAATGCCGACTTGTACAGATTTGGATCCAACTCGGTCCCTTTTTCAACAGCCAACTGAAAACTTTCTGGGGAGAAAAATCCACTGGTAGAAAATCGATTCTGAAAGCTCTTTTGCAAATGCTGATGTAGCTTCTGGGTTTGCAACTCAGTGTCTCGATTTGAGACACTTTTATTCACAGACTTGAAGTCATTATGAACCGCGGCGCAATTTGGCATCGCCCATGCAAAATAATTTGGCAGCAGAACCGCTAAAGCGAATATAACAAGGCCTAACCTGCTGTAAAATAAACCCTTATTCATAAGACTAGACCAGTGCAATCACCTTGCCTCGACCTCTAAAGTGTACTTAGATATTCCCATGTCTAAACTAAAATTTATTGCCCTATTTTTTTTCTTTATTTCAGCTCAAATTCGAGCAGAGCAGACCGACACTCTCAGCATTAAGTATTCAGCTGACGCGGTCGACAGCAAAAACACAATCCAGTACAAAGAAACTCATGAAGTCTTAAAAAAAGAAACCGGGGAAGTTATTCTAATTAAAACCAAATATCACTCGCCAGCAGGTCAGCTGATCGCGGAATTAGAGTCTGATTTTAAACTTGATCCTTTCATACCAGAAACGGTTTTTTTCGATCACCGCTTTAAAGAAAAACAAGAGCTTCACTTAAACATTGAGTCAAAAACAATCCAACTTAAAATCACAGATCTTGATGGGAAAGTTAAAGAGAAAACATTCCCTAGAAAAGACAATATGGTTTCAGGACAAGGATTTCATAATTATATTTTAAAAAATTTCGAATCTAAAACTTCTGAGATCGTCTTTATCGTTTTACCGAAATTAGACTACTTTTCATTTCAAGTTGAAGCGACACCTCCGGCAAAAGAGACAGAAAAAAGATTTTCATTGAAAATTTCCAATTGGCTTTTGCGCGCCATCGTCAGCAAGCTGACTGTCGACTACCGCATTCAGGACAAGCACCTAGTTCGCTTCGATGGCTTAACCAATATCGAATCGGACAAAAGAGAATCTCAAATTTTAACCATTAACTATCCTCAATAGCTCAGCCTTAGGAGTCCCACTTGGCCGGAACAAGCTTACTAGCACTGATCGATGATATCGCCAGTATCCTAGACGATGTTGCAGTCCTTTCTAAGGTCGCTGCCAAAAAAACCGCAGGAGTCCTTGGCGACGACCTAGCCCTAAATGCGCAGCAAGTTTCCGGAGTGAATGCTGACCGAGAACTACCCGTGGTTTGGGCAGTGGCCAAAGGTTCAGCGGTTAACAAGTTGATCTTAGTGCCGACCGCTCTTGCCATCAGCGCATTTCTGCCATTTTTAGTTCTGATTTTATTAACAATTGGTGGTTTATATTTGTGCTTCGAAGGCGCCGAAAAAATCTTCGAAAAATTCTTTCATCACTCAAACGCCAATGAAGACAGCACAATTAAGCCCGTAACCGAAGCCGATAAAATAAAAGGCGCCATTCGAACGGACTTTATTCTTTCTGCAGAAATCATCACGATTAGCCTAGGTGCTGTTAGCCAGGCTCCCTTCGCGCAACAGGTTCTATCGATCTCAACGGTTGCAGCAGGGATGACAGCTGGCGTTTATGGCTTCGTGGCCTTAATTGTAAAACTAGACGATTTTGGACTTTATCTGCTTAAAACAAAAAATCAAAGCGCTGTCGGAAATTTAAAAAAATATTTCGGTAAAATCATTTTAGCAGGAGCGCCCTATTTGATGAAATCCCTGGGGATCGTTGGTACGATTGCTATGTTTCTGGTGGGCGGAAGCCTAATCGTACACTCCATGCCGGCGGTTCATCATTTTGTTTTAGAGTTGCCAGGCTACATTCAGCCCATAGCTGAAGGCTTTTTAGGGTTAGCCAGCGGCTCGATGATTGTTGCCTTGAAATCTACTGTGGTTATGAAACAGCGGAATTTGTAGGTTTATTTTTTACAACGTCTAAAGCGGTCTTAAGAAAATAGCCAAACCAAGACACAATGCCAAAAAACTTGGAACCATCTTCCATTAAATACTTATCAAAACCCATTCCATCAAAAACATCCAAGGCTACCGATACCGCAAAAAAACTTAGTGCAAACATTAGTAAGATATAATTGGTCCTTACTATAAATGGAAGAAATCGAATTAGAACGTAAAGCATAAAAATCATATAGCTAAGGTAGGCTACTTTTTCGGGTATGCCAAAGCGAGGAAACACCACTTCGTGAAAAAGAAAACCGTCATCCAAACCCAAAAGCGTCGTCAACAATCCAGATAGAAAAAAGAAATTTCTTGGCTCGGGATTGGAAGTATCTTTGCATTGACTTAAAAACACAAAAAAACAAATTGTCGCCGCCGCTGACCAAAACAAAATACCCATCTGGGACAAAAATCCCGTATAAATTGGTGCCTCTAAAACCGAAACTGCATCTCGAGTGAGATTTCCAAAAGGCACATCACGCCAGTAGTGCACAACGAAAACGGCGCCTATTGCCAAACCAGAAAAACTCAATAAGGCAAATATTTGAAATAGATTTTTTTGAATTTGCTCAAATGGCCGAATTTCACGAAGCAGCTGTTTATCAAAAAATTTCATAGCCTTTCTTAAGCAACTTTAAAGCTACTGTCTAAGACAATTTTAAGTTTGTAATTTTTAGAACTGAATCAATTCTAACGACACTCGGGCGGTCTTGCCTCGGGAGTACATCTTGCCCCACCACATTCTGGCGTCATCAGACTTCCACCAGGATCAGGACACCTACAGCCACAAGCTCCGTCATTAATGGTGGGAACATTTCGCTGGTAAACGTTACAGGCCGCAGTTCCGCCGTCTGCACACCACGACTTCGAAGACATAATGACTTCTTCATTTCCGGGTCCACAAGAGCAAGATGAAGTACATCCAGGCGATGTCCCGCTGTAAACGCAACTTCCACCGCTGGGGCTACAAGACCCAGAACAACCACACCCCTCACCATTTCCTTTAATCGGAGACCCACACATCAACCGAGTTCCAGTTGGGTAAGTACAGCTTGAGGTTGCAGATACAGGCTCTTGATTGGTCGCAACTACGATGGTGCAATACTTATTTTGACTGCAATCCGGTTGCACGCCAGACCCTGGACAGGTTTTTTCGTTGCTCTTTCCCCTACAAATCGCAGTTGGTCCACACTGCTGCGGCGTAGTTTCACAAGTTTCTGTACAAGGGATATCAGGGGGGCTGGTAATGGGCGGACCTTCGATTCCACCAGCACAACTCATACGCAATCCTTCAAGGCGAAAGCAATAATACAAATCTTCAGCATTTGATAGAGAGCCAAACAAAACAGTAAAACAAAAAAAAGAAACCAGATGTCTATTCATTTTAGTTAGGACCTTGCCCATCAATAACCCCTAATTGCTTAAACACACCCCAACGAATCGCTGGATTGCGATAATTCACTTTCAAATACTGTCCAAAAAGACGAGATGCCGTTGGCCGAAGCGGATCCTGAGTTTCCTTTTCAACGATATAATATACCAAAAGAATATTCTCATCCTGTTGGTGATTAACCAAAGCGACATTTTCTCCACCCTCAAAATTAGTCAGAGCAACCTCTTTGGTCGCGACCAGTGGAGCGTTCACCAAATCCACCGACCAACTTTCTTGGTTAGGCCCGCAATTACTTGTAGTGGTTCCGACCATATTCACATAATTTAACAACAAGTTTGAATTGACGCTATCATCAGGATAAAAAGGATCTCGCCCAAGATCAATTTCCCGCAAAGTCGTCATATTGTCAGGCTCTGGATTGTCGTCAGGCCTTTCAGCAAAATTAGGTCGAGTCCCCTTCAAAACTTCAATGACATCTGGAATTAAATCACGATCTGTATCCACTCCATCTGTCATCGACTGTGCACCACGATCACATTTGTTCAAGAGCAACTGACCAATAGGACCACAATCAATTCCATCATAAGCCGTGCATTGATCAGCGGACATACCCGCTGGGCATAAACCATCTAAAATCTTGGCACTGACACCTGATCGCGGATTCACTGGATTAAATCCAAGCCGCATCTCTTCATCATCGGCTAGCCCATCCATATCCGAATCTGCCATAAGTCGACCGCGTACCATCTTAGCCGTTAAATTGGCGACACCAAATTTCTTCACCGTGTAGCGACTTCTAGTTCCCGAATTTAAAAGCTGGCAAAATTGAACCGAAGAAGCGTCATCCACCGAAGTTCGAATGCTATTTCCATGCATCGCCATAAAATCGATTATGTCTCGAGCCTTCGGCACATCCGTTGATGGCAGTTTATTTTCTCCATAAAATATCGGCGACAATCGAGCTCCAGCTGAAGTGGTATCCAAAGCCATAATCGAATCGATCACTGAAGCCACTTGGTTTCGATAGGTCTGATTGGTTGAACTGCCTACTCCTGAATCATTTGGCAAACCATCGGTCATAAAATACACCATGTAGGCATTGGTTCGCTTTTCTTCATTGGTTAAACCTTGAAAATGAGCCAGAATAGACGACTTAGCGCAATCTAATCCTTTTAGATAATGAGTGCTTTGCATGGAAGCGCTTTGACCACCAGCCAAAACGGTTGGCTTATCAGTCGTTTGGATATTTTCTAAATAACTCAAATCATTATTCGCACCCGCAGCTGACTTTAGCAAGTTCGCACCACAAGCCTGCCCACCTTGCACAAGCAAATTGGAACTAAAACCAACAACGGCAAATTTACTCAAAGGTTTTGCGCGCACACAATCTGCTCCCATAAAATCACGAATCGCCTTAAACCGCTTTCCAGTTTGATCGGTCCCTTCAACCATTGTTCCATTCAAACCCAAAACCAAATTGCTTTCAGACATATCCACTACAAAAATAATGTTAACTGCATCCGAAGCACCAAAACCTGGGTCAGAGCAATAATTGACCTTTTCTTGAACCGAAGCCATATGGACATGCTCAACAGGCGAAAGCGCGATATTTCCGCAATTTTGATAGAAAAGCACCGCTGTTACTGAAAATAGCAATCCCCACCATTTTTTACTCATAGGCTCCCCAGCACTTTAAAATAAACACTTCACCCTCAATTTTCAATCGCCTAAGGCGTTGAAAACTTTTTCCCCAAATCCAATTGCACAAAATTAGTTAGATCAATATCCATAGTCACAATATCACCGGAACTGAACTTGACTGTTTTTCGAGACATAAACCAAAAAACCATCTCGGGATTTTCTTCAGCTACTATCTTAGTTAAAAAGACGATTTGATTTTCATCTGCAGCGTGATCATTAGGCACCAAAGAAACTGCTGAACCAATGAACTCAGAGTCTGTCTTATTGCGCTTAAGTGACCTTGCTCCATGCGCTGCCAAAGTTTTTACAATCGGCAAATGATCTAAGCGAATTTGATATTTTCGCGACAAATACTGCCGACCATTGCTGCCCATTTTTTTGATTGGATCCAATTCACGCCGAGTGATCAACACCTGAGAGTGCGCTGGAGTTTTCTCTAGAAACCAACGATTGCTGACGCCCCTAAAAAACATTTGGCGATCGCTATATGTCGTGCCGCTGGTAAAGCGTCCCGCTTCAGACATTCTGGGGTTCAATCTTCTTGTGACTTCGAAAATATCCAAAATGTTGTCGCCGTCACTGTCTCCATTTTTCACATCTGAATCAAAACTTTTTTCTTCACATTCATTCAATCCATCGCCGTCTTCATCCCAATCTTTATCACAACCAAATGCCCGACATCCATAAAAGGACTGGATCGTATCGTTGCAAATACCTCCACCAGTTTGATATTCAGTCGGGTTCGTACCCAGCTGGCGCTCTTGATCATCTGACAACCCATCGCCATCACTGTCTGCTACCAAATCTCCGGTTGCTGACACAAATGCATTCAGATTGACGACATAAAAATCTTCAATGCGATAGCTCAGCGAAGCACCTGACATATGCAAACTCATAGGTAGCGCATCAGACTCGAGGATGTACTTTTTGGCCGTAGGAACCTTGGCCACAATCGCATCGAAAATATTTTTATGTCCCAATGTTCTTGGAGAATCGAAATCACTAGCCGGCACCCGAGAAGGATGCAGCGAAATGAGGTCAATTTTAACTGGCCCTGTTCCATGAACGCGATCATAGGTGCTCATCTCATTTAAAAGATCCGCGATTTTATCGGTATCATTATCTTCGGGATTTCCAAAGGCTCGACGAAACTCTCTTGCGATGTCCCCCATGCAAAAATTATATCGACCAGAGTTGGTGCAACCTGAAATTCTTTGTGCCTTGGCGATGTACTCAGTTAAAGGTTTGTACACTCCATCAGAAAGATAAATAAACTGAATCGGAGTTGCCTTGAGCAAATCCACATCAGCCGTACGTAAATTTTGAATTTCTGTCATGAGCACTGACTTCATGTATTCCATTGTTGGAAATGGAACTGAAGTCCCCATTCGAGTTGGATCGTTTCCCTGTCTGGCTCTATTCAAATCCGTATCATGCTCTTGTTGCAAAATTTCCAGACGAGCTTTGGCTTGTCGTAAAGTCAAAAATTGAAAATCAGTGGGTTGATCAACTCCCCACATGGGTCGTCCAAATTTTCCACCAGAAAACGGCACCAAGGCCACCTTTGTACCTGGAGCATCGACGTTGCCTTCAACGTCTTCTTCAAGCTCCGCCAACCATTTTCTAACGACACTAAGACGATCCGCAGTGGCATCCGAACCTGCAGCATAGGAACAGGAATTGACGTTTCCATCTGTGCGTATTTGATCTTCAGGATTTGCATCCAAATCTTGCGGACATCCAGAACGAATCATGGAAAAACTTTGATCTATGAAAAAGATAATTCTTCTTTGCCCAGGAGCCACTTTGGGTTGTGGAATTTCGGTGTCGACCATAGCTTGCATGGAACTGAAGTCTTCTCGGATAATAGCGCTCAGACGAATGTTTCCACATCCCTCATAAATAAGCACTAAAGCAAGACCTACCAATAAGGCTTTTAGACGCACCAATCCCCCTCCAATATATTACTGCAATCTATGCCAAATAACCAAAGGCAAGATGCTGGTTTTAAGTCTAGTTTTAT
>CAZDHC010000137.1:0-7304 GCA_964505225.1 uncultured Bdellovibrio sp. | reverse complement strand
ACCACAAAGTGAAAAGCCGAAAATATCTGCGAGATCAACCCGAGAATTTGTGTTTACCTTGCCATAAAGACTATGCTGATAAGAAAACCAATCATGTGGGATTTGATCACAATAAAAAGGGTAGTAAGTGCAATGACTGCCATCAGTCGCATGCGAACTCTGAAAAACTTTTGGTGATGCCGAAACCTGATTTGTGTGTCAGTTGCCATAAGGAAAATAGCTTTAATCACAAATCAGTGGAAGATATTTCGATTTTAAACAAGGCCAAAGACGTCTACACAGATGGTGGAAAGATCAGTTGTCAGACTTGCCACGAGACTCATATCAATTGGAAAGAAACTCATTTTATAAAAGATCCCAATAAAATTGTTCCATTTTGTTCCAGCTGCCACGGAGAAAAATCGCCACACCTGTTTAAAGAGTTTCATAAGGCTGTGAAATTGAAAAGAGGTCACAAGTGATCCAGTTAAGTCCTAAGAAAAAATTTTTGATGCATGTTTTAGGATTTCTAATTGGAATATTCGTCGGTGGTTTTTTAGTTTTTCAGGTTCTATTTCTATCTAAAGTATTGCCTCATGGAGGATTTTAATGTTTTCCATAGAGCGAATTAAAATTTGGGTGATGTTTTTAGTTCCTTCGATGTTGGTGGGAATGCTGGTGGGAGCTTATCCTGGCTACCGATTGTATCGATACACCTGGTATGATGCCGAGTTTTGCACGTCCTGCCATGTACATGATTATGCGACAGTTGGTTGGGCCAATAGCGTTCATGGGGGGATAACGACTTGTCATGATTGTCATCACCAAAGGTTTCGGGATTACATAAAAGAAGCCATTATTATGGTTAAAGATCATCCGAAATTTCCCGAGGACCTGCATCATACTCCCTATGTCAAAAAAGAACTTTGTGCAGCTTGCCACGTAAGCAATGTAGCTGAGCGTGGTACCATCACAGGCCCATTTAAGTTTGAAGATATTGAACGAATTCCCAAAATTGATTTGTCACATTTGCATTCTGTGCACATGCAAGAGCAGACTGAGTTTGTTTTGCAAAATCACCAGCCCCATACTGAAAACGAAAGAAATATAGAAGAGCTTCGTCCGACAGTTGAAATCAATAAAGAAAAGGGCGAGAGCAGGGCCATTACTTGTGCGGATTGCCATGGTGGACCGCAAAACCGGGGGCACAATTTTTCTTCCGTGGATTCAAGTTGTGTCCGCTGTCATGAAAAATCACACGAAAATCAGGTGGCCAAAACTTTTGGCTGTCGAAGTTGTCATTTTCAAGATTTCTTAATTCCAATACATGATAAAAAGCCAGTACTGCAGCCTATTGAAGATAAATAAGCTGCTCAAGAAAGATGAGAACTTATTGGGTTTTCTTTTTTGTTTTTTTATGGGGCGAGCTTGTTGGCATTCGCTCGGTCTTTTTCGCTTTCAAGCCACTCGGTCCCGGTAAAGTTGTCGTCGGAGGTTCTTCTTTCATCCAGCGAATTTCAATTTTGCCTTCATGGCAGCCAAAGCATCCCAAGCCTTCATCAGGATCTTGGTAGTTGGGCATATTTTCTTTATAATCCTTGTGACAGTTTAAGCATTTTCCCTCGTAAGTCGCGCCTAATTTTTGGTGGACTTTTCCGCCGACAACAAAACTTTTGTCATGAGGAAATGCTTTGTGGCAGGTGTCACATCTGGTAGCTAAAGAAGGGTTTTTATTTTGATCATGGCAATTCAGACATTGTTTTTTGTCTTTAGTTGCGACAAAAGTTTTTCCGTGGTTTTCAGGGGCTGCCCATTGCAATGGGTGAGGAAATCCTTGGTGACACTACAGGCAAGAAACTTGTGACTTTCCGCCTTTCCAATCTTCGCCATGGCAGCTAGCGCAGCTTTGTGGACTTTTCACAAATTGCACGGGATGTTGATCTGGCATCACCCAATTTTGAGCATGAGGAAATCCTTGGTGACATTGGAGACAGGAGACATTGGCAGTGCCTCCAGAGCCATCTTTACCATGGCAACCCAAACACTGATCTTTGTTTTGCAAATAGTTGGCTCCGTGTTTTTTGTAAAAATCTTTATCGTGCGGGTAAACAACTGTGGTCGTTTTTTCTGTTTTGACGGTGGGGTCGCTGCTGTCATTTGAAGTTGTTTTATTGCAAGCGGCCAAGGTTAGTATTGCAACGGTAAAAGTGATGGCCTTTGCTATTGATTTCATAAAATCTCCAAATGCTTTCTTTGATGAGGTGTCGAGTCACTATTCGGCTTTTTTAGGGACTAACTTTCTTGTACTAAGGTCCAGTTGTAGTATAGTAACTCAATGATTTGGCTTAAGAAATTGCAACAAAACTTGGTTTTTAAATATCTATCTTCGGTTCGTTTGGCGATTCCGCTGCTCATTGTGGTAAGTCTTGTTATAGGCGCAGGTACGATCGTCGAAAGTCGCTACAATACAGAATTAGCAAGATTGATTTTTTATGATTCCAGTTGGTTTTTGGTTTTGCTGGTGCTTTTGTGGATCAATATTTTTTGCGCCACGATTTCAAGATATCCCTTTCAAAAACATCACACGGGATTTGTAGTCACTCACATCGGTCTGTTGACCTTGTTGATTGGTGCGATGATCACCGGAGTCTATGGAATCGACGGCCAACTTCGGGTCGAAGAAGGTAGCCGCAATCAGGTATTAGTTTTACCTGAATTGGTTTTAGAAAAGTCTGAGTACTCTTCGATTGACGGAAAAATTCAAAATCATGCGATCGTGACCATCAGTAAACCATTTTTCAAAGTTCATAAATCACCCATCGAGCCGTGGGGTGTAAAAACAATTTTGCCATTTTCTGAAGTGAAAGAAGAATTTGTCGAGTCAAAAAATCCAGATTCTGGGTTAGCAGTTGGAATATTTTTGAAAAGTCCATTTTTTTCCGTAGGTGAGGTTTTGCACAGTCAGGCCAAACCCAAATTAAATTTAGGGCCTGCTCAAATCGAACTCAAGTTCAAAACTTCAGAAAATCAGAAGAAGATTGGTAATGATCAAAACGATCCGCGAAATCTGTTGCTTGTTAAAGACAAGACGAGTGGAAAAGTAATAGCGCAGTTTTCGTTGCAGCAACTGCAAAAGGGGGCTCAGTCTGTTGGAAAAAAAAGAATTAGACTGGTGAAATCTTTTGAGCAAGCTTTGGTCGGAAAAAAATCCGAAATATATGATGGCGGTCAGGCCAACGTAAATCCAGCGCTTCAGTTGGAAATTTCTGACGGAAAAGCAAAAGTTCGTGAAGTTGCTTTCGCCAAGTTTCGGGATTTTTCTATAAATTCAGACGGAGCTTTGGGGTTGGTTTTTGAATACCAAAGGGACGAGGTCGCGCCGCTGACTGAAGTTGAGCCGATGATGTCGCCGAATGGTCGGCCGATGGGCACTCACTTGATTTCCCTTATTTACGATGTTGCTCATCCTGATCAAATTCAAATTGAGTTTCGCAAAGACGGAAAAGTTGTGGCCACAGAAAAGGCAAGTTCCGGCGCTACGGTCACCAGTCCTTGGATGGGGATGACCCTGGGAATTGGTTCTTTGATGACCAATGCTGCCGTAGAAGAAAAAATTGTAGCAGCCGAGGTTAAGCCAGGGGAGCCTTTGCCTAGAAGTTCAGTAGAGCTGCATCCGCCAGGGTTTGCAGAGTCTTTTTGGTTGATGGAAGATGAATCTCGCGATTTTTTTATAAACGGGAAAAAAGTGACCTATTATTATGGTCCTAGGTCAATAGAGTTGCCGTTTACTTTAAATTTAAAGGCGTTTACCAAGAAAGACTATTTAGGCACAGAAACTCCGATGTCTTTTGAAAGCGAAGTGGTCATTGACCAAGATCAGCAGTCGCAAAAAATTTCGATGAATGAACCAATGAAGCGAGCGGGTTTTACGATCTATCAATCCAGCTACGAACTTCACCCTGGGCGTCCAACCGCTTCCATTTTTTCTGTGAATAAAGATCCGGGACGACCTTGGAAATATGTAGGCAGTTTGATTTTGGGAATTGGGATTATTACTTTTACCTTGATGAGAAGTCGATTTTATCGAAAGAAGGCATCCTAATGTTTTTCAGAAAAGTAAATTTTCTTTTTTTGGCAGCGATTGGTTTCAGTATTGGATTGACCTGGTCGGGGCCAGTGAAGGGGATCGAGACAGAAAAAAATGTTGCGACAGAGCAGAATGTCAAATCCGTTCAAGAGAAGTTTATACAACATGCCGGAAGTCAAAATTTTGATTTTTTGCTTCCGATGCCGATTCAAGATAATGGTCGAATTAAGCCGTTTCAAACTTTTGCCCGTGAATCCATTTTGTTTTTGACTGGGAAATATAGTTTTTGGGGGATCAGTGCTCCCAATTTCTATTTCGCATTATTGGGTTTTTCAGAAGTGAATCAACTTCAAATCATCGACGTTAGATCTCCGGAACTTCGTGAAAAATTGGGCTTAGATAAAAAGCGTCGATTGTTTTCTTTGAATGAATTGGATTCAACTTCACTTGCGACATTGGCTCAATCTTTGATGAGCAAAAAGGAAATGAATGGTAAAAATCTCAGTGAGGAGCAAAAAGTCATTATTGAAACTTACCATCAAGTCTGGAATTTGCGGCAGATACAACTGGGAGAACATTTAGCTCAAGGTTTGAATTTGGATTTCTCCAATCAGCCCAATTCCGCTCAATTGGCACTTTCAGATTATTTGACGGAGCCTGGAGAAGACTCCGCTCGAAAATTGTTGGCGGCCGCCGATTCGGTTTCCGTTCCTGTCGAAGTCCAGCAGGGGAAGCAGCATTTAAAGTTAGAAGTTCTTTATAACAATATTCATCCCTTTTTGCTTGCGACAATCTGGTATCTATTTTTTGCGGGCCTTTTGTTTTTTCAGAAATGGAAATTGTTTCTCAATAAAAAGTCGGCTGCTATTCTAATGATTCCTGGTTTGATCGCTCATGCTTTGGGTTTTGCAATTCGGGTGGTCATCACTGGTTTTGCGCCAGTAACAAATATGTATGGAACCATGCTTTGGGTTTCTTTGGGTGTGACAATTTTTAGTGTGGTGTTGTTGCTTTTGTATTCCAATTTTCAGCTCACAGCCTTTTTGGCATTGGCCAGTGCCGGAATTCTATTGCTAACTGAGAGCATTCCTTTGGTTTTGCAGCCAGGTATGGATCCAATTGTCGCCGTGTTGCGAAGCAATTATTGGCTCACGTTGCACGTTCTGACGATCACAATTTCCTATGCGGCTTTTACGATTGCCATGTTGATTGGTAATGTCGCTTTAATTCGGGAAATTTTTGGAAAATCGAGCGAGGAATTTTACAAACAATATTCTCACTATGCCTATCGCATGATTCAGTTGGGTTGTTTTCTATTAACTATAGGAATTATTTTGGGCGGGATTTGGGCGGATTATTCTTGGGGACGTTTTTGGGGATGGGATCCAAAGGAAACTTGGGCCCTGATTGCAGACTTGGGCTTTTTAATTTTGTTGCATGCCAGACTGATTGGATGGCTGAAGCATTTTGGCTTGTTAGCGTGGTCGACGATGGCCTATTTGCTAGTGGTGATGGCCTGGTACGGAGTTAATTTTGTATTAGCCAGTGGACTTCATTCCTATGGATTCTCGGCCGGCGGAGCTCTGGCAATAGCAGTTTTTCTTGGAGTTCAGGTTGGGCTTTTTTCGGCTGCGATGTTTAAACGAAGAAGTCTTAACTAAAGGTTAAGATTTAGGTTTTTGAAACTGGACTAGACGGTCGAATTTGGAAAATTTGAATGCAAGAAAAGGCCTAACTTCGTTATGATTTATCGCATACTCAACGAAGGATAGAATATGGCGTTTTTCGAGTGGTCTTCAAAATACGAAATCGGAATTTCAACAATTGATTTTCAACATCAAAGTTTGGTGAATATTGTGAACAATCTTTTTGATGTTCAAGAGGAAAAAGACCCAGGTGTTCAAAAGGCTGTGATTGAATACACGATGGATCGCTTGATCGAGTACACAGTTTTTCACTTTGAAACCGAAGAAGAGTTGATGACCAAAGTTTCCTATGATCATTTGCAAGAGCATAAAAAGGCTCATGAAGCTTTGAAAGCAAAGGCAGTTGAGATTCAAGCAAAGTTGATCCAGGGTGAAAAAGTATTGCCTCAGCTTTTAGACTTTTTAAAGACTTGGCTTCAAGAACATATTTTGAAGGTGGACATGCAATATGTGCCGGCCTTTAAAAAAGCCGGCCTTGCGGAACTTTAAAATAAATTTATCTAAATTCAATTATGCCGATTTCTTTTTGGTCCTATTGATAACGCGATCGATGACCGTCTTTAGATCGTTTAAACGAATAGGTTTGGTTAAAAAGTCATCCATTCCGCACTCAAAGCAGGCCTCTTTGGTTTCTCTAAAAGCGCTGGCCGTCAGGGCAATGATTGGCAACGACTTCAGTTTTGGGTCCGATAGCGCTCGAATCTGTTGAGTGGCATCATAGCCATTCATGACCGGCATCTGGCAATCCATCAAAATAAAATCAAAGCGATCTTTGCTGCTACTGACCATGTCCAATCCCGCTTTTCCGTGGTCAGCAAACTCATAGCTTATATTCATGGTTTTAAGCATGACGGCGATGACTTTTTGATTCAGTTCATTGTCTTCTACAATCAAGGCATGTAATTCGCCTTCGACCTTAGGTGTTTCCTCGGGTGCAGCTGTCGGTTGAGTTTTAAGATTTGTCGTAGGTCGATTTTGGAGTGTTTTGGTTAAGTTCCCAACCACGACAGGCAAAGGCATATAGTGCATGTGATCTAAATTCAGTTTAGTTTGAATATACATCAAATCTTGTAGCTCTGTCGGAAGTGTTAAGAAAACAGTGTAAATGGAAAGATCCTTCAAAACTTTCGCAAG
This sequence comes from uncultured Bdellovibrio sp., assembly GCA_964505225.1. Classification (GTDB taxonomy): domain Bacteria; phylum Bdellovibrionota; class Bdellovibrionia; order Bdellovibrionales; family Bdellovibrionaceae; genus 21-14-0-10-47-8. The sequence continues at coordinate 398 of CAZDHC010000137.1, read as the reverse complement.
ATCACTTTGTTGTTGAGACGAATATTTTTGCCAACTTCTAAAGTCGATAAATAAAACGTCGTCTGAATGCATTTTTGAAAGGTCTAAATTGGCGACCAGTTCTAAATTCTTTTGAGCGCAAAACTTTTGCAGATAGAAGAGCAAGCTGGTTTCTCGGGATTGATCTTCAGTTAGTAAATAGCAGTTGCCAACACTGGCTTGAACGTTTTGAGTGGATAAGCTTCTCATTCCTTCCGCTTTCAAAGGCAGGGTCAGAGTAAACTCTGATCCTTTGGCTTCTTGGCTTTGCACCGTCAATTTGCCGCCCATAGCTTCGGCTAATTTTTTTGAAATCGTGAGTCAAAGACCAGCTCCGCCATATTTACTATAGTCGGTTGTGTCGGCTTGAGAAAATGATT
>CAZDHC010000136.1:0-7308 GCA_964505225.1 uncultured Bdellovibrio sp. | reverse complement strand
GCCATACCAAATCCCAGCAACATTGCTGTGATCATCGATTGGCCACGTTGAGAAAAAAGAAGTTTTCGAAAATTCATTCGGATCTAATGCTAATTGCTGAGCAAATCTTTGCCAACAAAATTAATTTGATTTTGCAGCTAATTCACGAAGTTCTGTGGAGCGTTTTCGAAGTTGTAATTGTACGTATTTCAACTGATCAACAGACAAAGACTGATGAAACTCAAGAATAAATACTTGTAAATTTTTTTGCCATTCCAAGATCGAATTTTGATAGTCAATTGGACGGAGTTTTTCTGGGTTATACAAAGAATCTTTCACCCAACTTTTTAAAGCAGCTTTATCTTTTTTAAGATCATAAAATTTAATCAGCTGAGCTTCGCGATGAATCCAAGAGGCCTCGGTTGGAAATGGATGTTGCTTCAGGAATTCATTCAATTTCTTTTCTTGTTCTTCCGTAGGTGAGTCGTGCCAAAACTCGATCCAGGCCATAAACTTTTTCTTGGTGTCGGCAGCTATTTGATCTGATGAATTTAGCTTCTTTCTATTTTTCACTAATTCTTCAAGAGCATTACTTTTATTTGCCTCAAAATTGGCGTCATTTATTTGATCTATCAATTTCATCATGGGTGGTTCAGCGTACTTTGCCAGATCTCGAAACTCAGCTTGCAGATAGTTCCACATGTCTTTGCTTGTAGCCTCGGAAATTTTCTCTTTTTCAATTGAGTTAGCCCAGGCGTCTAGTCTATCGGCCCAAAGAGGAAACTTTTCTTTCTTGATCTGTGACAGTGATTTTTCAACTTCAACTCGAAACTCTTTTTTTTGCTCTGAGCTTAAATCAAATCTAGAATCAACTGCCTCTACTATCACGGTGTCAGCCCATCGCACCGCCAAAGATAAACGACTGCAGGATATAAAGTTCAGACTCAGAAATGCAGTGACTAGTATTTTAGAACAGGTTTTCGTGGAAATCTGCATTTAGCTTCCTCTATTTGGAGCACAATTTGAATCAATCTGTCTTAGCACTAATCATTGGAGCAAAGTCTGCGACCAAGGTTTCTGACAAAAATGGATTTGTCGCGATAATTGAATTTTTATAAGGTGAATATTCTTTTCCACGATAGGTACAAACTTTTCCGCCGGCCTCGGTCACTAGCAACATTCCGGCCGCAGCATCCCAGGGCTGAATATTTTTTTCCCAATAGCCGTCGAACACTCCCCGAGCGACTTGGGTTAAGTCATAAGCGGCAGCACCGGCTCTGCGAACTCCCCGACATTTGCGGACAATATCCGAAAACACTTTGAGCTGCTCTTGAAGATTTTCTTCTTGTTCGCCAATAAATCCGGTCGCCAATAAAGAATCTTGTAAAGTTTTGGTCTGACTGACATGAATTCTTCGACCGTTGACAAAGGCACCCTGCCCGCGAATTGCCGTGTAGACTTCGTTCAACATAGGAACATCAATCACGGCGACTTGCATTTTTCCATCATACTCGTAACCAATGCTGACACAAAAAATTGGAAAGCGATGAATATAGTTAGTAGTTCCATCAAGCGGATCCACGATCCAGCGGCCCCGAGCTTTCGAGACCCCGATCTTAGTCGAGTCTAGTGTGGATTCTTCGCCAACGAACTCATCTGATGGAAAATTTTTCCGCAGATAATCAAAAATTGTTTTCTCGGATTCTTTGTCGGCTTCGCTGACCAAACCCGCCTGAAATTTGCTTTCAATGCGCTCAAGTCGTCCATAATAGTTAAGAAGAACTTCGCGGCCCAATTTGGCGGCCTTGATGGCCTTGTAGAGCACCGCTTCCCAGTCTAGTTTTTCGTTTTGATCCATCATGAAATTAAAGTCCACCTTTATGAGCCATTGACCTGAATTGTTGGCCGAAGCTAACATGATTGCAAGGGGGATTTTTTATGGCTGTGGAACGATACGGATCCAAGACGGATGTGGTCGTAAAATTGGTGTTAGTGTTTTTTATCGCATTGCTTTCGTTTTCAATCGGAACTTTCGTTGGTAAGAAATTTAGCGATAATCAACATAAACTAGCTCAATTGGAACCAGGATCTGAGCACGGCGGTCACGCTGTTGCTGAAGAGCATGGAACTAAAGAAGGCGAAGAAGGTCGAGCAGTTGCTTCAGTAAATCCTGATTCACATGATGTGATTCCTGAAAAAGCATTGAACGACGAAGAGATCGCAAAGCTTGCAGAAGAATTTGTCACTGATGACGAAAAACCAGCTGCTGGTCACGGCGAATCTGCCGGACATGGCGAGACCGTTGCACACGGCGCTGCTCCTGCAAAACATGGCGATGCCGCAAAAAATGAGCACGAAGCTCCAACTCATGGTGCTGCTCCTGCGAAACATGAAGCCGCAAAGCACGGTGAAGAACCTGCAAAGCATGAAGCTCCAGCAAAAGGTCACGCGCCGGCATCGACTACTCACGATGATCATGCTACGCCTGCGAAACACGATTCACCGACTAAGCATGAAGCTGCAACAACTAAAGAGGCGTTGAAGCCAGCTCAAAGAATGGCCGAAGGTCATTCTGCTGTAGTTGAAAATCCAGCAAAGCCTGCTTCTAGAATTCCATCTTCTTTACCTAAAGAAGTGGCTTCAAGCGCAGTTGGAAAATTCACAGTTCAGGTTGCTGCCTATGGAACCGAGAAAGAAGCTCAAACAATGGCTGCAGACCTTAAAACAAAAGGTTTCAGTGCTTTCTATGTTTCGGCAACTGTAAAGGGAACCACTTGGTACCGAGTCAGTGTTGGTTTGTTCTCGACCCAAAAAGAAGCAGACGCATACAAAAAAGATTTGATGAGCCGAGCAAAAGTAAGCTCAGCTATCGTTCAAAAAGTAACCTCTGCTGAATAAGAATTTAATTTAGATTTGAAATTAAAAAAGGCTGTCATCTGACAGCCTTTTTTTTTACAACACGTCGTTACGCAGAAAAGTAGCTGGTACCTATCGGCAGCGGAGCCAAGAAACTTGGAAGCTTTGTTTGACGCTCAAATCCTGAGAATCAACCGACATCATAGCTGCCGGATAATTTCCACGATGCGCGTATGCCACTCCAAGAACTGCAGTCATTGCTAAACGGAAATTTGAAATTCCACATGGAGTGTAAGCCAATCGCGAAGGCTTCTGTTGAGCTTGGAAAATATAGTTGTTGTTATAAGGACCGCTAAAAGTTGCTTCCCGCAAAGATACGATTGGCATGTTGGGACCTTGATACAAAAATCTTTGATAACCCGTTGCTCCAGCTGGTAATCCTGCAAACCCTCGGTAGTCGACACCAACTAAGGCCATCTGCCAGCCTCGAGGGATTTGCATTTCGATATTCACGTTACAAGAAACTTCAGATCGCAAATTACGAGGATTCACGTTGGATGCATCAGCGTTTAAGAAAAATTCATCAAATAAAATCGATAGGTCTTTTGCATCCGGTGAAATCGCAACACCAGCTGTTGCGTTTCGACAACCAGGTCCTGCCAAACTGACACCCACGATTTGCGCACCTTGTGGTGCTTCTTGAGCCCACGATGCTGTTGATATAAATACTGATGAAAGAACCCCTAATGCCAATACAATTGATTTGATACTTAAATTCATGACTCCCCCGAGCATGTTAGTTGATCTCACTCAGGAAATTGCAAACAAGGGACCAACTATTTTGGGGCCATTTAGAACCAAACACCAATGCGAGCTAGTGCTCCCAAACTTAGCTGCTGGGGCAGATCGTCGCCGCCTAAAATTCGGGCTTCGACAGACAACCACAACAAGGGCAGATCGGTCGAAAGACCGAAAGACACTCCACCTAAAAATTTGGCATCCGACTGGTCGGTGCGAGAACTTCCCAGCAAGGAAGTTGTCACAGACTCTTTATAAATTCCAGCACCCGCTGCTACAAATGGAACAATTCGATGCCATGAAAATGCTCGATATTGCGCCCACAACATATCGTCTTCAAGTCGACTTTCCAAACGAAGTGCCGCATTTCCAGTTGTTTGAGAAAACTCGGCCCGTTCAAAAATAAAAACAAAACTTTGATAACCAACACCTAGTGAGAAATTCTCCATGACTTGATCTTTGAAATTGGAATCCACATCTTGCTCGGGCCTAAGCTCAGAACCATAGGACAACATCAAGCGAACTGGCTTAACTTCTTTCAGAATGGCTCCAGATGAATTTTCTATTCGTGTTAAAGACTGTGCAGATGCTCCACCACTGGCAAAAACCTGAACAGAAATCATGAACGGTGTCAGTAAGCCAAAAAACTGAATGAATCTCATGGTGTCACCGGTTTCTCATTTATTTGATCACTCAACTTTTGACAGCGAGATTGAAAGTCAGTTTTACCATCAGCCGCCGGCAACATTTTGAAAATATAATGGCATTCTTCAAGAGAAGGCTCTTGAAGCTGATCATAGACGGCCGTCATCATGTCACTAGGTGAAAGAAACTGCGCCGTGGAAAGGCTTTGAAACCTAGTGCTCAATGCCGACAGTGATTTCAAAATCAATTTTCCAGTAAAAACTCGAGACTGAGTTTCAGTCAGATTTCGATTTTGCGCTGAAACTTTTGCCAATCCTCGTATGGCTCGCGCCAACTCGTTCCCAAGTTCATAAGGAAGGCCAATCATCTCTAAGTCCGGATCACTTCTTTCAACCAATCCCATGATAGACTTTTCCGAGTACAAAAAAGAAACTGGCTGATCTAAAGTTCTAGAAAATTTCTCGACCGGCAAAGACTTGCCAACAAAGTTGGTATCACCCGAATAGACCCAACCCCAAACATCCGCCAAACCTTCGTTGATTCCTCGCAAAACCACAGCATGGTATTTTGCGCGAAGTTCTTCTGCCGTCAAAGGCGAACCAACCACCACCATGTCATCTGGGCTGTTTTCTTCTGTTAGTCCAAATGCTCTTTGCATTTTTGAACTGTCATGGGGATTTGATTTTCTAGCTTCGGGATAGCTGGCACCCAAAGGAGCAATGAATAGCGAGTGAAAAAGTGCGTGAAAATGCTCGTGAGCTAAAACTCCACCATTTGCCATAATCGGCAAAGCATTTTGCGTGTATGGAACCAGCAATAATGTATCGAACTGCCCAGAAAATAAGGCATTGTTTTCGATTTGCCCCTGATTTGTTTTATAACGAGCGTTGACAGCAATGGTTCGTGGATAGCGCAAAACACCTTTGGCACCCACGGCCGCATCCAATGCCTGCAATTTTTCGAAATGCGCATAGACCGTCAAAAGCTGAAGACTTAAATCATCTTTTGCAATGACCACTCCGTTTGAATTTCGAAAATAAGAAATCACCGGTGGACGACCGCGGATTTTTCCGCTCACACTGTCAGGGTCCATCAAAAACAAGGCGGCCGAGCCCTGAAGATTTAAAATGTTGTTGAGGCTAAAAAGATCGACGACCTCTAGGCTGTATTTTCCGTTTAAGTAAAATGGAATTTGCACCCTGGTGGTGCCCGAAGTGGATTCATCTTTTTTCTTGAACGAACAGCCCGCCAAAGTGCCCAAAAGCAAAATCAAAGGCATGGCCCCCGACAGCAATACCGATCCCCAGAATTGAATTTTCATGCGCCTTGCCATTAATGACCACTTTCTTGTCAAAAGCAGTTATACGGGGGTCTTGTCACTTTCACAATGTATTGGCTTTTGACAGGCAACCCTTACACAGCCTAAGATGCGCGATCTTTATGGCGAATATAGAGTTCCTAACCAAAGGTTTAAACCCTCCTCAAAAGCAAGCTGTCGAAAGCCTTGAGGGCCCGCTATTGATTTTAGCTGGAGCAGGCTCTGGAAAGACTCGAGTTTTAACCCACCGGATGGCCAATTTGATCGCTTCGGGAAAGGCCCCAGCTGACGGAGTTTTAGCCGTTACCTTTACCAATAAAGCCGCAAAAGAGATGGAACATCGGATTTTTAAAATCTTGATGGACATCGGCGTTTCGATCCGCGAGCCACTGTGGGTTTCAACATTCCACAGTTTCTGCAATCGAGTTTTACGCGAACATATACCGTTATTGGATTATAAATCTCATTTCAGTATTTATGATGATTCGGATCAGCTTTCTCAAATCAAAAAGGTCATGCAGGCTTTGAACATCAATGACAAAGTTCATCCGGCCAAGGCTTTCCGAGGTCGAATCAATTCAGCAAAAATGCTAGCGCTTGGCCCTAACGACGTTCAAAAATCTTCGACCCTTTTTTTGGATGATAAATCCATTGAAGTTTACGAACTCTATGAACAGGAAATGAAAAAAGCCAACGCCTTGGATTTTGGCGACCTATTGTTAAAGGTTTTTGAACTTTTCCGAATGTATCCAGCATTGCTCGAACAATACCAAGAAAAATTTAAATACATCATGGTGGACGAGTATCAGGACACCAACCACATTCAATACTTGATCGTGCAAATGTTGGCGAAAAAATCGCGCAATTTATGCGTGGTCGGCGATGAAGATCAATCGATTTACAGCTGGCGGGGCGCCGACATCTCGAACATTTTAGATTTTGAAAAAGATTTTCCCGAAGCTCTGGTTGTCAAATTAGAGGAAAACTATCGCTCCAGCGGAAATATCGTTAAAGCTGCGACTCACGTTATTAAGAACAATACCGAACGAAAAGATAAGACCCTGTTCACCTCAAATGACGAAGGTGATTTGATTCGAGTCCGTGAAGAGCGAAGCGAATACGACGAAGGCCGATGGATCGTAAAACAAATCCAAGCTATGATTTCCGAAGGCGAAGGCAATCTCAATGATTACGCTATTTTCTATCGAACCAATGCTCAGTCCCGAGTGCTCGAGGAGCAACTTCGCACCAACGGCGTGCCTTACAAAATCGTTGGTGGCGTTCGGTTCTACGAACGTATGGAGATCAAAGACGTCATCGGCTATTTGAAATTATCGATGAACCCAACGGATGATATGGCTTTAAAACGAGTCATCAACGTTCCAGCTCGCGGTATCGGCAAAACGACTTTTGAAAAATTAGAAGAGTTTTCGATGACTCATAAACTGAGCATGCTTGAAGCCGCACGAAAAGCTTGCGAAGAGCGAGTTTTCAATGCCGGAACCACATCCAAGCTTCGTAATTTTATTTTGTTAATGGATGATTTGATTTTAATGTCCAAAGAACACAACGTTCTGGATTTTTATCAAATTGTCTTAGAAAAAACGGGTTACGTTGCTGCACTCAAGTCTGAAGAGTCCATCGAAGCGAAAGCTCGAATTGAAAACTTAGAAGAACTTTTAACCAAAACCCACCTGCTCTATTTTGCCTCA
>CAZDHC010000135.1:0-7372 GCA_964505225.1 uncultured Bdellovibrio sp. | reverse complement strand
AAAATGAAAACAGAAGATTTATCGACGACTGGGTTGATCTGAATTTTCGAGGATCCCACAGTCGATTCGCCGCAAAAGCGCAAAAGAACGACAATATTAAATTGCCCATTGCTCACGGCGACGGGCGCTACTTTGTTGGTGCGGAAGATTTAAAAAAGATTCAAGACGAAGATCAAATCTGGCTGACTTATAAAAACAATCCAAATGGCAGTGTTGGTAATATCGCCGGTGTTTTAAATTCCAATAAAAATGTGGCGGGGCTGATGCCGCATCCAGAGCGCGCAGTCGCTGGCTGGATGGGTGGTTTAGATGGTTGGGGGTTTTTATGAGCGATTTGGCAAAAAAATTAAAGACCTATCGAATCAGCGAGGCTGAGTATCATAAGATTTGTGAGCTATTGGGGCGACCGCCACAAGACCAAAAACACAATGATAAGGGTAATGTCGAGTGGGCGCTTTTTTCTGCTCTTTGGAGCGAGCACTGCAGCTATAAAAGCTCTAGGGTTCACTTAAAAAAGTTTGGAAAAACTATCAATGAAACCGTGGTCAACTCTTTGGGTGAAAATGCCGGAGTGATTGATTTGGGTTTTGATGAACGCATTGCTTTTAAAATGGAATCTCACAATCACCCGAGCTTTATCGAGCCTTACCAGGGCGCCGCAACTGGCGTCGGTGGCATTTTGCGAGATATTTTCACTATGGGAGCAAGACCTATCGCAATTGCGGATTATCTTTGTTTTGGTGAAGTGACTGCTGAACGCATGCCTTTTTTAATGGATGGAGTTGTTCGCGGAATCAGTGGTTACGGCAATTGCGTCGGTGTTCCCACTGTCACTGGGCAAACTAATTTTCATTCGAGCTACAATCAAAATATTTTAGTCAATGCGATGGCGGTTGGACTTTTCAGACCAGGTGAGAAGATTGCTCTATCAAAAGCTAAGGGTGAGGGAAATCTAGTTGTTTATGTCGGTGCCAAAACCGGAAAAGATGGTGTTCATGGTGCGGCCATGGCGTCGGAAAGTTTTGATGAAAATTCCGAGGCTAAAAAACCAAATGTGCAAATCGGAGATCCCTATTTTGAAAAGCTTTTGATTGAATCCTGCTTAGAAGTCATTCAGCAAGATTTAGTGGTGGCTATTCAAGACATGGGGGCTGCGGGGCTAACTAGTTCTAGTTTTGAAATGGCCTCTAAAGGTCAAGTGGGAATGATTTTGAATTTAGATCAGGTTCCTCTTCGAGATCCAAACATGACTCCAGAAGAAATTTTGCTTTCTGAATCTCAAGAGAGAATGCTTTTAGTTTGTGAACCGAAGCGGTTAAAGCAAATTCAAGACCTGTATACGAAGTGGGGATTGGATGCGGCTGTAGTTGGAAAAATCACCAATGAAAGAAGAGTGAAACTTTTTTGGAAGGGTGAATGTCTGACGGATTTAGATCCCGACTTGTTGGTTGAAAATGCGCCCATGTACAATCGACCTTTTGATTCGTGGGTGGCACATAGTCAAGCCTCTCAATTAGAGTCGACTAAGGTTGTTGATAGCCGGCTTGTTTCGGATTGGATCAAGACAAGTTTGAAATCAAGCGTAGCGGCCTCGCGAAAGCCAATTTATCGGCAATATGATCAGCGAGTGGGGCTGATGACAGCGCGCGGGTCCGAGTCCGACGTGGCCATGTTGCGACTTCCAGACTCGGGAAGAGGGCTTGCGATTGCAGTTGGGTGTCGCAATCATGTGATGCAAATGGATGCGCAAATTGGCGGCTATGATTCGGTTTTTTATCCAAGTCTACAGATGGCCATCAAGGGAGCAAAAGTATTGGCGGTCACCGACTGCTTGAATTTTGGTAACCCTGAAAAGAAAAACATCATGTCTGAATTTGTCGCGGCTGTTGAGGCGATTGCTGAAAGTTCAATTTTGTTAAAGGCGCCAGTTATCAGCGGCAACGTTAGTTTTTACAACGAAACTATGGGGCAAAACATCACTTCAACTCCGGCAACGGGTTTGGTGGGGATTCGTAAAGATGTGGAAGATATTCCATTGGATTATTTTTCCGAAGAAGGTCTAGCTGTCTTTGTGGTTCAAGGTGTTGGCTGTGTTTCGAATGGATTATTCGCTGAAAAAAATAAAATGAAATTAAGCTTCAGCGGTGATTTTTCAGTCCCAGCTCAGGCGTCCTATGTTCAAGCGATGCTTGAAGTTGCTGAATCCAATCTTTTAGTAGCATCACAAGTAGTTAGTGGTGGTGGTTTGGCTTTAAGTTTGGCGAAAATGTCATTGGACGGCATTGGTATTGATGCCGAAATTGAAGATTTAGAATTCATGGATTTGGTCAATGAAAGATTCTACGACGTCATTTTGGCGACCAGAAATCCAGCAGCATTAAAAGCAAAATTGTCAGAAGTTTTTGCAGCGAAAAGCCTAGACCTTAAGTTTAAGGAAATTGGCAGCACGGCGCAGGGAAAGTTTGAATTGAAGGCAGGAAAACTTTCTTCAATTGCTTTGGATTTAGTTGCTTTAGGTGAAAATTATCAAGATGGATTGCGATCGTATTTCCAAGGAGTTCAGCCATGTTAAAGCAAGGTCTAAAAGACGAATGTGGTGTTTTTGGAATCTGGAATCACGAAGATGCATCGAGATTAGCCTATCTTGGTCTTTATGCTATTCAGCATCGTGGCCAAGAGTCTGCTGGGATTGTTTCCTTAGATGGAACGACACATTTTCATCACAAGGGTCTTGGTTTAGTAGATGAAGTTTTTAACGATGAGTCCTTGGATTTATTAAAGGGGCGAACAGCGATCGGTCATGTTCGTTATTCCACCACTGGTCAAAATTTATTGACCAATGCACAGCCACTGACTGCTGATTTGTTAAGTGGTCCGGTAGCCTTGGCTCACAATGGAAACATTGTGAATTCTAAAGAGTTGCGGGCCAAGCTTCAAAAGCAGGGTGCAATTTTTCAAGGCACCAATGACACTGAAATTTTACTTCATCTGATTTCTCGGGTGCCCAGTTCTAATATCGTAGAATGTTTGAAAAAATCCCTTCCAGAGTTGGTTGGAGCTTTTAGTTTTGTGCTTTTGACTCATGATAAAATGGTGGCTCTTCGTGATCCTTATGGATTTCGTCCTTTGGTTGTCGGAAAAAAGCTAAATGATCAAGGGCAGTGGTCTTGGGTAGTTGCAAGTGAAACCTGCGCCTTTGATTTGATTGGGGCGCAATTGGTTCGCGAAGTAGAGCCCGGTGAAATTTTTTGGGTGGATCAAGAAGGTGAGCATTCTGAACGTTATGCGGAATCGGTGCAGTCAGCGCAGTGCATTTTTGAGCATGTTTACTTTTCTAGACCAGACTCGGTGGTGTTTGGGCAGTCGGTTTATGAAACCCGAAAAAGATTTGGCGCGCAGTTGGCTCTCGAAAATCCAGTTGAGGCGGATGTGGTCATTCCGGTCCCGGATGGTGGAATTCCTGCTGCTTTGGGATTTAGTAAAGCCAGTGGAATTCCCTTTGAACTTGGAATTATTAGAAATCACTATGTGGGGCGAACCTTTATTCAGCCTCAACAGTCCATCCGAAGCTTTGGAGTTAAGGTGAAGTTGAATCCGCAAACGGCTGTTTTGGCTGGTAAAAGAGTGGTTGTGGTCGATGACTCTTTGGTTCGGGGAACCACGAGCCAAAAAATTATGGCTCTGGTTCGCCAAGCTGGAGCCAAAGAGGTTCATTTGCGCATTGCCAGTCCGCCGACCAAGGGTTCTTGCTATTACGGAGTTGATACTCCGCAAAAAAGTGAGCTTATTGCCAGCAATCAGACCTTAGAGCAGATCCGAAAGTTTGTCGAAGCGGACTCGATTGGCTATTTGTCTATGGAAGGCCTGCGTAAATGTTTTCAAGGAAAATCTATCTGTGCAGCTTGCTTCGATGAGAAATATCCGACACCCTTATATGACAATATTTCTTCCTAATTTGGGTTGAAAATATTCAAAATATTGTTCTTTAAGAAATGGCGCGGTTTATGGCGGGATTTTCTCCATTAAAAAAAGGTGATTTGGTAGATGTCGTTTCTCCAGGTTCAAGTTCAAGACTTGAAGACGTCAAGCTGGCAGTGGAGCTTTTGACTTCTTGGGGATTGTTTGTTCGTTTGCCTGAGGAAACTTTTGATGAGCACCCTTTTCACTCTAACGAAGACGAAGTTCGATTAAAGCTTTTTAAAAAAGCAATTTCAGCAAAGGATTCGAAAGCAGTTTGGTGTTTGCGCGGCGGTTACGGTGCCAATCGATTGATTCCAGAACTGCTCAAAATGAAAAAGCCTTTAAAAGCAAAACCACTGATTGGTTATAGCGACATCACTTCTTTGCATTTGCTGCTCAATCAAAAATGGAAATGGCCAGTTTACCATGGGCCTTTGCTTGAAACGATGATTTCAGGACGACTGCCAGCACAGCAAGTGGAAGAGTGTCGCAAGGTGCTTTTTGGTGAAATTCAAAATTTGAATTTTGAATTAGAGCCCTTGAATAAGGCTGCTGAAAAATTAAAAAAAATTGAAGCACCACTGATAGGTGGCAATTTGGTGGTCTTAGAAAGTTCCATAGGAACTGATTTAAGCCTAAGTACTAAAGGAAAAATCCTGGTACTAGAAGAGATCGGCGAGCGTGGCTACCGCATTGACCGAATGTTAGAGCATTTATCGCAAGCAAAAGCTCTGAATGGCTGTGTGGCCATTTTGTTTGGCGATTTTATTGGCGGAGACGAAAAAGATCAGACTAATTTTGTTCAATACGCCATTGAGCGATTTGCGCTCAGCTCAAAAATTCCTTGTTATCAAGGTTTAGAAATCGGCCACGGTATGAAAAATCGTATTTTGCCTTTGGGTTTAAAGGCTAAACTTCAGTCCATTAAATCTGAAGGTGTCATCGAAGGGCTTTTGACTGTTGGTACCGGCGTTGAAACAGAAATTGTGGCAGGAAAAAGAAAATGAGTCTTTCGGTATTTGAAAAAAAACTGATTAAGCAAATCGAATCTGAGTTGCCTCCGGCAGCACCCGGCGTGCAGGTGCAAGTTCACGTTCAAGGTAAAAAGGTTGTTGATCTTTCAGTAGGGGATACATTTGCCTATTACGATTTGGCCAGTCTCACTAAGGTGATTTTTACTACACAAGCTTTGATGAAGGCCTTTGAGCAGGGATTGTGGAATTTAGACTCAAAAGTTTCTCAGTTTTGTCCTTGGTTTCCGCATCAACAGGTGACCATTGCAAGTTGTTTGAATCATTCTTCGGGTCTGGTATGGTGGCTTCCTTTTTACCAAAAGGTAGATTTGAATTTAAGTTTTAAAGAGCGCTGGCATCAAACTCAGGGAATCATCGGCGCAACCGAGCTTGATTCGAAAGAAGTGAGCGTTTATTCGGACGTGGGATTTATTCTTTTGGGCCATGTTTTAGAAGCTATGTATAGCACGAGCCTGATCGAGATTTGGTCCAAAATGAAAGAAGAATTTTACTCGCGAACAACATTGGATTTTCATCCCAATAATGAGCCTAAAAATCCGGCCAAATTCTATGCTCCAACGGAAAGATGTCGCTGGCGGGGTAAAACCATGCAAGGCGAAGTTCATGATGACAATGCTTGGGTTTTTGGAGGGGTTTCGACCCATGCGGGGCTTTTTGGCAGCATTGATGATTTAGGTTGGTTTGCAATTTTCTTAAGGTCGCAATTGAACGGAATTTCAAAAACCAGTGTTCGGCAAAAAACCGCTCAGTTGTTTGCTTCTAGGTCGAGGCCGGTTGGGCATGGGGATTGGGCATTGGGTTATATGATGCCGTCACCGGGAACTTCTAGTTCTGGACAATATCTTTCGCCATATTCTGTCGGTCACACGGGGTTTACGGGAACTTCGATTTGGTATGATCCAATTACCGACACCAGTGTCAGTATACTTTCGAACCGAGTCTTTTTAGGTCGCGAGAAAAAAGAATTTGCCGCCCTTCGTCCAAAGATACACAATTGGATTATTGAGGGAATGAAAAGAGTTTAAAGAAAAGAGTTTAGCTATGTCTAAAATCAGTGATCTAAAAAAGAATGCGCATATTCATTTGATGGGAATTTGTGGAACTGCGATGGCTTCGCTAGCGGGTTTGTTAAAAGACCGTGGTTATAAAGTCACTGGCAGTGATCTCAATCCTTACCCTCCAATGTCGACCCAGCTTGAAGCCTTAGGTATCCAGATCATGAAGCCTTACAAAAAAGAAAATCTTCATCCGAAACCTGATTTTGTGATCGTGGGCAATGTGATTTCTGCCAACAATGAAGAGGCTCAGGAATTAAAGGCCTTGAATATTCCGTTTACCTCTTTGCCGAAAGCAATGGGTGAATTTATTATCGAGAATCGACAGTGCATTTGTGTCAGTGGGACTCATGGTAAGACGACGACCACATCGATGATGGCGTGGGTGGCTGAAGTTTGCGCGCAAAAACCAGGATTTTTAATTGGTGGAATTCCTAAAAATTTCTCGCAAAGTTTTCAAAATCCTCAAGGTGATTTTTTTGTCATCGAAGGGGACGAATACGACACCGCCTATTTTGATAAGGTTCCTAAATTTGTCCATTACCGTCCAAAACATGCGATTTTAACGAGTGTTGAGTTTGACCATGCCGATATTTACGCAGATTTGGATGCGGTCAAAGCAGCCTTTCAAAAGCTGATGGATTTGGTTCCGGTTGACGGAACTTTAATGGCTTGTGCAGAAGATCATAATGTCATGGAACTTCGAAAAAGTTGTAAGGCTAAGGCTAACTTAACTTATGGACTAACTAAAGGCGATTATCAGGCGAAGGTTCAATCCATCACGGATCAAGGTACGACTTTCTCGGTTCAATTTCAGGGAAAAGATCTGGGAGTTTTTTCTGTGACTTTGACTGGTGATTATAACGTTTTAAACACGTTGGCAGTCGTCGGGATCGCTCATCAATTGGGCTGGGATTTAGGAAAAGTCAAAGAAGGTTTGAAATCTTTCTTGGGGGTTAAGCGTCGCCAAGAAATTTTAGGGGAGCCTCGCGGAGTTCTTGTTATAGAAGATTTCGCTCACCACCCAACAGCAGTGAAAGAAACAGTTAAGGGAATCAAAGCCAAGTATCCGGGAAGAAAAGTTTTTTCAGTGTTTGAACCTAGGTCGGCAACTTCTCGCAGAAAAGTTTTCCAGCAGGACTATGTAGAAGCTTTTCAAACCTCAGATGAAGTTTTGATTGCCAGAGCTTTTGATCAATCCAAAATTGATGAAGGCAATCGTTTTTCAAGCGATGAGCTTGTCGAAGATTTACAAAAAACCGGCAGGTCAGCAAAGGTCTTTGATAGTGCTGATCAAATTGTCGAAAGCCTAAAAAATTCGGC
>CAZDHC010000134.1:0-7652 GCA_964505225.1 uncultured Bdellovibrio sp. | reverse complement strand
TCACAAATGACTGGTAATGCAATATTTGAGAATGTCCATGTTGCAGTATTCCCTGCATAACTTGGATAAGTTAAATAAGAGTTGGTATTCGCATAACCACCACTTTGTTGTGACCATGTTCCTGTAGAATTAAAACCTCCCGTATTTGTAGTATTGTTATCAATTACATAGGTATTTGTCCCATTAGATAGTAACATAGCATCCGCAAAAACATAAGAACCATTCGTAGATGCAGTGGGTGTAATTTTAACGCTAACAGTTTTATTGGATGCTGGCTGAATATTAGAAGCCACTAATTTCCAATTGGAAATTGAATTGAATGAAAATGAATTAGATGCTAATCCATTTGTTCTTTGATCTAAAACTACATCTTGAGTATTCAATCCAATAATATTCACAGGAACATTTGAAGCTAAAGAGGTTGCGGGATAGTTATATGTATATAAGCTATAAGTGGCTAGTGCAGGGCATTCTATTGTATCTAAAACGCCATCATTATCATCGTCTAAATCTAAATAGTCTGGAACATTATCATTATCTGTATCAATACATGTGCTCACATTTGCATCAATCGCATATTCATAAGTATATGTGCCAGAATAGATTCCTGATTCAGAAACAGTTTCAATCGCATCAGCAAATCCATTCGCATTAAAAGGACTGGTTGTAATTGCATTAGACACATTTTGTGTAGACGTTAATACATTATTAACTTTATTTTGAATGGTAGCACTTGTTAAGGCAGATGATCTAACGCCTGCTTCTTTAGAGTCTGGACAACCATCACCATCACTATCTAAATCTAACCTATTAGGTATGCCATCTGTATCTGTATCAATGTCAGAACATGAGTAAAGTGGTAAATTATTTGCATCGGTCAATACCACATCTGCAAAATTTGCCACACGATAAGAACTCATGTTAAGCTTATATTCTGATACTGCACCTTGAAAAGCTTTACGAACAACTCCATTAATTTTAGCTGTAACATAACCAGATGTACTAATATCAATGCTTAAAACATCAGTTGGTTTAATATTATCACTAAAATCCCATGCAGTTGTAAAATAACCATAAACACTTGTTACAGTTGGATAAAATTTATATGCCCCATCTGTCCAAGTTGTTGCATTTTGTGTTCCAGTTACCGGAAATAATCCAAACATGGCATAACCAGTTGTAGAAGTATACTTATAACTTAAAGAAATTGGGAGTTTTAAATTCTCATCAGTATAAGATGTTCTCCAATAATCACCGCCGGCAGAAGAAATTGAATTTGTGGTTTTGTTTGTAACTGCAGAACCATTAAAATTTAATTTAGTTAAATCAATTCCAGAGGTAATACAATTATTTTGTTCTTTTTCATCAAGCACACCATCATTATCATCGTCTATATCAAATACATCTGAAACCCCATCCGAATCTGAATCCAGACAAGCTACAATATTTGAATTAATTGCATTGAGGTATTTATAAGTACTTGAATAAATCCCACTTTCTGCAACAGTTTCTAGTCCATCAGCAAATCCGTTATTCCCATAAGGCTCTGCAATGACTGTTGTTGTTAATCGATCTCCTATTGCAACATTAGATCCAGAAAATAAAGTCACCCCAGCTTCAACTGCATCAGGACAATTATCACCATCGGAATCCAAATCTTGGTGATTAAGTAATAAATCCCCGTCTTGGTTTTCAGTACAAACAGCTAATGGATTAGCACTAGGGACAGCATTTGCTGCAAAATTAAACCTCGCTTCATAAACACCCCCATAATAACTTGTTCCAGCTACACCAATGATTCTAAAATATTTAAATTTAGTATTCGTAGCTAAGGTATTTGCAATAGTGAATGTACCTGTATTATTTATTGAAGCTGTTGTAATAGAAAGATCTGTCCAATAAAAATCATCACCAGATCCTTGTAATTTAAATGTGTTTGTTGACCCATTGGAAATGGCCCAATTAACTAAGTCAAAACTCATTCCAGTAATCGCAATATAATTTTTTGCGGTAAACTTATACAACTCTTTACCTACCCAATTTATATTTGGATTAAAAGCTGAGTATGTTGTAGCATTTGCATCAATTGAATTTGTAATTACAGCTGTAGAATAATGTTCAATTTCCGAACTTACACTTAATGGTATGGCTAATTGCGCCACAGTATAAAAACATGAAGGAGACTCTATGGCATCTATAATACCATCATTATCATCATCTAAATCAACGATGTCTGCAACACCGTCATTATCTGTATCGATACATACTTTAATGGCTGCATTATATGCATATTCTGTTGTATAAATTGAAGCATATAAATTACTTTCCGGTGCAGTTTTTTCTAATATATCTGCAAAACCATTCGCTCCAAAATCTATTCCTGTTAATTCGAAATCTGATGTAGATGTGGTTGTTCCTGCTTCTAATGCATCACTACATCCATCTCCGTCTGAATCTGTATCTAAATGATTAGGAATATTATCTGTATCACTTGCAGTTTGTGTACAAGTCAGCTTTGGATATTGACTTTCAGAAAAAGAGGTATTAAATATAAAATTAATATCAGTCACGCCGCCATAATAAGAAGAACCCGCAACACCAACAACTCTATAGTATTGATATTTAATAGTAGGTGAAGATGTATTTGATAATATATAACTACCAACAGTTAAAGTTGAGGATGAAGCGCCAGAAAGATCAGTCCATGTACTATTATTATTAGAACCTTGTAATTTAAATGTGTTACCAGTTCCATTTGAAATAGCCCATGTACTTAAATCAAATTTAATTCCAGCAATAGGGATAGGCCTAAGAGCAGTCAATTTAAATATTACTTTATTCACCCAATTCACACTTGGATTAAAAGCAGAAGTAGATGTTAGACTTGCATCAATCGCATTATCAATTACATACGAAGAATAAGCTACTAACTCTGATGAAATGGATATAGGTTTACCTATTTCTGATGCAGAGAAAAAACAAGTTGGTGATTCAATTGCATCTAAAATGCCATCGTTATCATCATCAATATCTAGTAAATCTACAACCCCGTCGCTATCCGTGTCTAAACAAACATTTACACCTTGTGCAGTAGCGAATTCATAAGAATAAGATCTTGTATAAATTCCAGATTCAGTTGTCGTTTCTAACGCATCTGCAAAACCATTTGCACCATATGTCCCACTCGCTACAGCACTTTCGACGTTCGCTGTAATGGTTTGATTTAAAGAAGTGCCATTGACAATTGAACCTGTAGTTAAGACTCCAATCACTCCAGCTTCTTTTGCATCTGGACATCCATCCCCATCAGAGTCTAAATCTAAATAGTTAGGCACCCCATCATTATCGGTATCTGTACAATTTAAAACTAAAGGATTCGAAGGATTAGATAAACTGACATCTGTAAAGACAGTTGTTGTTAAACCAGAAACCGCCAATTTATAAGGTGAATTTACTCCTTGAAAAGCTGCTTTTTGAATTCCGTTTATTTTAACAGTTACATATCCAGTAACTGATATGTCAATACTATACTCATCTGAAGTAGTTGCTGTTTGGCTTACATTATAAGTGGTACCATATGGCACATTAACATTAGTTGAAGTAAAGAAAAACTTATAAGCATCATCATTCCAATTCTCGGGTCTTTGAGTTCCATAACTAACAGGGAACAAACCAAACATCGCTTGATTACCTATTGTCGGCCTTTTGAATTTTAATGAAAGTGGTAAAGAAAAATTTTCCTCAGAATAAGATGAAAGCCACCCATTGGTATTAGACGAAGTAATTCTATTTGCTGTTTTCCCTGTCACTGCTGAACCTGAGAAAGTGATGGAAGAAAGATCAACACCTGTTCCAGAACAAGCTATTTGTTCGATGCTATCTAGAATTCCATCATTGTCATCATCAATATCAAAAACATCTGCGACTCCATCAGAGTCACTATCTAAACAAACATTTATTGAACTTGAACGCGCAAAATTTGTAAAAGTGGATGTATAAGAAACAACCCCAGATTCTAAAGAAGTTTCAACCGAGTTCGCTAAACCATTCGCTCCATAATTTCCAGCAGAACCTGCAATTGCATTGGGTAAATTAGTTGTCGATGTAACCGATCCATTCGTTCCATTTTTAACATCCCCAGAACTTAAGCTTCCAATGACTCCAGCCTCTTTAGCATCTGGACATCCATCTCCATCCGAATCTAAATCTTGTCCGTTCGGAATTCCATCATTATCATCATCACATGAAGGGGGAACTATTATACCATAATCACCAGTAATATATGTTTGACCAATAACTTCTTGCCCAATTTGAAAGGTATTGGTAGAATTTGTATTTAAAGTAATATTATTAAACGAACCATTACGTAAACGCATTTCTTGTAATACCCCACCACTTGTTTTAGAACCAAATACTTTAATTCGACCTACTTGATCAATATAAATACGGATAATTGGTTTTAATTTATTTCCTGCTATTTCCCAAATATTACCTTGTGTTGTACCATCTAAGAATTCAAAAACGGCATCGGTGGATTGATTAGGGAAAAATTGAAGTTCTTCCGGATTGGTTAAATGCGTGCCGTTAATTCGAATGTTAAATGAATTATCCAATGACCACACATTCACCACTAAACCATCTGGAGCTGCTGGAAAAGTTTGAGAAGCAGAAGCTCCATTTACAACCGAATAAGCAACGGGAGAATAGGAAACATTATTTATATTGAATGCAGCACATTCTTCTGTATCTAAAACACCATCATTGTCGTCATCTAAATCAGTAACATCTACCACCCCATCATTGTCTGTGTCAATACAAACAACGACTGCAGCAGACCTAGCATAGTTATAAATATAAGTACCAGAATAAACACCACTCTCAGTAGTAGTTTCTAATGCATCTGCAAAACCATTGTTTCCAAAAGTTGCAGAAATAGAACCAGAAGTTGCAACAACTGCAAAACTCATAGTTGAACTTGTAGTACCAGAACTAATCGTTGTTCCTGTTAAATTAATAGCAGTACCATTTGTTAATATAGATTTCGTAACCCCTGCTTCAATTGCATCGCTACATCCATCACCATCAGTATCTAAATCATGATGATTAGGAACACCATCACCATCTGTGTCTGAAATACATGTTAATTTAGCATGCAAACTAGGTTGATAGTTTGAAAATGTTTCAAAGTAAACTTCATTTGAATTTCCATTTGCATTCACACCTCCACCTGAAACCCAATAAATTCTGTAAAATAAATATTTACCTCTATTATTATCCGCTACAGTAAATGAATTAGCATTGATTGTACCTGTAACACCAGGAACAGAAGTGACTGCACTATACACGGTTCCATTTCCAGTCACAGTTGCAGTTCCTAATGTATTCCAAGTTGTATTGTCATTAGACCCCTCAAGTCTTAAAACCGTTCCGGTATTAAAATGGGTATTGGCATTAATGTATCCAATATAAATAGTCTTTAATTCAACAGGCACAGGCATCTTAAATGCATAGACTGTTTGAGCAGCTGTTGTAGATGCAATAAAATTAACACCATAATTAGCAACTGCTGTACCATTATCTCCATCCACTAATTTATAAGGGTTGCCATAAGTGGCATTCATGGCCAATGTAGTACTAACTGTTACATCAGATCTGTTGCCTGATAACCATTCTGCTTGTGTATAATAACAACTTGGTGATTCTACAGCATCTAATATACCATCATTATCATCATCTACATCTGCAACATCAATAACTCCATCTCCATCTGTATCTAAACAAACTGCGAAATTTTTAGAATCAGCAAAATCATAGGTAGATGTATAATTAACTAGGCCATTGTCTGCAGTATTTTCTAAACTATTATCTAAACCATTTGCGCCCATAGTACCTGTAAAGGCAAAATTAGCTGTTGCATTTGCTGTTGCGCTAGACTCTAGAGCATCTGAACATCCATCGCCGTCTGAATCTAGGTCTAAGCGATTCGGGATACCATCATTATCTGTATCACCATCATTACAACCTGCCAATAAGCCCACCCAAGCATTTTGTGAACCTGCTGTTTTGTATATTTCAATTCGTTTAGCAGTATAAGGAATCTGAATTAAAATATTTGAAATAGAATTTGTTGAACCATCATAAGTAAGCGCACCAGCAGCAGTTAAAACGATAGATGATCCAGATACATAGGTTGGATTTACATAAGCCCCTCTTTGTAAGATATTACTTGAACTTAGTGTGATCAAATTTCCTAAAACATCATACACTTTTAGTGTCATAGATTCACTCTGGTCAAGATCTGCTACTGCAATCTTTAATTGTTGGTAAGAGTTATTTAATACTATAGCCCCAGAACTGGTACCAGATAATTGAACAACATCAATATTAGTTTCATAAAGTGTTGTTGATACTTTACTTAGAGTAGCGCCTCCTAATTTTATAAAGTTTCCAGCATTATTATCTGAAAAAATATTTGATGCACCTGCAATAGTTGGAGCAACCGCATTTAATGGTGTGACACAAGATAACTCTGTGATATCTAATACCCCATCGTTATCATCATCTACATCTATTACATCATTTATATTGTCATTGTCCGAATCTGCACAAGCAGCGTAGCCTCTTAAAGTTGCATAAGCATAAGAACTTGTATAGTTGATGCCCCCATTATCCGCAACAGTTTCTACACTATTCGCTAAACCATTTGTGCCGTAGTTACCCGAAGTGCCAGCAATTGCATTTGATAAAGTTGTTGTAGAAGTAACAGCACCATTTACTCCATTTTTTACAGTACCTGAATTTAAAGTTCCACTAACACCAGCTTCTACTGCATCTGTACAACCATCCCCATCGGAATCTAAATCTAATCTGTTTGGAATTCCATCATTGTCTGAATCAATATCTGCAATACCACAAATGGCACGGAATTCTCCCAAGAACATATTGTAGGCAGCATTCACTGTAATACCTTCAGTGGTTACTTGACCAATACTATTATTATTAATATCATACCATCCGCTTAAAAAATTCAAACGAATTTTAGTTACATTGTTTAAAGCTTTAGGGAAATAAAATGTTTGAGCCTCTGGTAATGCGCCACTACTATTTGGTTGAGCAGTAGTAAAAATCGAAGAGGTATAAACGCGATCACCCTCATAGGTAACCTCTACAGTAAAATCTTTAGGAGGTCCATCACCACCACCATAGTTATAGGCATCTGGTGCCCAAAGTGCCACACCCCCTACATTAGAACCTCCTGGCATTAAGTATTCAATAAAACCAGATGTTTCAGGCTCTTTTAATAACCAAGCATTTTCAAGTGTAGCTGGTGATGTAGCTAAAGCGGCAAGTCCTGTACCTGTAAAACCAGTCGCATCAATTGTTCGCATGGCTGTAGAACCACCATATACTGGACTAGAAGTTGCAGAAAAAGGCGTTAAAGTTACACTAGCACATGCACCAGATTGTTCTGAACTATCTAAAATACCATCATTATCGTCGTCAATATCAAAAAGATCAGTTATACCATCTCCATCAGAATCAAGACAACCATTAATCAAATTACTAGTGGTTGCTGCATAATTGTATGTGCCACTATAAATACCATTATCCGTTGTTGTTTCTAAATTATTAGCAAAACCATTAGTACCGTA
>CAZDHC010000133.1:0-7841 GCA_964505225.1 uncultured Bdellovibrio sp. | reverse complement strand
TTCACCAAGTGGCAGCTAAGGCTCAAAGTATCGCCAATCGAATTTTGGAAATTAAAGATCGTTTGATCGTGGGCTCTCAGGTGGCGATGAGCTCTTTGATTGATTCGGTCGAAGATAAAAGACGACAAGTGTTGATTACATTTTTAAGTATTTTAGAGCTTGGTAAAGTGGGCCTAGTGACCATTTATCAGCCTGACACTTATCAAGAAATCTATATTCAAGCGAAGTCTAAGATTGAAACTAATATCCTAGATCGAGTTGAAGAGTACGACAGTATGCGCGCTGATGAAATTGCTCAGACAATGATGCGACAGGCGGGCAAAGTTGATGAAGATTTCATGAAAGAAGAGCATGTCACTTTGGCTTTAGAGGCGGAAAACACTGAAGATATGACGGCAGTGGCTTCTGAGGAATTTGTGATGCCAGACGAAAAAGATGATGAACAATTGGCTCAAGAAGAGATCGTGGCACTTGAAGAAATGGCCACAGATGATGAGATTTTGGCGGCGGAACAAGAGTTAGAGTCACCAAAAGAATTTGAAGTTTAATTAATTTAATAAAGTTTATTATTACGGTTTATAGGTTGAGGGTAAAAAATGGCTAGAAAAAAGAAATCCAACAATGAAGTGAATAACCAGTCTGAAGAAAGTTTGGATTCTGGCGCAGATGTTAAATCATTGGTGGCTGACGCGTTGGCAGCAGCTGGAAATTTTGATTCTGTTGAAGAGGTTTTGGTTTCCGAAGCTGAATTAGAAACTGAATTAGAAGATGAAGAGGCTCTTGAGGCTGCAGAGGTTTCTGAAGATTCTAGCTTGGAAGAATCAGAGCTAGCTGAATTCGCTGGGACCAATATTTACACCGAAGAAGAAGCTTCAGGATTTTTACCAGAGGCTAGCGAGCAAGAGCTGCACGCTCAACAAGAGGCTTTGCCTGACATTGAATCAGTAGAAGGCACTGAGTTGGATGCATTTGAATCAGCTGATATTGAAGTCACTGAATTTGTCGAAGATGAAAGGCTGGATTCGATCATCGAGTCTATTTTGTTTGCTTCAGATCGCCCTGTTTCATTGGCTTCTATTAAATTGGTATTTAAAGGCACTAATATTCGTGGCGACAAAATCAAGCGTTCTCTAGATCGTTTGGCAATTGATTTGGCTAGTGCCAATCGCGGAATCAGTCTTGAAGAAGTTCCAGGTGGTTACCAATTAAGAACTAAAGTTGATAACTTGCAATTTATCACTCGAACTTTAAAGGCTCGTCAGTTCAAATTGTCTGGTCCGGCATTAGAAGTATTGGCGATCGCTGCTTACAAGCAGCCGATCGTGAAATCTGAAATTGATGATATTCGCGGAGTTGAAAGTGGTCACTTGCTTCGCGCATTGATGGAAAAAGGCTTAATGAATTTCGAAGGAAAATCAGATCTTCCTGGTAAGCCAATGCAATACGGAACGACTAAAAAGTTTTTGGAAATTTTTGGACTTAGAAATTTGAAAGAGCTTCCAACTTTGTCGCAAATTGATGAGTTATTGCCTGAAGGTATGACCGAAGAAGAAGCAAAACCTACTTTGGGTCAATTGACGGATTCCTTGTCTCAACAAATCGGCTCTAGCTATTCTGAAGGTGAAGAAGAGTTGGGTACAATTGTAGACCAATTAAACGGAATCACCACAAGTTCAGATTTCTTTGAGCAAGAGAAAATTCGTCAGCGCCAAAAACGGGATGCTGAAAAGGCTCAAGGCATTCGCGATGCAATGACTTTTAACGAAGAAGTTTCAAATCGTGACCGCAATTGGCTGGCTCGTTATGACGAAGCTTTGATGGCTGGAACGGCTGAGCAGTTTGCGAAAAATGCCATTTCTGAAGAAGCACCAGGCGCAAGATTTGCCAAAAAAGAAAATGTTGCAAATGAGTCTGAGGCTTTGGCTGATGCAAACAGTTCAACTGAGGTTCAAGGTGAGCCACTAGTGGATGTGGCTGGCGAGCTAGAGCAGAAGATTGAGGCATTTGAAAATGATGAAGACTTAGATATAGCTTCAACTGATGAGTATTCAGATGAAGACGAATCATCAGTGGACGATGATTTGGCAATACACCACATGGATGAGGATGAAGCAGAGTCTACTTAGTCTTTTTATAGTTTTTCATATAATGGTGATCACTCTTTTCCCAAATGGGAGTTCTTATTTGGGAAGAAGTTTAGCTTCATATTTTATGCCCTATGCAAATAGCTTGGGCTTAAATACCACCTGGAATTTTTTCTCGCCGGATCCCGCGCATACGATGTTTTTAAAATACAACATTCGTTTTGAAGATGCGAATGGCAATGATCTGCGCGAACCTTTGGATGGTTTTTTTCCTCCTGAAAAAGAAAAAATTGTTACTGACAGTTCAAAACGTCGTTTTCTTTATGCTTTGAGGTTCTTTTTATTGGACACCAGTCGAATGAAAACAATCCTAGGCCCTTGGCTGTGTCGGCAAAATCCAGGATCTTCGGTGATTACTATGGAGCAGATTTTAGAGCCAATTCCTAATCTAGATAAAGCCAGACTTGGTGATATGCCAGATCCCACAGAAAACATTATGATGAAAGAGGTTTTCCGCTGCGGCCAATCTTATCAAGACGAGGTGGCAATGTGAGAAAGCTGATTGAGTCAGTTGGAGCTGAGATAAGTGATGCCTGGAATGGCTGGAAGAACTTTTGGTTCTCGCCGGTTCCACTGTTGAATTTGGCTGTATTTCGAATCATTCTTTGTGCGGATTTTTTCTTTATGTATTTGGATCGACAAAAGGATTTAAATCTTTTTTTGTCTGATCAGGGGATTTTGCCGAAAGAGTTGGCTTTAAAGGCCTTGCCGGAATTTTATCGTCCCTTGGTGGTACTGAGCTTTTGGCCGGACAGTTGGCTTGGCGTTGTTCACGGTTTGTTTTTACTATGCTTGGCGCTTTTTGCTCTTGGAATTGGCGGCCGGGTTGTAGGGATTTTATGTTCCTTTTTTCAGATCGCTTTTATTCAAAGAAACTATGGTGTCGCCTTCGGAGCCGATCAAGTTGGTGGCATATTTTTAATGTATTTAGCCTTAACTAATTGTTGTGAAAGGCTTTCGGTTTGGAATTGGATTAAAGAGAAATTCTTTGCGTCTAAGGGCTCATTCAAGACCGAGTCTTCTGATGTTTTAACTTCGATGTTCTACCGAATGGTACAAGTTCATCTTTGTGTGATCTACGTCTACACTGGTTTTGAAAAGCTAAAGGGAGCCAGTTGGTGGGATGGAACCGCTCTGTGGAGTGTTCTAGCAAATCCGCAAATGGTGATTGCAGATTTGACTTGGACCAAGAATTTACCGCTTTTAATTGTGTTTATCAGCTTTACGACAATTCTATTTGAGGTCTATTTTCCAGCCTTAGTTGCTAATAAGCGGACTCGAAAATATGTTTTAATGGCAGGAGTTTGTTTTCACGCGGGAATTGGAATCACAATGGCGCTTTATACTTTTGCAATTGTGATGTTAGCACCTTATGTACTTTTCATAAAAAAAGAGACGGTGCAGAGTGTTCTGGACCGTCTCCAAATGCTTATTTCCAAACAGAGTAAATAGCACGAGTGGGACTTGATCCCCAAGTTTCAGAGTGACATTTGTTGCAAGTCTCGATGACAGAGTAAGCTTTTTCAAAAGCTGCAGGGTCTTGATTTTTTGCAAGCATTGTCGCTTCATCAGCAGTGTTCGAAACGATTTGAAGTAATTCAGATCGGCTGTGAACAAAGTTTTTTGTTTTTAGGTCTTTAGCGATTCTAGACATTTCAGATGAAATTTCAGCGGTCATTTTAAAATCCTGAATTCCCGCAATGTAAGCTGAAACGATGTAACCGTAGTTAGAAATCATTCCGTACATTTGTTTGCAAAGGTAAGGGTTGCTTCCTAGTTGATTACAGCGAGCTGTGATTGCGTTCCAATCAGATTTAAAAACATTTCCTAATTTGCCTTCGCCAAGTTCAATGTCGCTGGCGTGGCAAGTGGTGCAGTTCATTCTTAAAGTATTAGAGATCATTAAAGCATCAGGGTTGTTTCCTTCAGCCATTCTTGATGCTTGTTTTGCTTGTCGTGCAATAGCTAACAAGGCAGGACGGTGGCTGATAAGATCTGATGGTAATTTTTCACTTAAGGTTTCAGCCGTATGAGCCAAAGAAGCTGATACTGTTTCTACAAACGGTAAATTGAACTGAACCAAATCTCGCTGAGCTTCTAAAACTAAAATATGACTTCGCATATTTTTCATCTCTTTGCAGACCATGTTTGAAGCTAATGGGTCATCGCAAATAGATCCCGCAACTGCAGAAAATCCAGTGAATAGAATGCTTGCCAAAATAATTTGAGCAGCGATTTTTTGGATAGAAATTTTGATCATTTTTCCCCCTTTGGAAGATCAGGTTATCAAATCCGTAACAACTTGTTTTCGCTATGGAAATAGCATGGTCCAGGTGGGCGAGCTAGAGAATTTGAGCATTTCATTTCAATGGGCCAAGTGTGCAGGTTACTTATAGGACAATTTGTCTCACTTTGAGACTATAGAGAATCCAGACGAATGTCCTTAAGTGAGACTGGCGTTTGACCGATAAATAAATGCGGGGGAGTTTATATGAAGTTTTGGCGAAAAATCAAAATTTGGGGTCGATTGACTGTCGTGGCCTTACTTTTAAGTTTTCAATATCAAAACTGCAGTAGCTACAGCGATCCCAATCCGTTTGAGCTAGGAACTTCTAAGTTGAGTTCGATAGCGCCAGAAGCAATTGTTCTAGCGTTGCCGGATGCAAGTTTAAATTCCAGATCTTCCGGGCCCGATGGCGAATTTGCGATTTCACTTGGTGGAGCGTGCAATCTTGGTATGGATGCCGTTTCTCATCGAATCGAAATTCAAATGTCGGCATTGGTGAGTAACTATCAAGAGCAGCCTTTAGTGATCAATGCCAATTGTAGAGATGATGATTTGAGTGATAGTTGTACCAAGTTGACTAATATTAAATGTGAGCATGGAAGATATCACTTTATCATTCCGGGTCAAAGAGCTAAATTTTGCCCTTTTGGCTACAGTCATCAGGCAATATTGAAAATTAAAGGTCAGTTGGTATTGATCGATTCAAATGGCGTGGAGATTAGACCGCAAACTGCGGCATTCCAAGATGTAACTTACAACTATATGATGCCAGATTCGGCATATAATTTCTTGTGCCCCCATTAAGGGGTCAGTTGACTTGAATCAAAATTGTTGTTTTCATTTTCTAGGGGTAATGAATGAAGACAGTTAGAAATGGACTCCAGGTTCAAGTTGAATTGACAGAGCAACTGACCGAGTCTAACGAGCTTTATAATTTGCAAGTTAAAGATAAAGAAATTGTTTCCGTTGATTTAAAAAATGTCACAGTCATTAGCTCTATGGGTATCAAGGCTTGGATCATGTGGGGGCTTCGCATTTCTAAAGGAGCCCAGTTATTCTTTCAAAATTGTCCCTTGGTTCTAGTTAGTCAGGCAAATGTGGTCGCTGGGTTTATGCTGGATAATTTTAAAATCGATTCTTTTCGATCATTTTTTATTTGCACTAAATGTAGCTCCGAAAGTGAAGTGACTTTAAAAAGAGATGAAAATTTCTGGTATTCTTCTTCTGGTGTTGAAGCAAAGGTGGTTCTTCCTGCAGGACTTAAGTGCAAAAAATGTCAGGCTGATTTAGAGCCAGATTTTGATCCTAAGAGACAATTCAAATTTATAGGTTTGAAATAAAAAAATTATCATCATTAGGCTGCTAAAACTTAGGGTATTACAGAGTTGGCTTTGCCTCTTTTGACTTTAAAGATTTCTTTGCTGGCGTTTTAGCTGGGGTCGCGGGTGGTAGTTTTGGAATATCTTCAGTGGATCTTTTAATCTGTATCGCTGACAGATTGTGACTACGGATTTTTTGTGCCTTAAGAAAATCTGGTAAGATTGATTTTGAATCAGACTTGAGTGTGGTTGCCATTTGGATCTGCGTAGCCCAATGTTCAATGTTAGATTTTTTTTCAAAAACATATTTCAAAAAAAACTGAGCATCTTTGTGTAAATTTTTTGAGTTTTGGGCTGTTAAAAATCCATAAAAGCTAATGAGGCCTTCGTTTTCCACTTTCCAAAACATTGGAAGAAAAATATCTGGCTCAAGTCTTGAGCTTTGAAAGTCTGAAAAAAGCTGCTCTTTTAATGGCGAGATTTTTTCAAGGGGATGTAAAAGAGGTTTTAAGGTGTCAACCCATTCCAATGGAGCAAACAATAGATCGGCATTATGGGCCTCGCTTTGAAAAATAGGCAGGCTAGCTTTGACATCTACGACTACGTGAATTCCCGAGATCTTTTCGAAAGAAAAAATTAATTCTTTGGGGATCAGGTTGGGGTCTGAAAAAAGAAGATGAAGATCAGAAGTGTCATCACCTTTTAAAAATTTCCACTGTTTGGGAAAGGCTCCTATCGAGAAGCCGATCCCAAAGCAAATCAGTAGAATAACAGAGAAAAAGATAGGGTACTTAAAGCTAGAATGCTTCATCAAAAGCGACAGCTCCTGTCACTCCAACTTGGTATGCAGAAACTCGGCGTTCAAAAAAGTTCGCAAGCTCTTGCATGTCTTGAAGTTCCATAAAGCCAAACGGATTTTTAACATTATAGCGAGGCGGAATGTGTAACATTTCAAGTCGCTGATCTGCTACGAACTCTAAGTACTGGCGCATGTCTTTGATCGAAAGTCCGGCAACTCCGTGCTCAAGAATGTCTTTAGCAAATTCCATTTCGCACTCGATGGCATCTTCAATCATCTGAGTGACCATTTCGTTCATTTGGTCGTTGAATAAAGCCGGCTCTTCTTTGCGAACAGTCTCGATGACTTCCATAGCAAAGTTGATGTGCATACTTTCGTCACGGAAAACCCAGTTGGTTCCGCTGGCTAGACCTTGAAGAAGACCTTTTGAGCGCAAGAAGTAAACGTAAGCAAAAGCTCCAAAGAAAAACAGACCTTCGATGCAAGTCGCAAAGCAAATCAAGTTCATTAAAAACTTACGACGGTCTTCAATAGTTTCTAAACGATCCAATTCGTGAATGGAATCAATCCATTTAAAGCAGAATGCGGCTTTTTTCTTGATCGATGGAATGTTTTCGATGGCATCAAAAGCCCGCGCTCTTTCCTCGGGATCAGGGATGTAAGTGTCCAGCAAAGTTAGGTAAAACTGAACGTGCAGGGCTTCTTCGTAAAGCTGTCTAGAAAGATAAAGACGAGCTTCTGGAGAATTCACGTGCTTGTACAAGTTAAGCACTAGGTTGTTGCCGACGATAGAATCGCCCGTGGCGAAAAAAGCCACTAAGCGGCTGATCAAATGAGTTTCTGCCGGCGTTAGTTTTGAGCGTAAATCCACTAGGTCAGTTGAAAAATCAACTTCTTCAACTGTCCATGTGTTTTTGATTCCGTTTTTATACATTTCGTAAAAAACCGGATATTTCATTGGTCGTAATGTTAAATTAAATCCTGGATCTAAAATCATAAAAATTCCCCTCTGAATCCTTATTTATTCTTTTAATTTACTGGCAGGCTTCGCAAGCTTCTGGGTTTTCCAAAGAGCAAGCTAAAGCTTCCGAGTCCGTGTAAATCTTCTTTGCTTCTTCAGCGATGTGAGCCGCCTCTGTAGCGATTTGTGCTGCCTCTTGAGCCATATGCGAAGCAGTTGCCGCTACAGATTGGTTTGATGCTGCAGAAGATTTCTTAGTAGTTGTCTTTGAAATCGAAGTTGCTGGGCGAGAGCGAAGATAATAAGTCGTCTTCAAGCCTTTTTTCCAGCC
>CAZDHC010000132.1:0-8087 GCA_964505225.1 uncultured Bdellovibrio sp. | reverse complement strand
TACTGCCCCGGCATAGTCTTGAAAAAGTGCTGATTGCCTTTGGCTCGAACTTTGGTTGCAAAACGACGCAGCTCAACTTGAGCTGGAATCAAAAAATGTTTTGTTCTCATCTCCAGGTAATCTAATTTACTTTGCAGTCGTGTCAAAATAAATATTTCCTTACATTGAACTTTGCCTTAAGTCACAATTGTCTGAATGAAAATTGTGACTAAGCTAACGTTCCTGTTCTTGATATGCGCGTCTTCGTTTTCCTGGGCATTCGATCTGGGCTTAGGCGCTTTTCGACCCGACGAAAAAGTGCAAGGAAGCGGCGGAGGAGAAAAAACTGACCCCACCTCTCCGGCAATTTCCATTGGCCATGACTGGAATATTTTCGGCTATGACTTTGCTCCCAGATTTGGCTACATTAGCAATCAAAGTAATTCGGATGACAGTTATGGAAAATACAAAGTCGAAACGATTTATGTACTTTATAATTTCCGCAAAACCAATCTATTGAGAAATGCTGGCACTAGCTTACTTTATGGATTGGGTTCCTTTTCAAAACGAATCACTGGCGAAGGCGGCACGGTCACAATTCCCAATGGCGCCGGTACAGCCACAGCCTATCAGCCTGATGGCACAAAAACTTCAACCTCCTTGTCAGCCAATATTGGAATCGACTATCGCTGGTTGACAATGGGTAGAACAATTGAGGGCTATGGATTTCAAGCAATGATTTACGCTCTTCAACCACTCAATAATCAAAAGAGAGTATATGCGCTATCGGCTGAAGCTTTATTTCTTTTTTAATTTTATTTATCTGTTAGGTTCTATCGCACATGGATTTATCCTGATTGATCCTGACTATCGATTAGCGGACCCAAAAAATACAGTGGTCAATTATGCGGCCGGCACTTGCTCTTCTTATGGCATTACGAATTCAGATGTCCGCGGCGCTATTTCGCAGGCCATCGAGCAATATTGGAACAAAGTTGCCGACAGCGAATTGCATTTAGTCCTGGGTGAAGAGGTCAATCGAAACTCTTTGAACAGCACGGTTACCGGCGAGATTTTAGTCAGTTGCGGGACTTTAGGCGCTGGAATTGGCGGAGCAACAACCATAGATAATGCCAAAGGTTCGTCCTACATTGTGATGAGTTCAAGTTACGCCAACAACACTCCTGGTTTTATGGGCACACTGGCTCACGAAATGGGACACTCCATTGGTTTAACACATTCAAGGGATCCAGCTTCGGTGATGACCTACGAATCCCACGGCTGGGGACCCAAACCCGATTTTCTTTCCCAAGATGATAAAGACGGTGTCGCCTTTTTGTATCCAAACAAAAGCCAAATGGGCGGTTTAATCCCCGGCTGTGATGTCCGAGCCAGCCAAAGAAACGGTCCTACTGACACCAATGGAGCCATGGCCGAATTGTTCTTTTGGATTTTGTTTATTGCCAGCTGGAAGAATCGAAAATTTTTTAATCGCCTTCGCAGACAAATTTAAAAGGTCTCGAAATCTATTTTCTATATTTGGTGAATTTTTCGGGTTTGGACCAATCATTTGCTATTTTTTTATAGATTCCATTTTTAATAATTTTTTCCAATCCTTTATCTAAAACATCCGCTACTTCTTTTGAACGAACATGTTTTTTTGAAAATGGAACAAACAAATCTGTTGAAAATAAATTACCAACTTCTTTGAACTTATCTTTAAATTGCGGATTAACCGCCGCAAGGTAGTCAAAATTACGACTATAAATCGGGAAATATTCCACTCGCTTTGCTGCCATTTTTTCTAACCCTTGAATATCAGTCCTAGCTGCATCTTTTTTGATCGCACTATTGCTGTCAAATTCAGCACCGTATTCGTACCCAATTGTTACGCCTACAGTTTTCCCTTCAAGATCTTTTACGCTTACTTTAGATTTCGGATTGACAGCGTTCGTGTAAATTTTTAATTCGGATTGATACAAAGCAGTTTTGTGCCAGATATAATCGTTTTCAATCGTTTTATCACGAATCGACTCCAGACAACCCAAAACTCTTCCCTCTTTTACTTCAGCAAAACATCTCACCAATGGGAAGGCTTTAAATTCCACTTCATATCCCATCTCATTAAAGGCGGCCCTCACCAGATCCGGACCTAGTCCAACAATTTTTCCATCCATGAGACCACAGTACGGAAACCAATCATCCTCAGCGCCAAGAATTATTTTTTTGTCATTTGCGGCGAATGAATTTTGACCCACTGAAATTAAAATCAAAATGACTGCAAAAATATAACAAATTTTTCTTATGGTTTTTCTCATGATTGTAATTGTACCCATTTTAAAAAAAAATGCACTAAGCGGCAAACGAAAGGACTAAAGTCTAGAGCTCTTCCTGTTTTAAATTGAGAACACTTCTGTAAAAGATAGAATCAGCTCTAGATGCAAAATATTGCTGTCATTTTCCTTTCACTGATCGTCGGCTTTCTATTAAAAAAATCGAGCCGATTTCCCGCACATACGGCCCAAGCCTTGAACTCATTCGTCATTTCGATTTCTCTACCCGCTTTGATTTTACTACGCGTCCCCAGAATATTTGATGGTTCAGATCCTGTGCACCAAGGCTGGGTCCCAGTTCTATTTATGTGGATCATGTTTTTTTTAGCCTGGGGAATTATTCTACCCATCAGTAAAAAACTGAATTGGAGTCCGCAAAAAACAGGCGCTATGATTTTAACAACAGGCTTAGCGAACACTTCCTTTGTGGGATTGCCGCTATTAAAAGCCACAGTTGGCGACAGCGCGATTCCCTTTGGGATTTTAGCCGACCAACCCGGTGAATTTCTGATCGTTTCCACCTTGGGCATTTTGGTCGCGGCATTGTATTCGGGCAAAGAGGTCTCAGCTGCCGCAATTGCAAAACGGATTCTTTATTTTCCACCCTTCATCGCCTTGATCGCTTCATTCATTTGGACTTTTTTTGGTTTTCAAAAAATCGAATTGCTGAATCAAACTTTGGAAATTCTTTCGAACACTCTGGTACCCTTAGCCTTATTTGCCGTTGGCTTTCAGGCGAAGTTTAATTTGGCCACTTTGCAAAGACGTTTTAAACCCTTGGCCATCGGCTTAACGATTCGGTTGTTTTTAATTCCGTTTATCTTCTTTTTGATTTTTAAGTTTTTTAAAGGGGACTCGGAAACTTACCCCACAGCCTGGTTGGTAACAATTTTAGAATCCGCTATGGCCACACAGATCACCTCGGCAGTGGTTGCCAACGAGTTCCATCTTGATGGCGAAATGGCCAATTTGATGGTGACCTTTAGTGTGCCGCTATCGCTTTTGACGATCCCACTTTGGCATTATTTTTTGAGTTAGTCCTAAAGCTCGATTGGCCTCATATTCGCAATAAATAGCCAAAATGAAAAAAAATAATCCTCTTTTTATCTTTATCTCCACCTTAATGACTTTAATGGCTAGCTTGACCTTGAATGCCCAAGTGTCTCAAAAACAAAATTTGGCACCCCTTGAAGGATTTTCAAATCCTTGGCAAATTGAAGCGGACCTAAAGCAAGAAATCCTTGATTCATACTCGCATGTAGACCAAGGCAGAATGGTGCCAACAGCTGCATTAAAAGATGCCTTAATTTTTTTTAATATCAACAAGGCCTCAATTCCTAAAAAAGAATACATCGTGGTGATCGACTATTCTAAGCCCTCAAACCAAAATCGATTTCACATTGTTCAATTGTCCACCGGTCAGGTTCGCTCTTTTAAAACCTCGCATGGCAAAGGGTCAGACCCCAACCACACTGGCCGCGCTCATTTTTTTTCGAACACTGAGAATTCAAACATGACCTCATTAGGTTTTTATTTAACAGGACAAGAGTATTTCGGCAGTTTTCGCAAAGCCCTTCGCATGCACGGACTTTCAATGAGCAACTCGAAAGCCTTTGAAAGAGCGATCGTGATCCACGGTGCACCTTATGTTGACCAAGAAACCGGCTCTGTGGGACGAAGTCAGGGTTGCCCGGCTTTAGATTTTAAACATGCTCAGACGATCATGAACCTCATCAAAGACGGAACATTGATCTATTCATGGGCTGGATAAGCCCCCTTGCCTGCCTATTTCGGCTTGATCACTTCTTTTGGATGATGCTGGTAATATAATTACCAAGAATCAATCATAGAGATGAATAATATTTTTAATACTCTTGATCCAGATTTTTCCCACCTAAAAACAAGTCAACTATTGACCTGACCACAGAGCCGCGCCATTTGCATTGACCAGCTGTAAATATGGACTGGTCTCGGACACCTTCAATTTCAGCGCTCCTTTACCCCATGTTTCGGAATTCCAGAATGCATTTGTTCCCGAATATAAAACTAAATTACCATCTGATTGCAATACAGCTTGGCAACTTGTCGCCAATGGACAACTTCTAAAAGTATCGCTCTTCCATAAAACTTGTGTTCCATTTTTATAAAGAACAAAGTTTCCGTCATTTTGGAAAAATAATCTTAAAACACTATTACCCCAAAATTCACCTGGTTTAAGTACAGAACTATTTTCTACGACAAAATCATTTGAATCAATCTTAAACCCAGTGCTTGACCATACGGATGAATTTACAGAA
This sequence comes from uncultured Bdellovibrio sp., assembly GCA_964505225.1. Taxonomy (GTDB): domain Bacteria; phylum Bdellovibrionota; class Bdellovibrionia; order Bdellovibrionales; family Bdellovibrionaceae; genus 21-14-0-10-47-8. The sequence continues at coordinate 3,478 of CAZDHC010000132.1, read as the reverse complement.
TTAATTAATTGAACATAAGGACTGGTTTCCGTTATTTTTAAACGCAAAGAACCTTGCCCGTCTGTTCGCGTGTTCCAATAGGCCGTCATTCCATCATATAAAACTAAATTTCCATCTGCCTGCAATGCCGCTGAACAACTTGTCGCTGTCGGACAACTTTTTTGCGTATCACTTTTCCACAGAACCTGCGTTCCATTTTTATAGAGAACGAAATTTCCGTCATTTTGGAAAAATAATCTTAAAACAGAATTTCCCCAGTACTCTCCAGGCTTAAGTGATTTATTGTTTTCAACAATAAAATCATTGGTAACAACAGGACATGAACCATAGTTGACAGCACCACTTGCTGTTCTGACCCATGCGCCAGAATCACATGACACTGTGTAATTCTGTGTTGCCAGCAATTGACTTTGATTTGGAGCCTGACAGGCCACCTTATCTGATGCACTTGGTTTCGTCGCCGGATCACATGTTACAACAACAGGACATGAACCATAGTTGACAGCACCACTTGCTGTTCTGACCCACGCGCCAGATTCACATGACACTGTGTAATTCTGTGTTGCCAGCAATTGACTTTGATTCGGAGCCTGACAGGCCACCTTATCTGATGCACTTGGTTTCGTCGCCGGATCACATGTCGTTGCTACAGGGTAAACATCTTCGACATTTTTCAATGACGTATTAAAACTTATGATCGGCTCAATATTCGATGTAAGCGTTTTTAAAAATAAAACAAGTTGATTCGCTTCTTCACTTGTTAAATTAAGTGGTTTAATTTCAGAGTCGCGCAAAGGGTCTGCTAATCCACCCGCATTATACAGTTGAACGACCGCCTCGAGATTTGGCAAAGAACCATTATGCATATAAGGTGCAGAATTTATTAAATTTCTTAATGTCGGTGTTTTATAAAAACGATGATCAGAAGATCGATGAGTAATATCACCTCGGCCTTTATCCGACTCGGTAGGAAATAATCCCGTATTATGATAAAGTTCGTCAGTAAAATTGGGCCCCGAATGACAAGCCGCACATTTCGCTTTACCAAAAAATAGATCTTTACCTTTAATTTGATCAAGACTTAATGCTGCAATTTGACCTTCTGTAAAATAAGAATCATATTTCGATTTTTGCGTCACAAGCGATAGTTGAAATGCTGCTAAAGCGTTCTCGACATATTCAGGTTTAATTTCTGAACTATATACCTTTTGAAATGCCTTAACATAAGAAGAATTTGATTTTAGCTTATCTACAAGAGCTTGATAAGTTGCCATACCCATTTCTGAAGGGTGAGTCACTGGACCTGACGACTGTTGCTCTAACGACGAAAATCGTCCATCCCACATCTGAGTGGATCCAAACAAACGATTAAAAACAACAGGAGAATGCCTTGTTAATTTAGTACCCAAAACGCCCGTAGAAAAATCAACTGGGTCAGCAAAAGCATTACTCGCCGAATGGCAGCTAGCACATGAAATTTTATTATTCACCGAAAGTCTTTGATCGTTAAAAAGTAAAAATCCTAATTGAACTTTGTCCGCTGACAAGCTCATCTCTGATGGTAATCTTGCATCTTTCGTCGTAAATGCACTTGGCAGTAGAGATGCTAATGAACTTGAATTTCTTTGTGCAAAAGGAATGGCCGCCGAGTTTGCGATTTCAACTGATGATCTAGCCACACTTGAATATTTAAACTCATCGAGATGCAACAAGAAACCTGATTGATTGACAACATTCTGTCCTCCGGGACCAAGGATTAGTTTTGATGTTGATTTCGCAGCAACACCAACATCAATTTTAATGTCGCCAATCTTTTGACCATTGCTAAAAACTTTAAAGCTTCCAATTACTGGATCGTGAGTTACGGCAACATGGGTCCATTGATTTAACTCAAGTGCAGTTCCTACGAGGCCTGTTGAAAATTCTTTTCCATTAATCCAAATTCGCGCATTCAGCTGACGATTTTTTTCTAAAACCAAACTCAAAGTTCCTGGTTTATGAATCAAAAATAAAAAAGAGTTACTTGCCGCTGCTGACAAATCGACGATTGGCTTAACAAAGATTTCATAAGTACTACCGAATGAAGTCTCAGTCAGCGCTGCATGATCATTCACCTTGACAGAACCAGATTCGGGAAACTGTATAGCTTGTCCGCGAAAACCAATTTGATTCACAGAATCAATGATTCCATTTGAATTTTCCAATGGGAAAGATGCACCACTCGCCAATTCACCATTAAGATGATTCTGCGATAGATCTGCCGTTAGATCAAAATCAAATTCATCATTGATAGCACCTGAATTAGTGACTTTTTTCAACATTGGATTCATTGGTAACGAGATCTCATATCGTCCATCAACAAAATCATGGAATCCGAGTTCAGAAAACTCGGCCGTGTTTGAAGAAATCATAAAGAAACTTGGAGATTCAAATAGAAATGGCAAATTTGCATTTTTGACTTCTTTAAATGGATTCCAAATAGAACTAGTTGAGCCTAATGCAGAAGTAAATAGTCGTATTGTTTTTGTCCCTTTTGTATCTTTGTTAAAAGAACCATCGATGTGACGTACTTTATTTCCAGTCCATCTTCCTAAAACTGAAAATCCAGTTCGACGAGCAGCTGCTGTCGGATGATGTGCGTGAGCGGCCATGAAGGTTATTTCAGAACCCTCCCAGGAAATCCACGGATAAGCACCAAGAATTGACTCTCCGGGTGAATAAGGTTGACCATTTGCTGCAAGAATTGGTTTTCGTGCCAAAACATACTGAGCTTTAAATGAATCATTTTCTGAATTGAGATATGAAATATTTTTCGGAGTAGTCCATCCTGCTAATGATGCTGGATTCGAATTGTAGATATATTTAATCTCATCGCCATTGCCACCCAAGCCATTAGAATTGAAAATTATCAATTTACCATCTGTAGTTACTGAAGGTTCTATTCCATTAATAGGTGATCCACTTGAAGTTTTGATGATTTCAAAATCTTTGACAAGAATCGTGCGGACAGGAATTGCATTTCCAGTTTTGGCATTTTGAACGATCACTTTCATCTGTAAACGTCCGAAAACGCGTTCGCCAAACATATTAATCAAATTCAGAACCTGTGAATTTGGCTTTCCCCAATCACGAAAATAGTTCTGCGTGTAAATATATAAATCGTAAGTTTCATAAGACCCGGAATTACTTGGATTTCCTTGATCATCTGATTTAAATGGATTTGAAACACCTGGCACGCCAGACGCCGGCGCTAACGTTAATGCATTAAACTGGTAAAAAAAACTTTTATTACCCAATGAATCTTTAGAAAAATCTTTGAAGCTACCATCTTGTGATTCTTGGAATAAAGTGAGTAGACCCATGTTTTGACTAAAAGCACCGCTTCCATCCATCGCACCAAGATTGACTGCCACACCTTGCTCGGCTTGAACTTTCTCGGGACGAAAAACTGTAGCTTCCCAACTATTTCCCGTCGTAT
>CAZDHC010000131.1:0-8148 GCA_964505225.1 uncultured Bdellovibrio sp. | reverse complement strand
CTTGTTGATGTCATGCTTGAAGATTCTAAAGCAGAAATCGAAAAGAAAGTTTACAAGAAATAACTTTCGCCTTGTTAGCAAGGTGATCTGCTCTATCTCAAATGCCAAAGAACTTTTGGCAGCATTTCAATTATATCTAATGGCCTTAAGCTAAGATGATCACTTTTTAAAGCTTGCCACATCTTTGCGCATTTTCCGTGCAAAAAGGCGCCTACAGTTGTCGCCTCGACAGCCGATAGCTTTTGAGCCCTCAGTGCTGCGATGATTCCCAATAGAACGTCACCAGTTCCAGCTTTCGCCAATGCAGGGGTTCCTTCGGAATCCAAGTACATTTTTTGTTTTTCATCGATGACAATGGTGTTGGCACCTTTCAGTAAGATATGACAACCATACTTGTCTTGAGCCATTTTAAGGGCATGGAGACGGTCACCTTTCACTATCGAAGAACTGGTGCCAAGGAGTCTTGCCAGTTCGCCTTCGTGAGGGGCTAAAATCCAAGATGGAGGCAGTTTTTGGTTTGGCATTTTTGCCAATAAAGTTAATGCGTCGGCGTCTACCAAGACATTTTCGGCTCGGCTTTTAATTAAAAATTTTAGCCAGGCTAGATTCTTTTTGTCTGTCCCCATTCCTGGGCCAATCGCTATGGTAAATTCAGTGAGGTTTATTTTCTTAAGCTCAGAAATTTTAAGTGGGTGAACGATAAAATCTGGAAATTTCAGCCAAGGGAAATTCGCTAAGTCGGTCATCAAATGGGTATAACCCGCACCAGTTCTTGTGGCCGCTAGGGCAGTTAATATTCCAGCGCCGTATAGGCCTTTTCCTCCGCCAATAATTAAGACTTTTCCGCCATCGGTTTTATTAGAGGTTTTTGTCCGTTTTGGAAGATGTTTTTTGACGTAAGACTGACTGACATTGAGTGGTTTCATAAATGGCAATTTACCTCTGAATGGGCTGTTGCCGCCACACAAATTCAGCCTTTAAAGACAATTGAATTAGCGCCCTGCCGATAAACCTTTAAAACGGGGATTTGCCTTGATTCTGCTCTGTGCCTAACGGCAAACTGACCTTTCATGAGCAATACCAATTCGATCATTCAAGTTGAAAACTTCATTGATAATCAATGGCTGCCTCCAGTTGCTGGCAATTACCTTGAAAATATCAATCCGGCTTTGGATCAAGTGTTTTCCAAAATCCCCAACTCGTCAGCCAAAGATGTAGATTTGGCAGTCAGTGCTGCACAAAAAGCGCAAGTCTCATGGGCAGCACTTAGTTATTTAGAGCGATCCAAGTGGATGCATAAAATTGCCGACGCGATTGAAGAAAAGATCGATCAATTTGCGGCATTGGAAAGTCAGGATCAGGGAAAGCCTGTGGCCCTGGCGAAAAAAATGGACATGAACCGGGTGATTGCCAATTTTCGATTTTTTGCGGATGAGATTTTAAAGATCAAAGAAGATAATTTTGATGACAATAATGTTCACAATTTTGTTTTGCGCAAACCGGTTGGAATTGCCGGATTGATATCACCCTGGAATTTGCCACTTTATCTTTTGTCCTGGAAAATTGCGCCAGCCATTGCGGCCGGCAATGCGGTGATTTGCAAACCTTCAGAAATGACATCGATGACGGCCAGTCTTTTGGGGCAAGTGTTGCAGCAGATTCAATTTCCCAAGGGTGTGATCAATATGGTTTTTGGTTTGGGCGCAGGTGCTGGCGAAGCTATTGTGAAGCATCCAAAGATCCCGCTCATTTCTTTTACGGGTGGAACTGAAACAGGCAAACGCATTTACCGTGACAGTGCTGAAAATTTTAAAAAAATTGGTTTAGAATTGGGCGGAAAAAATCCGAACATCATTTTTGCGGATTGTGACCTTGAAAAAACAATTGCTGGAACCATTCGATCGAGCTTTTTGAATCAAGGTGAGATTTGTCTTTGCGGCTCTCGCATATATGTTGAAGAAAAAATTTATGACCGTTTTCTAAGTCGATTCATTGATGAAACGAAAAAATTGAAAGTGGGCGACCCAAGTCTTGAGAGCACCTTTATGGGCCCCTTGGTGTCCAAGCAGCATATGGACAAGATTTTGGGCTACATTGATTTGGCAGAGCAAGAAGGTGCCGTCATCCAAACCGGTGGTCGTCGCGCTATAATGCCTGAGCCTTTTCATAAAGGATATTTTGTTGAACCGACAATCATCACTGGAGTGGCTCAATCTTCTCGTTGCGTTCAAGAGGAAATTTTTGGACCGGTGGTGACCATACAAAAATTTAAAAATGAAAAAGAAGTATTAGAGTTGGCCAATGACATACGCTATGGATTGTCGGCCAGTGTGTGGACGGAAGATGTGTTTAAGGCCGAGCGAGTGGCGGCAGGCTTAGATGTGGGCACAGTTTGGATCAACACTTGGTTGCTGCGGGATTTACGTATGCCTTTTGGCGGCATGAAGCATTCTGGCTTGGGGCGCGAAGGCGGACAAGCCGCCGGGCATTCGATGGAATTTTATTCTGAATTGACGACAGTTTGTCGTCAGAAATAGGACAGGGAATTTATGAACGGAAAAATTGTTGCAGGTTGTTTGGCTCCGCATCCTCCGCATTTGGTGTATGCCGATAATCCGAAGCAAAATGAACCTAAGGCCGAGTGTGGTTGGGAAACTTTGCGCTGGGCCTATCAGGATATGAGCAAAAGTTTAGATTCTAAAAATTACGATGTGTTGGTGGTGCTCTCGCCACACTGGCGAACCTATGTGGGGACCCATGTGTTGGGTATTCCTTCGGCAAAGTCGTTAAGTGTGGATCCGATCTTTCCTCATTTGTTTCGTTTTCATTACAATTTAAAAGTGGATGTCGAGCTGGCGCAAAGTATTCACGATCATGGAAAAAAATCAGGGCTTGAAATGAAAATGATGACGAATCCTGATTTTAGAATTGATTACGGAACGATTGTGTCTTGTCATTTGGCCAATCCAAAATGGGACAAGCCAATTGTGGCGATTTCTTCAAATGCAGGCTCGGCTTATTACAACGTCGATGTCATGCAAGAAAAAATGATCGCCCTAGGTCAAGCAACGAAAACCGCAATTGAAAAGTCAGGTAAGCGAGCCGTATTGCTGGCGAGCAATTCGCTATCGCATCGGCATTTTACCCATGAGCCACCGGTGCCCGAAGACATGAGCCATGAGCATATCTACAATCACAGTCAGTATTTGTGGGATATGAAGATGATTGAGCTTATGCGAGCAGGTCGAAGCAAAGACATCATTTCATTGATGCCTGATTTTACCGAGCAAGCGGTCAGTGAAACCGATAGTGGGGCATTGACTTGGATGTTATCTGCTTTAGATTTTCCGACGGTACCGGCTAAAGTTTATGGCTATGGCACAGTTATCGGCACGGGTAATGTTGTGGCCGAATGGGGGATGGTATGATTTTAAAAGGTTTTGTTTTACCTGGTTTGCCTCAGCCGCTATTGACCCCGGAAGATCATCCTGGATATCGAAAGTTGCGAAACGCTTTTGATCAAGTTCGAGAAGAGATTGAGCAATTGAAGCCGGACGTGATTTTAATTTATTCCACCATGTGGGCTAGTATATTAGGGCATCAAATTCAAGCACGCGAAGTTTGTCAGTGGACTCATGTGGATGAAGAGTTTCATGATCTGGGTAGCATTCCCTACAGTTTCAAAATGGATTCAAAGTTAGCCGGCGCCATTATCGCTCATGGTGAAAAGCGCGGCTTGCAGATGAAGAAGGTGGACTATCATGGTTTTCCGATAGATACGGGATCCGTGGTGGCGCTAAAGCTTGTGAACCCTGATCAAAAGATTCCAGCAGTGATTTTTTCATCGAACATTTATGCGGACCGAGCAGAGACTGTGGTTTTAGCAAAGGCCGCCGTAGATGCCTTAAAAGAACAAAAGAAAACAGCTGTTGCCATCGTGATTTCGACTTTATCCAATCGCTTGCACTCGAACTTTATTAAGGCCTCGGAAGAAAAGATTCATTCGCTGAAAGACAATGAATGGAATTTAAAGATTTTGGAATTTTTAAGCAAAGGTCGCTTAGAAGATGTTTCGCAGCTGTCTCGACAAATTCAAAAAGAAGCACGAGTAAAAAAAGTGAACAACTTCAAACCATTTTGGTGGTTGTCGACAGTTATGGGTGCGCACAATCGCTACGAGGGCGACGTCAAAGCCTATGAGCCAGTTTATGGAACTGGCAGTGCGGTGGTGGGGTTGACTCCAGCGAAATCAGCTGCACGGGATTTAGAATTTGATGAGGACAGTCCGGATATTTACATGGGTGAAAGAAACGTGTTAGCGGAAACTGATTTAGCTAATAACGAAGAACATTCCGTACATGATCAGGAATATGGAGACCATAAACATCATTCCTTGGCTGGCGACGATTAAGTATTTCATCACCTATCTTAACGGAATATTTAGGTTGGAAGTGAAGCGTGAAATGAAGCGTGAAATGAAGTGTGAAAAAAAAATATGAGTCAAAAAAATCAACAGTCTCAAGTTTATCCAACCAGTCCTTTTGGTGAAACGATTGCCAATATTCCTACGGGGCGGGATGTCGAATGGGAACCATTAGTCGATTACCGACGAAATGGAGTCAGTGAAAACACAATCCACGGAGCCATTGCTTGGTATTCGGGTTCGAAATTGATTCACTCATTTGGTGGCAATGTTTTGTGTTACGGCCGTTCCATGATGAAACTTTTTTATATCAAAGTTTTCGCCAAAGAATTAGACAGCACCACAAATTGGGAACAAAAAGCGATTAGTGTTTCGTCTCACAATGGCGCAGCCGAGCACGTCGAGGCCGCACAAAGTTTACTAAATGAAAGTGAGTGGGGATTGATGCAGACTCCGCTCGATTTGCCATTAGTGCAATTCGGCAGACAAGTGCGCAGACCTAGAAGATGGTTCAACAATTCCAGCGGTCATCATGCAGCGATCTTAAAAGGTTGTCGTGAAAAAGGTTGGTCGCGAACTGGTTACACTTTGCCTTCGCATCCGGTGTTTCGTGAGTACATGAAAGTGGTGCAAAAATATTTAGGAAAAGATTGGCGACCACTTCGGGTGGCTCGTGATGGTGATGGGTTACCGACAGTTTCGATGACGGTCAACGAGTTGGCGCAGTGTTATGCGGGCCTAGCTAAAAATAAAAACGAAGATTGGATTTGGGAAGCGATGGTAAAGAATCCGGATCTAGTTGGGGGTTTTAATCGCTTAGACACCACGGTGATGAAAACTTCCCATGGCAAAGTGATTGCCAAAGAAGGGGCTGATGGATTGTTAGGAATGGCCATTGATCATCCGGATTATCCTGAAGGCTTGGGAGTGGTGATTAAGATCGCCCATGGCTGGAATCCTCAAGCGACTTGGTATGTGGCGCGGGGAATATTAGGAGTGTTGGGAATTGAGCTTCGCAATCCCTATGCCTTAAGACGGCAAAAAGCCTTTTTAGTTCCAGGAATTGTGCCAGAAAAATATTTAGGAAAATTAGAACAGATTCACACTTGGGATGATTGGGATCCAGATCATGATCGTTGGTATTTTGATCCAGAAAAAATGGAGTGGTAATGGACATTGTTAAAACTAAAAAAGCCCCTGAGCCAGTTGGTGCCTATCCGCATGCGCGAATTGCCAATGGTTTTGTTTTTTTGTCTGGAGTGGGACCTAGAAAACCTGGCACCACGGATATCCCCGGGGTTCACAAAGATGTGATGGGCAATGTTTTGTTTTATGATATCAAAGCTCAGACCGAGTCCGTGATTGAAAATGTGAAAATCATTTTAGAAGAGGCTGGCAGTTCTTTTGAAAAGATTATCGATGTGCAGGTGTTTTTGACCAATATGAAAGATGATTTTAAAGCCTACAACGAAGTTTATGCGAAACATTTTACGCCCATTCAGGCGACTCGGACGACGATCGAAATCAATGCTTTGCCGACACCGATTGCCGTCGAATTTAAAGTCATCGCCTTAGTGTAAAATTCAAATAGAGATCAATATGCGCGAATATTATTTTGATGAAGATTTAAAAGATGTGGCCAAAAATCCAGCCGAGTTCGAAAGCTACGTGTTGGAACTTCAAAAAAAAATTGAAGCGATCACGGTCAAGGTGCAGGGTGGAGTTGATGGCTCCATGGCGGTGATTGAAAAGACCACCGATCCAAATGAAAAAAACCGCCTGTTAGGTGAGTTAGGAAATAGCTTGCGAATTTTACGTCGTCTGCCTGAGGCCCGCGATGCTCTTAAGCAAGCGGTGGACCTTTGCGAGGCCTATAATTTGGGTTTAGAAAAGACCATCCAGCAACAAATCCGGCTTGCCCATGTGCTACAGTGGGAAGGCAATTTCGTTAAAAGCAATCGGCTGTTTGGTGAGTTGATTATCACCAGCGAATCGGGTTTGGGCCTTTCCAGATTGCAGCCCTTTATTTACCAACATGCCGGTAAAAATCTTTTTGATCAGAAGATGTACCCCCAGGCTTTGAAATTTTTTGAAAAGGCTCTAAAGTTAAGGCAGCAGCAGAGTCAGTCTGCGCCCAATACAGTGCCTCAAGACCAAATAGATTCGACCCTTTTTGCGATCGAACAGACAAAAAAGCGGATTGGCTAGTTAGCTATTGCCTTAAGATCGTTCTGAATTTACAACCTGGCCCATGTCGGTTGATTTTTCTCATCCCTTAGCCGTTAAAATTCGTAAGCAAATGGTCGAAGCCATTGCCGAGTACAATTTGATCCAAGAAGGCGACAAGATCATGGTTTGCTGTTCAGGCGGCAAAGACTCGAGCATTTTGCTGGCGCTATTGAGCGAGATTCAAAGACGCGCGCCCTATCAATACGAGCTTGAAGGCGTTATGCTGGATCAGGGGCAGCCGGGCTTTGATGCCAAGGCCTTCATGCAGTGGGTGGATGGACTTGGAGTCAAATTCACCATTTTGTCTAAGGACACCTACAGCATCGTTAAAGAAAAAATCACCACTGGCGTTTATTGTTCATTGTGTTCAAGGCTTCGCCGCGGGATTTTGTACGATCATGCGTTCAACAATCAGTTCAGCAAGATGGCTTTAGGTCATCATCGAAATGACTCGGCCGAAACCTTATTGATGAATTTGTTTTACACCGGAAAAATTTCAGCGATGCCAGCGAAACTCAAATCTGACGATGGACGAAATATTTTAATTCGTCCCTTAAGCTTCGTGGCCGAGGCCGATTTATCAGAGCTCGCGAAGGTGTGGGGATTTCCGATTATCCCGTGCAATCTTTGTGGTTCGCAGGCGGGAATGAAGCGGCAAAAAATTAAAAAGATGATTGCTGATTTAGAGAAAGAGATTCCGCAGATTGGAAACTCGATGCTAAAGGCGACTTCGAACGTGCATCAGTCACAGTTGCTAGATCAAAATCTTTGGAACTTTACGGATCTTAAGGCCGATGGCGTTGCCACCGACCCAGATCAAGTCGTTACGTTCTAAAAAACTACTTTTTAGAGTTCACAACTTTATAGTCACCAGCTTGGCTAACTAACTCTTCTACTTTCTTAAAGTCGATTGCCGTGCCTTCAGCAGTGGTTAGGACCAATTCACCTTGCTGCTTTTTAGCGTTCGTAAGCTTAGCTTTACACTCGGTTACGCCTTCCATTTTGCATACAGTCTCTTCGATGGATTTAGCGCAAGCTCCGCAGTGCATGCCTTTGACTTTGTAAGTAGCGGTTTCAGCCATTGCAGATAGGCCAGCTAACAAAAGGGTAGCTGTGGTGATTGAAGCGATTAAAAGGTTATTTGCTTTCATTTGGTCTCCTGTTTTTTTTAAAATTTAAGGTTCTAAGGTCTAAAAGGGTAGCAAGTTGAGTGAATTTGGACGAGGTAAAACTGGAAAACCGGGGCAGGGTGTCGATTTGCCTAAAAATTCAGCTAAAAATCGAGTTGCTTCGGGACGTAAATATCGCTATAAATCTTGGTTCTTGAGCTTTATATCACCGCGGGGTGGTAGTTAAGTTGGTTATAACGTCCGCCTGTCACGCGGAAGGCCGAGGGTTCGAGTCCCTTCCACCCCGCCATTTTTTTCTGGTTCTCTTCACTCAACTGGTTCTCTTCACTCAACTGCAGATGGTTTCAAAAAGTCCTAAAAAGACAA
>CAZDHC010000130.1:0-8192 GCA_964505225.1 uncultured Bdellovibrio sp. | reverse complement strand
CTTCGACTTCAACTTCAACTTCGACTTCAACTTCAACTTCGACTTCAACTTCAACAACGACTTCAACTTCAACAACGACTTCGACTATCCCGGCCCCCGGTGCCTTCTCAATTAGTGGAGTGACTTCATCTGTAGAGGCCGAAGACTCGGCTGAAGATGCCAACTTCCAGATTGGAACGGGCTTGCCGAAGTTTACTTGGAACGCTTCAAGCAATGCGACGAGCTACTTATTTAAAATTCAAACAACGGGTGGCGCTTCTATAAATGCGGACTGTGATGACGTGGTTGCCAGTGGAAATCAATTTACACTTTCTACTTTATGCTACAGTTACCTTGTGGGTGGCTCGGATTACAAAGCCGTAGCAACTGCAAGCAACGGAACAGGTAGCACCTTCGCCTATTTCACTTTCAGAATGAATCCACAGCCAACTTTAGTTAGAGCCAATAAAAAAATGGTCATTATGAGTAGCTCCTCAGGCATAATCTATCCAAGATCTGGCGGCGGCGTTAATCTCGCGAATCACACCGACACCTTGTCATTTGATACTGCAAATACTTCCATTGTGTTAGGAACTGCCCCGCCGTCATTAGTAATAACAGCAAACAGTATTTCTTTTACGAGCCCAGCACTACCTGACAAATTTAAGATTCAATTTAAGATCATTGATCAACATGGCGGTTCAATAACGGACTATATCTATGTCTACACCATGACTCCATATACCTGGGTTGGACAAAGTGACCAATACTGGGTAAGTGGATCATCTAAATTGTCAGGAAATTGGTGCGGCAGCACCGACTCTGGATACAACTATTGCACCGCTGGTACTGCAGTTCCTGGATTTGGTGGCTCCATAGGCGAAAATGTTTACATTGGAAAAAATTGTGCGGAAGTCAGCACTATTCCCGCAAATTGTGACAGTATAACGTTGGGCGCCTCTTCAGGCTCGATTCCGCAAGTAAATTCAATTGAAATGTCTGCAACCGCGACACTACATAATTCTAGTCAGGCTGACTTCGTCATTGGTGATGGTGGAATCACCGTTAAGGATTCAGGTTTTTTTAGAGACATCTCAGTTTATAATTTGATAGTTGGCTCATTAGGCACAATGGCCGGAAGTATCAATATCAGCGGCGCCGGAAAATTTATGAAGTTTGGTTCAACTCAAAATTTGACAATTTATGGGGATCTGAATGCGAACACAACAGACACATTTTATGGATTTCAAATGCCTGGTGGAACTTCGAAAGTATATGGTAATGTCAATTTCAATTGCTCCACAGTAATAGTTAACAACAATGGGACATTCAAAAAAATCGTTCCAACAAATCTAACTGGATCATTTTTAAAGGGTTGTTCAAATTCCGCAAATCCGACTCCGCTTTATAATTTATACGCCAGCTATGACGGAGATTCGATTCTTCCTGGCACAGTAAGTGTGGCGGGAAATTTTTCTTTGAGTAATGAATTGAAAAACGAACACATCAGCTTTGAACCAGCTATAGGTGGTAGTTTTGCCAATATTGCCGTCGCGGGAAATATTACTTCGACCTATGGCAATGGCTCCACCCAATATCAAAACGGAAATTCTTTTGTTGGCTTTAATATTAAAACCGTCAACAATTCGACGGCTCAATCTATTCAGGTTGGCCACAATTTGACCAAATTCGGATCTTTGGAAATTGCAAACGGGAACACTGGATCAGTCGTACTATCGGGTACTGCGGAAAACTTCCTAATCTCAAGAAATTTAATTTTTAACTCACTCAATACGAACGCTCTTGGTAGCTCTGCCTATGGAAAGAGCATTCGATTTGTGGACGAAAGTCCAAGCACCTTATCTTATGTACAACCTTCCAATACTATTTTGAACTATCTGTATTTTGAAAAACAGGATGCGCCCATCTACATCAGTGGAACTCAAGGTATAAAAACTAACTATCTTGTTGTCGCCAACACAAACACGGGCGGAGGTACTTCTGCTAAAATTGAAAATGGCAGCGAGCTTGACGGAAATGGTGCCGCAAAGGCCTCGATAAAAATTGGGGGCAACCTGTATCTTTCGGGTAACAACAATGGCGGCACTGGTGAGATTCATTTTTCTTCGACATGTACTTCTTGTTACGTCAAATCTGCGTCAGCCATCGGCACAGTCAGCCGCCATGACGACGGCGGAGTAATGACCTCGGAAATCTTCACAGATACCGGGGATGGCAATAAGGTAAAATCAAACGTGCTACTGCCGACTTTGAAATTTTTAAATCCCTCACTATTTAACAATATATATACGCCAATTTGGGCGGAATATATTTATTTGAATTCTGGAGTGGTTTTGGATGCAAATTTCAATTACATTGATATCGAAACGGGCCCTGACAAATACTACACTACTTCCGCTAGCCCTGGCTCTATCAACAATTCCTCTAATCCTGGTTTGATTCGAATTCAAATCCCATAACCCCCCTAGCACTTTTTTGACTAAATTTTATCGAGGACAATTTTTCATACTCTGCTAAAACTTGGTCAGCTAAGCCTTGCCGGTGACCATTTTGAGCCCAGCAAATTCATATAAATTTCAATAGTTTGGAGCCAACCTGCCCCTGATGGGGTTTAGGCACGGGAACTGCTATTGCCTCTATGTCGGCCGAAAAGCCGCCAGGGTAGCCCATTTGGCACCACGGCGATTTTAGCCACACAACGAGGTTGAACGTATGTTTAAAAAATTACTAGCTCTTTTGAATATCATGATCTGTGCTGCATCTGCGGCTCATGCTAGTTCAACTCAGACTACAGTTGCTGCTGCGCCAATCGTTGTGAACAAAGAAACCAAACGGGTTTCGGGCTCTGTCTCTTTCGGTCGCTCCAATTCATTGTATTTAAAGCAAGGCGAGTCCGCTGCAGCTTCTTGGGATTATTCGGTTGGTATTGGTTATAAGATCAATGACAAATTTAAAACGAGCGCCTCTGTCGAAGGCTCTGAAGACATTAAAGATCCTGCTGCTTCTGATATAGGTAAAGGTGCATTGAAACTGTCCTACACTGGCTTAAACCAAAAAAACCTTTTGCAGATGACTCCGGCATTAAGCTTAGGTCTTCCGGTTTCAAGAGCACAATACAGTGCCACCTTTCAAGGTTCAGCAACCGCTGGTTTAAAAGCGGTGATCAATCCAGACCGACTTTTTTCGAAAAATTTCGCTCTAGAATTTAATGTATCTGGAACCAGAAACATTCATAAGTTTGATACCAGCGCAGCTGGATTACCAAACACTCAGTACTCTTCTGTGCAAAATATCACAACGGGTTGGAACTTTACTGATAATTTCAGTTTATCTATTGGTGGCAACCACCTGAACAGTTGGACTTATCAAGGTGCCATGAAAGAGTACTACAGCCACTCGGAAGAGCTGGGATATTCATTTAATAACTCTTGGGCGATGGCAGTTGGCCATCAATATGGAAATCCGTCCGTGTCGGTTTGGAAAACTGACCGCGAAACTTATAATTACAACGCAACCGACGAGGACAACTCGATTGCGTACGGACAGATTACTTACACATTTTAAAGTTTAATTTTTTAAGAATTGAAAACCTTTTAAAGGGGCATACATGAAAAAGAACAACAAAACCGCAAATCTAAGACAGGGGCTAAAGCTCAGTCTGGTTTTAACAAGCGTTTTCGCAATGCTTGTTTCCGCTTGTACGAAATCTCGGGATGCCGAGATCAAAGACGGCGAAATGAAATCAGAAATCTTTGAAATCAATGGACTTGATAACAAAGAATTCGATTTAACCACGGAAAGCACTGTCGTAGCCGCTGCCTCAGAACAGAAAGTCAATGTTCTGGATGAAAAGCCAAGCGTGAAGATCTCTAAGACCTCGGCCCCAGAAGGTCTACAAAAGGTTTTCAAAGGTCTGATCATCAAATCCGATGCTGGCCAAACTGTTAAAATGAAATTAGCACTTCGACTGGTGAACGGTGGCGAGTCTGCTCTTCACGTCTTAAAGGTTGTTGATGATGCTGCCAAATTGTCTGAGTTAGAAAGACAAACAATTGTCGCGATTGGCTCAGGAAAAGATCAAAAGAAAGCTGTTCCAATGTTCAAAGTTGGTGTGGCTGACTATGGTCAAATTTGCCGAGAAAAAGATGGCAATGGCGATGAAACATCGAACTTAAAGCTTTGCCACACAGATCCTGAGTCTGCGACTCACGTTCAATTGTCTGTGATCAAAAATGATCGTTCGACTTACATGGCTTCTGATGAATTGAAAGAGGTGTTTTTGGTCAGCGGTATTGATCGCAAAGTTTCAACTTTGGCTGCCCTTAAAGAGAAATTGAATGTTTCCCTTTCCCCTGCTGATGAAACAAAAGTTGTTTCGATTGTATCGGCCAACCAAGGTTCTTCATCTTCTATTCTTCTTTATAAGATTTTGAAAAAATCAGACATCACTGATGACAAACTTTTAAAGAAATTGGACTCGAACGTTCGCCTAGGTGAAATTGGTTACTGCCCTAAGGATGTTTTAGCTCAACTTTCAGCCGCAGATCAAAAAGACTGCGTGATCGTGTTAGCTTACGAATTGGGCGCAACAGCTGTTTCTGCTCGAGTGAAAACTCAGGATGAACTAGCTCAAGCGACTATTGCCATTGATTTTAAAGCTGCCGAAGCAGACGATGCTCAGCTTTTAAAAATCGAAGCTAAAAAGCCAGTTCAAACCATCATGGTGACTGATATCAATTCTTTGAATCCTTACAATACGATTCGAATGACTGATATCAAAGACAAAGAATTTCTATTGCGTAGAACTTTTGAAGATGGCGCTGCTTCGATTCAAGTTTACGGACCTGGTGCTTCGGGCGCTGTGGACATCGTAAAATTTGAATTTGAAGATCGCCGACTTGTAGTTCGCCGAGCGACTGCTGTGAATGGAATGAAAGATCCAGATCAGATCGACCGCGAAGAATTGATGTCGATTCCAGTTCGATATTTAGGAATTGATCCAAATTCAAGTAAGTTGAATCCAAAATTGATCGATGTGAACAAAGACACTGCTGGTTATGTATTGTTGAATTGGACTAACAACACCTTGCCTACCATCAACTCGCCTTTGGCGTACTTCCAAGATGGGGCTTGTTTCAATGGCACTGGCTCTCAGACTGTGACTGATTTGGACAACCGAATTGTGGACGGTGTTTTGAATTTTTCAATCAACGGCTCTTATTCATTTTCACCTGAGTGTATGTCTCAGTATCAAATGAATGACTATTGGTATGGAGCAGGCCTTCAGGGCGTGTTCAATATCAAAGAGCGCGTTTCTTTTAAATTGCACACGGGCGATCTAGATAAGAAAGCCATTGAACTTCCGTTCCAAGCTCAGAACCTAATGGGCTTTGGTACTTTCACTGCTGGTCAAATCAAGCCAGATGAATTCGGAAATCAAGGTCGAATCGGAACTCAAGATTCAAACCCTGTGATCCACGACTTTTCTGGCGGTAAACAATTGGTTTACAGCCTTGGTGGATTGCCTGCGAACGGATGGGTTCGAGAGGCTTTGATCACTGGAACTCAAGAAGTCGTTGCTGAATGGAATGCGGGACTTCACTTAGCCTTCAAAGGAACTGAACTAGATCGTTCAGGTGACTTTGTAGTTTTAAAAATCGACGGTGTTGATCAAAGCGAAGGTCGCCTTGGTGACTTAGATCGAAACTATATCTGGAACTATCAGAAAAATTTGGATTCTGGCTTATTGGGAATGTCTCAAGCTGCACCAAATCCACGTTCTGGACGAATCGAGCAAAACAACATCTTGATGTACAGCGGAAATCTACTTTCTAACATCGGTTATGTGAAAGAGATGGCTCGCCTACAAAAAGACTATGCTGACATGAAAGCTAAGATTTTGGCTGAAGCTGACAAAGATTCAGGCAAAGTTGAACAGCCTATTGATGAAACCCCAGTGATCGATCCTAACGATCCAAATGGTGGATTGATCATCGAAAATGGAAAGCGCATTCACAATCTAAATCCAAAAGCACGTAGCCAGGTTTTCAAAGCTGCGAATGCCTTCATCGAGCAAATCAATCATTTAGCAACTGTGAATGTTCCAAAAACTCCAATTGCGATGAAGAAATCTGCTGCGGCTTCTGTGAAAGCAAAAGCGACATCGTCTTTAACTTCGATGAAAAATGATTTCACGGCTAATGGTGGCGCACGCGACCGTGGCAACAGTGAGAAACAGCAAGCTAGTAAGCAGATCACTGAAAAGGCCTACTTAGCTCGTATTTTCCAAAAAGCCATCGAGATGAATGCAACCAGAGACGAGTCGACTTTGAATGCTCTTTCTGCTGCAGAAATTTTGAAGTCTTATGGAAATCGTTTGTCGGCTAGCCAAAAAGCGACCTTGGCTGCGCAGTCTCGCCGTTTGGCTTTAATGGCTGAATTTGAAAAGAACTTTAGAAAGGGACCTAACTGTGCCATCGTAGCCAGTGCAGCCTCTTTATCTGGAATCGACATCGATCCAGATCTTTTGGATGACAGCAAAAATCCAGAAGTTTTCAAATCATGGTACAAATCAACGTTGTTACATGAAATGGGTCACTCTTTAGGTTTGACTCACAACTTTGCTGGCTCAACTGACAAAGCGAACTTCAAATTCAAAAAAGAATTGAACGACGCTAAAATGGATCGAAACTATTCATCGATCATGGATTACATCCCGGATCAGCTGATGAAATACCACGGCCCAGGTACCTATGACGTTCGTACATTGCGAGCAGCATACACTGGCTTGGTTGAAGTTCATCCAGACTTGAAACAGTTCTTGAACAAAGAAGGAAACCGACTGGTTATCCCACAAACTCAAGTTGATATTGCGATCCAAAAGCAAGCATCAAACGAACAGTTTCAGATGGAAGTTAAGATCGAAGATTTACGTAAAGCTCTTCTTGGCGACAAAACTTTGTGGTCATTAGATGCAAGAGCCTTGTCTCGATTGCCTTTGAAGCCTTACAACTTTTGTACGGATGTCCACGTTGGTGGCGATCCTTCATGTAATCGTTGGGATCTTGGAACGAACAATCTTGAAATTGCTCAGTTCTACATCAACGAATACCAAAACCTTTACCCTGTGTTGAACTCAAAGGGTCGAAAAATGACCATGAGAAGTTTCGGTTCTTATATTGGCCGAGTCTACATGCAGTTTTTCGGAATTCGTCCAATGGTCGATGAGACTTTCTACTTAGCTATTGGCGGACAACCACAAGAAGTTTGGTTGCCTTCTGCTTTGGGTGCACTGGAAGGTTTGAAATTCTTTAGCTCAGTGGTGAACACTCCGACTGCGGCTTTACCTTTCTCGTCAATGGATCGTTTCCAAGTTTATGATAATCCAGTATTTGATGAACAAGGTCAGCCAGTGGCAAACCCAGATGGCACTCAGAAAACTGAAAAAATCTTGGTTGAAAGTAAATCAAATCAAGATTTGGCAGTCCCAGGAATGCCTGAGCAAATCGACACTCGTGGTATCGAATTCGACAAGGCGATTGCTTTGATGATGATGTCGCAAAAAGGTTTCGGCAATCCAAGATACGAATCTATGAGCTTAAGAATTTCTTATGCTGATTTCGAAAAGTATTTACTTGGCGCCGAGGCTAACAACAGCATCACTTTGCAAACCATTAAAGGAATTCTTGCAGACAATCCAAATGCAATGACTTTGACTAGCAAAGGCGGAATGGTGATGTTACCTGGTTCATTCCAAACTCAGGCAACTGAAGTCGTTAAATATTACGCTGTCCTTTCTGCTGGTGTCTTAATGGATGCTGACACTTTAGAAGACAAATTTAACTTTGCTGCACTTTTCAGAACTGGAAGCAGCCAAAAATCTGTCCCTAAAGATCGTTTTGCGGTGACTAAGCTAGATCAACCATTAACAAGCCAAACTTCATTGAAGTTGTGGTCAATGGACAACGCTTCGATTTCTGGTGAGCTTGTTCGTTCAGCTGCTCAAAAACGTGCGCTGATTGAAAATGCTGACAAGTTGGTTCCAGCTTTGACGACTTTATATAAGGCTGCCAAAGCTCAAGACGAAGCCAAGATCAAGCCAGCCAAAGAGGCGCTGATTGCTATGCTTCAATCGATGAATAGAAATGGTCTTTTGATCAACAAGCAAGAAGCAACTCAAGTGAACTTTGATC
>CAZDHC010000129.1:0-8393 GCA_964505225.1 uncultured Bdellovibrio sp. | reverse complement strand
CTCAGTAATGAAAAAACTATTTAAAACCTCTCTATTGATTACAGCTTTAACGCTTTCGAGCCTTGGACAGTTGAACTTGGCGCAGGCAGCTCGCTTGAAGGATATTTCAAGCATTCGCGGAGTTCGTGAAAACTATTTGATCGGTTACGGTATTGTGGTGGGCCTAAAAGGGACTGGTGACGGTAAATCTGAGTTTACCGGTAAATCTGTTGGCAGAATGTTAGATAAATTAGGTGTGAAGCTAGAAAAAGACCAAGTGGAAAGCAAAAACGTCGCTGCCGTGATTATCACAGCGACACTTTCGCCTTTTGCAAAGGCCGGTAACACGATGGACATCACTGTGAATGCGTTGGCTGATGCCTCTTCATTAGAGGGCGGAACGCTTTTGCAGGCACCTTTGCGGGCGGCCAATGAGCAAGTCTACGCAGTGGCCCAGGGAACCGTAGTCATCGGTGGCGAAGGTAAAAATGCATTCACGACAGTTGGTCGAATTCCAAACGGTGCGACCATCGAAAAAGATGTCGGCGCCGATTTCTCGTCTAGAAAAATGTATCGATTGTCATTGCACAATCCTGATTTCATCACGGCAGCTCGTTCTATTTTGACCATCAATAAAGAATTGGGCGGTCAATATGCTTCAGCTAAAGATGCAGGAACGATTGATATCGTGACGCCATTTGCTTACGAAGGACGCGGTGTTGAGTTGCTTGCGACGATCGAAGCGATCGAAGTGAATCCAGATTCAAAAGCAGCAGTGATTGTGAATGAAAGAACCGGCACTGTGATCATTGGTGACAAAGTGAAAATTTCTAAAGTTGCAATCGCGCATGGAAATTTATCAATCAAAGTTGGAAGTAAAGACGGTAAAGCGGGCAAAGGCGAGACCGAAGAAAAAGTCATGATTTTGGATTCAGGAGTGAGTGTTGGAGATCTAGTCCAGTCGCTCAATAAGTTGGGAGTCACTCCTAAAGACCTGATTTCAATACTTCAGTCGATAAAGGCAGCTGGAGCTTTGCACGGGGAATTAGAAATTTTATGAAAAAAAATTATCGTTTTGACACAGAATTGAATAAAATAAAATTAATCGCTCGTGGTCTATGGATGGGTTACGAGCGCGGGGAGGGTGAGTTAGAGATCGAGAACCAAGGACGGTCCCGGATCTCAAGTTTCACGCAGGAAACAGTAGCAATAGGTCAGCATAAGCCAAGGATTGGCGACACAAGGCCGAAGCTGAGATTCACTTCCGACACGCAAGTGTTGGCAAGAGTTTCAAGTGCAGGATGCACGCAGAGCTCTGACTCAACTCCCCACTTTCTTTCATCCAACGAGAACGCACTGAAAGTGGTTTCCTCAAAACTGCAAAATCAATTAGCAAAGTTGTTGCTAGGAAAAGCTTAATGGAGATTAAGCAGTTTCGTCCTTTGCGAAAACCGCTGACTCCTGAAGAGCAAGATCAAAAGCTTCAGAACGTGGCGAAGTTGTATGAAAAACAATTTCTTCGTGAAATGATGAAACAGATGCGATCCACCGTGACTGAAGGCGGCTTTATGCCGGCCAACAATGCCGAGAAAATCTTTCGTGAGCAATTGGATCAAGAGTATGTGGAAAAGTGGGGGGATCGTGGGGGTATTGGTCTTGCCGACATGATTCACAAACAGTTGCTGGAAAGATTGGGGCCAGCTTTGGGCATCAAGCCAAAGCCACTCAAACCAATTGGGCCCATTAAGATTCAGCAGCAAAACACAGAAGCCAGTCCGATTAAAATTTTGCCTGAGCCACAAAACTCAAATGTGCAAAAAGCCAGTGCGCAAAAGATGACGATGCAATTTGACTTGCAAAAAGCGGCATTGGACGAGGACTCTCGGGAAATCGTTTCGCCTTGGTCTGGGCAGCTTTTGGGTACCAAGCAATTGAGTGCCGATGAATTTGTCATGGAAATTCTTCACGACGATGGTCTAAAAAGTAAGATGGTCTTTCGAGGACAACCTGCGCCAGAGCTTAGAAATGCTGCTGATTTGAAACCAGTTGCATTAGGCGAGTCGGCGCAAATTCAAGCTGGTCAAAGGATCGGTCAGCTCAGCCCAGAGGCAAAAAGTTTGTTCTGGACTGTTTCAATGTGATACACTGAATTTATAAGCATGGAGGCTCCAAATGAAAATTACTCACAATAAAGTCGGTCAGAATCTCAATACAAATGATTCTGCAAAAACTGACAAAGCAGAAAAAGCTGGTGCGGCAAAAGGTGCAGGCATTGGTGATGCAAAAGCTGCAGCTTTGTCGAATGCTGACTTAGGAGCAAGCAAAGTGGATGTCTCTCCACGCGCTCAGCAAATGAAAAAAGCAAAAGAGATTGCAAATTCGACTCCGGATATCAACGAAGAAAAAGTAGCACGTCTACAAAAGCTTATTGATGACGGAAAATACAATGTTTCCGCAAAAGATATTGCTGACCGCATGGTAGACGAAGAAATTTCATACAGCTAATTGGTTTCGAATAAATTTGGAGGAGACACATGGACGCGTCTCAAGAAAAGTCTTATCACAAGTTGGTTAATAATTTAGAAGAGCTGACGAAGCTCTATCGCTCTTTGTTGGAAGTCATTCGCAAAGAAAAAGAAATTCTTTTGGCAGCTGATATCGAAAAGCTGAACGAAAGCAATCAAACAAAAGATGCCATCCTACATCGTATTCGCACTCAAGACTCAGCACGTGAGCGTTACGCAAAAGAATTTGCACACATTCTTGGTTTGTCAGGTGAAATGTTGACTCAGCCAAGACTGTTGGAGCTTGCGCGAATTATTCAGGGCGAAGAGGCCAATCGATTACGATCTATTCATTCGATGTTGGAAATGTTGGTGTCTAGATGTTCCTCATTGAATAAAGAAAATGAAGACTATGCAAAATCAGCATTGTCTCTTTTGAACGGTGCCATGAATAACATCAAAGACACTTTGGGTGGAAAGAAAACATATTCTAAGCAAGGACAGGCTGGAGTTAAGCTACAGACTGGCCCAGACAAAGCTGGAAATTTTGTAAGTAAAGAGGCGTAAAGCGCACAACAAGGCATAGCAGGATGCTCATGCTGTAACGAGAGAAAGGCTAGGATGGCAAAAATTGGCGCAATGATGGACATCGGTAAGCGGTCTATGATGAATAGTCAGACTGCTTTGCAAACCGTGTCTCATAATATCGCGAATAAAGCCACCGAGGGATACTCTCGCCAACGAGTCGAATTGCAAACCGCTGTTCCGATTGGTGAAGGAAAACTTCAATTAGGAATGGGTAGCCGAGCTGCTTCGGTAACAAGAACGAACAATCCATTTTTAGAAAAACAAATTCAAAAAGAAACTGGTTCAATGGGAATGTCCCAAGGGCGAGAGGCTTCATTAAATCGAACTCAGGAAATTTTTAATGAGCAGATGAATAAAGGCTTGAATCAGTACATTACAGATTTTTTTAATGGCTTTCGCGAGCTTTCCAATAATCCAGAGAGTGTCACTTCAAGAACTATGGTGAAAGAGTCAGCGGAAGCTTTGGTGAAAGATTTTAAGCGGGTCGACACTCAGTTGACAGATGTTCAAAAGGACGTCGATCAAAGGGTGAAAAGTGAAGTGGATGAAGTGAATAAGTTAGTCAAAGAAGTGGCTGACTTAAATAAGCAAATTGCTGAGGTTGAAATTCAAGGAAATACCGCCAACGATCAACGTGATCGACGAGATGTGGTTTTGAAAAAGTTGAATGAACGTATGGACATACACTACGCCGAAGGTGACCAGGGTATTGTGACTGTTTCCGCGGCTGGAAATGCCTTATTAGTTTCGGGATTTGATTCTTATGCACTGGATACTTCAAACAATCCAGATACGGACCGAATTGATATTTACTTTAAGCCGAATGAGTCGACACCGCCTTATCGAATCACCGATCGAATCAAGGGTGGAACGATTGGTGGAGCTTTGTCCGTTCGAGATCAAGTTGTTCCAGATTTTAAAGATAAAATGGATCAAATCGCTTATAAATTGGCTGAAGAGGTCAATAAGGCCCACGTCCAGGGTTTTGATCGCAATAGTCAAACTGGTCGAGAGTTCTTTGCGCTTCCCGATAGTGTTTCGGGGGCAGCTCGAAATTTGGCATTGAATGATGAAATTATTGAAGACGTAAATAAAATTTCGGCTGCGGCTAGACCCAATGCGGTTGGTGATAACACTGTGGCCAATGTGATTTCGCAAATTCAGTATAAAGAAGTGATGGATGGCGGAACATCTTCGATTGATGATTACTACAACTCACAGACTGGACGGATTGGTGTTTTAGCGCAAAGAGCGATTAAAACCCGTGAGTCTCAGGCAAATGTATTAAATCAGCTTTCGAATATTCGGGAAAGCATCAGTGGAGTTTCTTTAGATGAAGAAACAACGAATATGATTGAATATCAAAGAGCTTTTGATGCTTCGGCGCGAGTGATTAAAACCGCCGATGAAATGTTTGATACCGTATTGAATTTGAAGAGGTTGTAATTTAAATGCGTGTTGCTGATAAGATGAATTATAATCAAGTCACTCAGAATCTGTCGAAAAATCGAACAGAGATGAATGATTTGCAGAATCAGGCAGCAACTCAAAAGCGCATCAATCGTCCTTCAGATGATCCGGCCGCTTCAGCTCGAGTATTGTCAGCAAGAACGGAAGAGCGCGGCGCTAAACAGTTCATCAAAAATATCGGTATGGCGAGGTCATTTTTAGAATTTTCAGATCAGTCATTATCTGAACTCACAGACACGTTGATGCGAGCTAAAGAACTGGCGATTCAGCAATCCAATGATGCTGGCGCAAGCCCGGAAACAAGAAAAGCTGTGGCGGCAGAAGTTGAACAGATGCACGCTCAAGCCATTCAAATCGGAAATCGTAAATTGGGAGATCGATACATTTTTGGTGGAGCAGTCACGACCAAACCACCGTTTGACGTCGGTGGCGAATATCATGGCGATGATGGCGACATGAAGTTGCAAGTGAATAAAGACGCCTTTGTCGGCATGAATATTTCGGGAGATAAGGTCTTTATTGGGCGAGGACTTGGGCAAGATGGATTGGTTCTGCCCAGCGTGAAAGTTCCAAGGGATGCTGAAGAATTAAGCGAGCTGAAAGCAGCCGAATTTCAGAGGCAGCAAAAAAATAAAGAAATGGAAGGACAGCCTGTACCCTTACGTGGGCCAGCTTCTTCGACTCGGCAAGACAGAACTTTTACCTCTGTTGAAAGTGAAGATATCCAAGGCGTGAATATCTTGGATTCTTTGAAAAGGTTCGAAATTGCATTACGTACAAACGACAAATTCGAGCTCCAGTCGGCCATAGACAATATGGATTCGGCGATGGCTCAGGTTGTAAACGCCCGTGCTTCGGTTGGAGCCAGGGTGAGCTCTCTTAATGGAGCTCAAGATTCATTACAAAAGTCCATAATTGAGGTCAAAGGTCAGGCATCACAGCTCGAGGATGCCGATTTGTTCGAAGTCGTCAGTGATATAAACAAGACTGACAGCACGCTCAAGGCGACGCTTGAAACTTCTGGCAAAGTTATGAACATGAGCCTTCTTGACTTTCTTCGATAGAAATAATAGCTACAGTTCCGTTTCGAATTAGCCGATAGCTAGTTTGATTGTTAATAAGGAAAGTTAACGCCAATAAAATTGCTAACAGCGGTTCTATTGATCCTGTAGGAGTTTAAAATGCTCGTTCTGACACGGAAGTTAGGTGAAAGCATCGCTATCGATGATCACATCAAAATTAGAGTCGTCCAAATAAAGGGTAAGCAAGTCCGCATCGGCATTGAAGCGCCCAAAGAGACGAAAATTCATCGAGAAGAAGTCTATTTAGCCATTCAAGATACAAATAAAGAATCTGCGACGGCTGATACTGAAAAGACTCGATCTATCTCTAAAATGCTTAAACCGTAACGCATGTCGCCAAAGCAAAAGCTAGATATTACTAAGGTCTAGTTTTTCGGGGAGCGACAACCATTTTTTTGTCTTGCTGTGTCTCACTGACAGGTGCATCCTGTAATCTCTAGGGGGTCCAGTGAGTCAAAATCAACTAATCCAAACTACTCGTTTTGGTCAGGTCCAATTTCAAGCAGAAGATCTTCTGACATTTCCTGAAGGGATCTTGGGCTTTGCTGATTTGAAAAAATTTGTACTTCTAGATGATCCAAATGACGACATCTTTGCTTGGTTGCAAAGCTGCAATGAACCAGGAATTGCATTTCCTGTTTTAGAGCCTGAGCTCTTTTCTACGAATCTAAAAATCACTTTGGCAAAATCAGATTATGAAGCTTTGAAGATGCAAAATCTTGAAAGAGCTCGAATGTTTTGCATTATCACGATTCCAGATGATCCGACTCAGATGACGGCAAACATGAAAGCGCCAATTGTAATCAATATGGAGCAAAAGACAGCACGTCAGTGCGTTCTTCAAGACAACAGTTTGGCAATTCGTGAGCCGATTTTCACTAAGCTTCAGCAGCGAGTTGTGCAAAATCCAAGTCAGTCTATCAAAGCTCAATCTCAAGGTTTGGATGTGGCGATTCGATTGCCTGAAACTCCGGCCGCTGATCAAACTCTTTAATTCAAATGAAGCCTGAGCTTAAAAAAGTTTCAGGCGGCACAATTTTTCGAAAAATTGCGATGGGTTCATGGCGCACAGCCAGTGATCCATCCGTTTATGGATTGATCGAAGTTGATGTTTCTAAGGCAAATTCTTTTCTAGAAAAAATAAATAAAGATCGACAGGTTCAAGCAAAAGTTTCCATCACTCATTTGGTCGGGAAAGCTTTGGCCATCATGCTCACCGAGCGGCCTGAAATCAATGGCATGATTCGTTTTGCACGAGTCTATCAACGAAAACATGTAGACCTTTTTTATCAGGTCAATATTCCCGGAAGTCCCAATGATCCTGTCGGAAAAGCCACTTTGGCCGGAGTTGTGGTTCGTAAAGCAGAAACTTTGTCAGTTGCTCAAATTGCAGAGGATCTATTTAGAAAATCCAGACTGACCAAGGCTGGTGGGGACAATGATTTAGTGAAATCCATGCACGCTTTAAAGTGGGTGCCGTGGCAATTGATGACTTTTGTTTTGAATCTTTCTTCATTTTTAAATTTTGATTTAGGTATCAATTTAAAATGGGCGGGAATGCCGCGGGATCCATTTGGTTCAGTGATGATCACCAATGTTGGCAGTTTAGGTGTAGACGTCGCTTGGGCTCCGCTGGTGCCTTACACCAAGGTTCCGCTATTGATGACAGTCGGAAAAGTTTCAGACCGTCCTTGGGTCGTCGACGGGCAAGTGATGGTTCGACCAGTGATTCGCATCGGTGTGACTTTTGATCATCGTTTTATGGACGGAGTTCATGCCGCCGAAATGAGTCGTATATTTAACCAATGTTTCGAGGATCCTGCGAAGTATTTTGGTTGATTTGGATTTTCTTGCTATGGCAATTTCAAATGAGTAGTGTTTGTTGAATGAAGAATTACTACATTGGCAGTAACAGAGTTTGTCATATTCAGGAAATTGATTCTGACCGAGTTATTGAGTATTTGCGCTTGAATTCTTGGACTCGTGTTGACGAACCAAGCAAGGCTAGCCTCATTTTGTACAATACTTGTGCCTACCTTCAAGATCGAATCGAAGCAGCGCTGAAGGGTATTGCTGAGTTAAATAAAATAAAAAAAACAGATGCGAAGATGATTGTTCTGGGGTGCTTGCCTGGAATCGCGCGCCAGCGCCTGGCTGAAATCTATGATGGGATAACTCTTTCTCCAACAAATTTGATTGCACTTGATCGAGAACTCAATTCGACAGTCAGTATAGCGACGGTCTCGCCCTCGGTGTCGCTGAAAACTAGTGACGTGAGGAATGCTTCATCAGAAGCAAATGCGGTTATAATTCGAACCAATTACGGTTGTGGTCATACATGCTCCTATTGTGGAATTAGAAAGGCTTTCCCAAAACTCAAGAGCAAACCCATCGAAGAAATTATTAAGGCAATCTCGGATGCCGTTGCTGCTGGAGCAACTGAAATCACACTAACATCCGAAGATGTTACTGCTTATGGAAAAGAAACCAGTCATACAGCATTGACTGATCTATGGAGCCGAATAACTGACTTGAAGTTGAGTTGTAAAATAAGTATGCCTAGGCTTCATCCGGACTATTTAATCGCTAATCAAGAACAGTTTCTTAAGTTTATTTCTCTTAACAAGGTCAGTTTATTAGGAATTCCGGTCAATTCTGCCTCTTCCAAAGTTCTAAAATTGATGAACAGACCATATGAAATCGAAAAACTAACAACTTTAATTCATCTCGTTAAAGAAGTAAGTCCAAAAACTAAATTAAGCACAGATTG
>CAZDHC010000128.1:0-8404 GCA_964505225.1 uncultured Bdellovibrio sp. | reverse complement strand
TATTTTCCTTAACCTCGTGGGAGTCTGGCTTGCACATGAATGCGGTCAGTCCAACTGGCGCCGGAGGAATCGGTCAATTCACCGGAGCCGCTATCGAGTCAGTGAATCAAAGATTAAAAGGAATTCAAGAGCACCTAAAAAAATCAGCAAACCCCTTGTGCTCAAACACATTAGCTCAAGTTATGTCGACGCCAATGAGCTCTACCGGAAATCAGTCCTGCGATAGAATCGCAGTTTCCAAAGATAATCCGTTGAAAAACATGGCTTATACTTTTGCATTTCAGGCCGCACAAAGAAAGATGATCGAAGAAAACGTTTTAAACTCATCAGTATTTTCAGATGTGCTTTCTAAAGATTTGCCGAGCAACGAAAAAGAGCGACTAGCAATGTCTTTGTCTATTTGGTCACACAACACCGGTTCTGCCGGAATGACCACACCTTTACGCGCTCAAATGATGGAATATTTGAGATCTAAAAAATCCATCAAAAGTGGCGAAGATGTTTCGAAATTCCTTAAAGAAATGGAAACTTCTATGGCTAAATTTCCAAACTCGGGAAATGCCACCCAGGCTAGGGTTTTAGAGACCTCTCGATTCTTTCGTTCCATTCAAGAGCGAGTTTCGGTTATCGCTAAGGAGCCACGATCGTGCATCGTCAACTAGCCTATTTGTTTTTTACAATGACATTTGGATTTAGTTCTCTATTTTCAAGCTTCGCAAAAGCCAGCGAAGGCCTGTCTGAAGTTAAGAAAATTTCCGATTTAGCGATTTCAATTGGTGCAGATAAATCAAAAAGCAAAAAAGAAAAGCTGGCTGTTTTTAAAAGCGAAAAAGCGAAGGCCGAAGCTGGCTTGAAAAAAGCGATTCAAAATGGCAAGGCTGATGCAAAAAATCTTAAACAAGATGATAGTGAGTTGAGTCGCGCGTTCAAATCAGTAGACTATTTGACTGCATTGGCGGAACTGAAGCTGGATCAAAAAGGAAATTACACTGAAGTGTCTTGTGAATCTGCAAAGGGCTTAATTTCAAGTGCTAATTATGTTCTTGGATCGGAAAAACTGGAAACTTCTCAGGATGACAAAAAAATTCTGAATTTAATTGAATCTCTTTGCCATCCCTAAACTTAATTTATCCGTATTACTTTCGATTTAGATTCCGGCCTTGTGTCTTTCTTCATCATCCAGCGATGACAGGATTCCACCTTTCAATTGTGGTCGGTAAGCCAACTGCTCAATACCATAATTGAAGTTTGCACCATTCACGCCAGGAGTCTGCCACTCGGGCCCCATGCGAATCGCGTCTACTGGACATGCTTCTTCGCAAAAGCCACAAAATACACAACGAAGCATATCGATTTCATAGCGAATCGGATATTTTTCAACACCTGGGTCTTCGTGCTCGCTAGCTAAAATCGTAATACATTCCGCCGGACAGTTGGTCGCACACAACATACAAGCTGTACAGCGAAGAGAACCGTCTTTCTTAACTGTCAAAACGTGATTGCCTTTAAACCTTGGAGAATATTCGAACTTCTCTTCGGGATAATTGATGGTAATCATATTCTTTTTTCCAGTTAAATTATCGATCACATTTTTAACTAGATGCTTTGCTGTAATACCAAGTCCCGTCAAGATGCCGGGAAGGTACCATTTGCTTGCTTCGGAAGTATTTTTTTGAACAACAGACATATTGATTCCTTATAAACTTCCACGTCGGAAGATAAATTCGTTTTTCTTTCTGTGCTCCAAAGTCACTCGGTCACTTGGACGTCCTGACTCAACAAAAGCATTTGTCTCGGGCTTAATTGCTAAAGACTTTCCAGCCAAAAGTTCCCCGGCTTCTGTTAAAGTCAGAGCTTCTGACACAACAGTGGTTGCCTTTTTAAACTTTTGAGCTACATCCGCGTGATTAACGAAAGTTCCATCTTTTTCAACAAATGACTTCATTGGAACAATCCACACATTTCCAGTTAGGTTTTCAACCAAACTGTTTTTTGAAGACTGTAACCAAATCAAATTTGTCGCCTTAGAAAGCTCTTTCACTCGCTCGGTGTAATCCGGATATGCCAACTGGTTTTCTGGTCCCGCAACGACAACAGACTTAATAGATCCATTGCCCATACCAGCAACAAGATCTGACCAATTTGTGCTAACTCCGTGCTTAGCCAAAACTTGCTGAAGACCTTTGGTATTTGGATTTTTATCTCCACGAATCAAAAGTCCGTCAAAGTCTTGTGCTTTAGCCGAATGTGGCCACCAGTGATAAATCTTCTTAGATTTAAACTCGCTCACGAAATTGCCAATAATGCTGTCGTATTCTTCAACTGTGTATTGGCCGGTCAAAACCAAAGCCGTTGCCTCGCCAGATGTTTTTAAAACAGCTGAAGCGTCTTTAGCAGCTGCTCCTGGTTGCATTTCTTCCCAACCCGTTGCACTTCGCTTTTTACCTTTTAGCCAACGCTGATCACGATTGACGAACTTGTAAATATCGCGACCATCGTCACACATCCAATAGCCGTTCACGCTTTCGTTATAAACTGGCTTCACTCGGAAAAAGCCTTCTTTGTTAAAGTACACTTTAACATTACAGCCAGTGCTGCAACCGTTACAGATTGTTTCGCTGTCTTTTAGATACCAAACCCGCTGACGGAATCGGAAATCTTTCGATGTCAATGCACCTACAGGACAAATATCCACTGTGTTCAACGAGTATTTGTTATCCAATGGCTTTCCATCAAATGTTCCAATTTCAGATCGATCGCCACGATTGAAAATTCCAAGCTCATTTGTCTTAGAAACTTCTTCAGTAAATCGCACACAACGAGAACAAAGAACGCATCTTTCAGAGTCCAAAACAACTGTGGGACCCAAGTCGACAACCTTGTGCTTCTTTTGTTTTTTCTCGGCCATCTCTGGATTGTATTTACCAAATTCCATGTACTGGTCTTGCAAACCACATTCGCCCGCTTGGTCACAAATTGGACAATCCAATGGGTGATTGATCAAATGGAAATCCAATCCCCACTTTGCCGAGTCTTTCACTTTGGCAGAAGTGTTGTTGATTTTCATTCCTTCGGTCACAACCGTGTTACAGCCCAATTGAAGACGAGGATTTCCCTCGATCTCAACCATACAAAGTCGGCAAACTCCAGCAACTGACAATGCTGGATGCCAGCAATAGTGAGCTACTTTTCCATTTTCCCATTTACCATCTTTGCCATGCATGGCTTCGATGATTGTGGAACCTTCTTTGACTTCTACTTCTTTGCCATTAATGGTGCATTTCGGCATGCTTCACACCTTTCACTTTTGAACGGCCTTCACGGACATAAAATTCAAATTCATCTCTAAATTTTGATACGAAACTTAATACCGGCAGTGCAGCTGCATCTGAAAGCGCACAGATTGTACGACCTTTCATATTGTCCGCAACTTTCACCAACAATTCGATGTCTTGCAATCGGCCACGGCCTTCGACGATCGAGTGAGTGATTTTATTCAACCAACCCGTTCCTTCACGACAAGGAGTGCACTGTCCGCAAGATTCATGATGATAAAAGTGCATCAAATTATCTAAAAGATCGACCATACATTGGTTGTCATCAATGGCGATCACCGCACCAGAGCCCAACATCGAACCCATTTGCGCTAAACATTCATAATCCAAAGTAGCTTTTTCAACTTCTTCTGCTGTCAAAACTGGAGCCGAAGAACCACCCGGAATAACGGCCTTCAATTTACGGCCTGGCTTCATTCCGCCGCCAACTTTGTAAATCAAATCTTTCAACGGAAACCCCAATGGAACTTCGTAATTTCCTGGGCGAACAACATTTCCTGAAAGCGAAAACAATTTTGTTCCCGCTGATTTTTCAGTGCCAAACTTTTTGTAAGCCGCAGCTCCATCTTTAATAATTGGAACAACTGCTGCCAATGTTTCAACGTTGTTTACGATTGTCGGCTTACGCAAATATCCCTGGATCGCCGGAAATGGCGGCTTCAATTTAGGTTGGCCCTTTAGACCTTCTAATGAAGAAATCATTCCTGTTTCTTCACCACAAATATAAGCACCCGCTCCAGAATAAACATCTAAGTCGAAATCAAAACCGCTGCCTAAAATGTTTTTTCCCAAAAGACCAGCCGAGTAAGCTTCTTCGATCGCTTTTCTTAAAACTGAAATTGGGTAGTAGTATTCACCGCGCACATAAATGTAACCTTTATGAGAGCTGATCGCGAATGCGGAAATAATCATACCTTCGATCAACTGATGCGGAGCTCGCTCCATCATCATCCGATCTTTAAATGTGCCGGGTTCGCCCTCGTCGGCGTTACACAACAAATACCGAGGCTCGTTGTTCTTAGGCAAAAAAGTCCACTTGGTACCTGTCGAAAATCCAGCTCCGCCACGGCCTCTCAAGCCAGAAGCCTTCACTTCGTCGATCACCGCTTGCGGTTGCATCTTTAAAGCTTTTTTAACGACTTCATATCCACCGTGTTTTTTGTAGCCTTCAATTCCCCGGAATTCATCTAAGTGATAAAACTCTGTTAACAATTTTGTTTCCATGGTTTTCCTTTACTTCATTCCGCGCAAAATGTTCATTGCGGATTCGGGAGTCAAATTTTCATGATAGGTTTCATTTACCTGCATCATCGGAGCCGTGCCGCAAGAACCTAAACACTCGACTTTTGAAACCGAGTATTTTCCGTCCTCTGTCACTTGTCCGTAACCAACTTTTAATTCTTTGCAAACATGATCAGCCAACTCGCGACCACCGTTGATGGCGCAAGAAAGAGTCGTACAAACTTGCACGTGATATTTACCAACTGGCTTGCCGTTGAACATCGTGTAGAATTTAAAAACTTCGTTGATTCGAGAAGTCGGGATATCCATCACCGTCGACAAGTGGTGAATCACTTCATCACTAACCCAACCATGATTTTCTTTTTGTGCAATGTAAAGTGCCGGGATAATCGCCGACATTTTATCTTCATAACGTTTCAGCTCAGATTTAACTTTTGTCAGACCTTCGCTACTTAGTTGAAACATATTCTCTCCCTTTGCCTAGCGATCTAGTTCACCGGCAATTAGATTCATACTTGCTACAGTTGCAATGGCATCCGCCAACATCCAGCCCTTCACCACAGTTGGAAAACTTTGATAAATTGCAAAACATGGAGGACGGCACTTCAATCGATATGGATTGGCGCTTCCGTCGCTGACTAAATAAAATCCAAGCTCACCATTTGCGGCCTCGGTGGCGTCATAAGTCTCACCAACTGGAGGGCGAAGACCTTTGATCACCAACATAAAGTGGTTCATCAAACCTTCGATATTTCCGTAAACATCTTTTTTCTCGGGCAAAACAATGCCTTTATCGCGAATAGTATAGTCACCGCTTGGCATATTTCGGCAAACCTGCTCGATGATCTTCAAAGACTGGCGCATTTCTTCAACGCGCACCAAATAACGATCATAAATGTCGCCATTTGTACCAACTGGAACGTCAAATTCTAGACCGTCGTAGCCATAATATGGAGTCGATTTACGTAAATCTAAACCAACGCCGCAGGCACGAAGTAATGGACCAGTGTAACCCCAAGCAATGGCATCAGCAGCTTTGATAGGCGCAACACCTTGAGTTCGCTTGATGAAAATCTTGTTGTCCAAAAGCATTTTTGAAATTTGATCAACGCCTTCACGCATTTCTTTACAGAAAGCCAAAACGTCTTCGAACCAACCGTCTGGTGCATCTTGAGCCATACCACCAACGCGAGTCATGGATACGGTCAAACGAGCTCCGCAAAGCTTTTCAAAAAGCGTGTAGACCTTTTCACGATAAGTGAACAAATGGAAAAATGCCGTTAAAGCACCTAAGTCAACCCCACCAGTTCCGACCGCAACGACGTGATCGATGACTCGTGAAAGTTCGCACAAAATCACTCGCATCGCTTGAGCGCGCGGAGGAATTTCAACACCCAAAAGCTTTTCAACTGTTTTGCAATATCCAACGTTATTCATTGGTGCCGAACAATAGTTCAAACGATCTGTATACGGGATAACTTGATTGTACGGATGAGTTTCCGCCATTTTTTCGAAACAACGATGCAAATAACCAATTTCAGGCATTGCACGTACAATCGTTTCACCGTCGAGCTCGGCCATGACTCGTAAAGTTCCATGCATCGCTGGATGAGATGGACCAATATTCAAGGGAACATATTTTT
Organism: uncultured Bdellovibrio sp.; assembly: GCA_964505225.1. Lineage (GTDB taxonomy): Bacteria > Bdellovibrionota > Bdellovibrionia > Bdellovibrionales > Bdellovibrionaceae > 21-14-0-10-47-8. The sequence goes on along the minus strand of CAZDHC010000128.1, from coordinate 2,184 downwards.
CATTTAACACATCACCAGGTGCACCCGGCTCGTTGTCAAAGTGAATTGGCAACGATTCAGTACAATGCTGCTGACGATCAGCTTCGTAATCTTTTCGAAGCGGATGCCCAACAAATTGATGGTGAGTCAAAATCTTACGCAAATTTGGGTGTCCAGAAAAAATAATTCCGAACATGTCATAAGCTTCGCGCTCAAACCAATCCGCACCTTTCCAAACCGTGGTCGCAGTTGGAATAGATTCACCCTCTTTTAAAGGAACTTTGATTCGCAATCGGCTGCCATCTTTTGAAGAAAACAAATGATAAACAACATCAAATTGAAATTCACGTGTCGGATAATGAGCTCCACAAACGTCCATTAAAAAATCAAATCGATCTGTTCTTCTTAGAAAACCAAGAAGAGAAATGATTTCATCTTTAGGAGCAATGATAACGTCATCGCCAAAAGCATGTACGAATTGAAATTTTTCAATGCGAAATGCCGAGGCCATTTCCTGCTTCAAACTGTCTAATAATTTACTCATATTGAGGTGCCTTCCAATTGTCTTTCCATGGACGAGGTTGTCCAGAGGCGATCATTCTTTGCAGTGACATCACTCCATCCAAAACAGCTTCTGGAGTCGGAGGACATCCTGGAACATAAACATCAACAGGGATCACTTTGTCACAACCTTGCAAGACGTGGTAGGCGCGATAAAAACCACCTGAGCTTGCACAAGCACCCATCGAGATCACAAATTTTGGCTCAAGCATTTGCCGATAAATTCGAACCAAAACTGGAGCCATTTTTTCAGTGATAGTTCCAGCAACCAAAAGCAAATCCGATTGGCGCGGAGAGAAGCGCACAACCTCTGCTCCGAATCTGGCCAAATCATATTTAGGTCCCATCACGGACATTAATTCGATACCGCAGCAAGCAGTTCCATATGGCATTGGCCACAATGCATTTTTTTGTCCCCAAGCTACGATAGCATCTAAGCGCGTGGTCAAAGCAAATGACCGCGACATATCGTCAACAGTTTGAGTTCCCAAAGCACGATCGTTATGCCCCATCGCAGTCGACGCCGTCGAAATATTCGAACTGGTAGAATTCGACATAAAAGTCACCTCTTGTATTCAAGTCGTGTTTCTCAATTAGTTCTCACTATTTTGCAGAATTTTTGCACCAAGTAAACCCACATTTTCCAACGCACTTGCTCCGAAATCCAATGAAAAATCATGGCGATAGGTGATTTTAGGTTTGCACTTCCACCGGACACCTTCCTACAATCTTCGGATAACCAAAACTTAGGGAGGGGATTCATGGTTAAAACTTCAATTAAAGGGCTATCGAACGGACTGACAGCTCTGATTATTTTAGCGGCAACAACATCATTTGCGGCCTCTAAAAATCAAGATTTGCTGATCAAATTTGTTCCTGGTTCGGATTTAGTCATGGCTAACTTGGCCACTGGGCTTGAATCTCAAGGAAGCAAAGCTGAAGTATTAGGCAACTCTTGGATGCGAGTCCAGGTTTCGGGAAAAAGAGCTGAACAAACTTTAACCGCACTTAACGAAGAACCTTCGGTTGAGTACGTTCAACCCAATTACAAAATCAAACTTCTTGAAAATTATCAGGTTCAAGATTCTTTACGCAGAGCGGCTTTGATTCGTGGCTTCGCAAAGCAAAACTTAACTATTTCCGCTGCTAAACCTGACAATCCAGAAATTCCAGCAATCCCAAATCAAGGGACTGGCGCCGATCCAATGTTATCTAATCAATGGGGCATGACTGACGTTGGCGTTGCCGAAGCTTGGAAAAAAACAATTGGTTCACCAGACATGATCGTGGCCGTGATTGACACGGGCGTTGATTACACACACGAAGATCTTTTGCCTAATCTGTGGCGCAATTCAAAAGAGATTCCAAACAACAAAGTCGACGATGACGGAAATGGCTATGTTGATGATATTATTGGTTGGGATTTTGTTACCAACGACAACAAACCATACGACCTCTCTGTTGATCCAATTCAATTGATCACAAGTGGCGGCAATCCCGGTCACGGAACTCATTGCGCAGGAAACGTGGCTGCGAAAAACAACAATGCTATGGGCATTGCTGGAGTCGCTCCTGGCGTGAAAATTATGAGCTTAAGATTTTTATCTGAGAAAGGTGGCGGAACCACAGCAGATGCCATCAAAG
>CAZDHC010000127.1:0-8596 GCA_964505225.1 uncultured Bdellovibrio sp. | reverse complement strand
CTGAGATCAAAGTATTATTCACTCGGCCGGCAGATCCGCCACCGCCGCCACCCAGTCCATCACCTGCTGTTTTAGAGGTTAATCCAAACAAAACGAACACCATGATGATTGCGCCAAACATGATCATCGCCACGATGCTTTTTACTGAAACTCGATCTTTTTGGAATCCGGACTCAACTGATTTTCTGAAACTTTCAAATTTGTTCATTTCATTACCTTCACTTGCTGTTATTAAAGCCTTTCGATTACATTAGGGTTTCTTTTAATTTTCAATGATTTTTTCTCTGAAAGTCGCTTGGAATCGGAATTTCTTTTTGTTAGCGTTAGATATCAACGGGGTGAATCTTGAACTTTTTGAATTTTGATCTCAAAAAATTGATGACCTTTATTTTTATCGCATCGCTGCCATTGCTTTCCATCAACATGCAGCAAAATCCCTTGGCTCGGGGCTGGTATGATCGACCTTTTAGCTTTATAGCTTCCGTGGCGCAAACCGGCTTCTTTTCCTTTGGCGATGGCGTTCGAAGCACCACGTCCATGTATTTAAATTTGATCAACATTAAAAAAGAGAACCAACGACTGCGAGATGAAAATCAGCAATTGTTGGCTCGACTTGAAGTACAAAGCGAACTGACTAAAGAAAATGAACGTCTCAGCCTACTATTAGACTTCAAAGCAAAATCAAAAATGGAATTGGTTTCAGCGCGAATCATGAGCAAAGATTTGGTCAGCGACCACAGCACTATCCAAATCAACAAAGGTTCAAGCCATGGTTTGAAGCCCGGACAAGCCGTCATCACAGTTGGCGGTGTTGTCGGCTATATCTATAAAACAGAAAAACTAACAGCTCAGGTCCTTTTAATCACTGATCGCTACTCTGTTGTTGATGGAATTATCGCACGAAGTCGCGCTCGGGGAATCGTTGAGGGAAAAAGCTCTTCGACTTGCACTTTACAGTATGTTGAAAAATCTGAAGATGTGCAGGCCGGCGACATCGTCGTCACCAGTGGCTTAGACAATATCTTCCCAAAAGGCTTTCCAATTGCAACTGTCGAAACTGTTGAAAATAAAGCTTATGCAGTTTCACTGAAGGTTGAATTGAAACCCGTCGTCGATCCGGACAAAGTTGAAGAGGTTTTTGTCATATTGAACGCAGCCAACGAAGATCTCTCTAACCGAATTTCGATGCAATAGAAGGGCCCCAGTGTCGATAGCGAAATTAAATCCGCTCAACTTAGTTCTTATCATTTTGCTGACGCTTTTTGCGTGTGGCTTTCAGACGACCTTTTGGTTTCAATTGTTTGGCAACATTCCGTCGCCGCTTTTATGGCTCAATCTTTTCATCTATTTGATTCTGTATCGAAAGTCGATCGAAGGCATCCTGACCATTTATGGTCTTTGCTTGATTCTGAGCCCCTTCACCGCAATGCCTATTAGCGTCCTTTGGGTGAATTTATTTATTGTTTTTCTTCTGACGACCTATGTGAAAAAAATCGTCTTCTGGCCAAGTTCAAAATATTTCGTTATCGCAAGCTTTGGCGTCACTCTCACCTTTCACTTGGTTTATTTGATTTCCTCACGTTGGCTAGAAATCAATCCAGCACCAATCAGTTTTTTTCACCGACTTTTGGAAGTGATTTTCACAACTTTGACGGCTATTCCAATTTACTCTCTAATGGTTTGGCTGGATCGAGTGACTCAAAAGGAAACTCTACCTGAAGGTGGAGGCGCAGAAGCATGAGCAACGAATATATTTCGAATCCCGATGAAGCAAAAGAATATCTTCCCCGATATCGATTGTTCTACATCGCAATCGCTTTTACATTTTGTATATTTACAGTTCGGCTTTGGTATCTTCAGGTCATTCAAGGATCTGAACTGCGTGAGTTTTCAGAAAAAAATCGAATTAAACAAATTAAAATTTCAGCCCCTCGCGGATTGATGCTGGATCGAGATGGAAAAATTTTGGTTGAGAATCATCCTGGGTTTGAAGCCATTCTGTCGCCTCAATACATTGATGAATTAGAAGACCTCGCAAAAACAGTTGCGCCCATCATTGGATTAGAACCAGCCAAACTCATCCAAAAGGTACAAAAATCTCGCAAACAAAACGGTCCTTTTGCTCAAATTAAATTAAAAGACAACTTAAGCCACGAAGAGGTTTTTCGCCTCAAACGAATTCGCCTAGACACCCCAGGTTTAGACATTCGCGAATCTGTGGTTAGATACTATCCGTTGATCGAAAATGGGGCCCAGCTTTTTGGCTATGTCGCTGAGATTTCAAAAAAGCAAATCCCTGCCTACAATCAACTCTACAAAGACGCCAACTTCGAACAAGGGGACATCATTGGCCAAACTGGCCTTGAAGAGGTTCTTGAGCGCCACATTCGTGGCACGGACGGAATTCAGTTCCTTCAAGTCGATGCTTTTGGTCGAGAAACCACCACGAACACTCCAAATATTTATGGAGAAAAAATTACGGATCAAGATCCGTTGCCTGGAAATAATGTCGTTCTAACTATCGATCGTGATGTGCAACAAGCCGCCTACAAATCTTTTCAAGACAACCAAAGAATTGGCGCCTTGGTGGCCATGAAATCCAATGGCGAAGTCTTGGCTTGGGTGAGCTCACCAAGTTTTGACCCAAATGAATTTGCTCGCGGTATCAATCCTCAGCTTTTTTCAAAGCTGATCAATGACCCATTTAAACCTTTTCGCAACAAAGTGATTCAGGATTATTTTTCTCCGGGCTCCACCTTCAAAGCATTTATGGCTCTGACGGCACTGCAAGAGAAAGTCATCAGCCCAACGACCATCATCAACTGTCCAGGACTTTTGATGTTTGGCCGAAGGCCTTATCATGATCACTTAAAAGGCGGTCACGGAAACATCACGGTCTACGAAGCCCTTGAACGATCGAGTAACGTTTTCTTCTACAAAATGGGGATTTCATTGGGGATCGACAAAATGTACAACTACATTTCGACTCTGGGAATTGGCCAAAAAACCGGCATTGAACTGCCACGCGAAGTTTCGGGATTAATGCCCTCTGCCGAGTGGAAGAAAAAACAAATTGGGGAAGAGTGGCAGGGCGGAGAAAACTTAAGCGTCGCCGTTGGACAAGGATTTGTCGAAGCATCTCCAATTCAAATGGCGGTCGCTTACAACGCTATTGGCTTGGAAGGAAAGGTCTACAAACCCTTTGTAATTAAAAAGGTTTTGGATGCTGACGGAAAAGTCATCACCGAGAACAACCCCACTCTGCTAAGGGACTTACAAAAAACTCAATCCACAGGAATTTCAATTTCTGCTGAAACCTTTAAAGTCGTCAAAGAGGGTTTAAGACGAGTGGTGAATGGCGACCGCGGAACCGGGCGAGCGCTAAGAATTCCCGGAGTTGAAATTGCAGGAAAAACTGGAACGTCACAAGTCATGGGATTTGCGGCCAATGACATCTATTCAAAATGTGAAAATCGACCGATTATGCAACGACACAATGGCTGGTTCGTTGGTTGGGCCCCTGCAGACAATCCCGAAATTACAGTAGCCGCCCTGGCTCAGCACTCTTGCCACGGAGCCTCGGGCGGAGGCCCACTTGTCCGCGACACCATTCGGGCTTATTTTGAAAAATACCATCCTGAGGTCATAAAAGAAGCGATGAAGACTATGAAGATTAAACACGTTACCCGGCCGGCAGATGTTCCAGCCCCAGTGGAGGGAGAATAATGGAATTAGCTCTTCACGTAGAAGAAAGAACCATTTTTAAACGCATTGACTGGAATTTTGTTCTGGTCATTTTGGCTTTGAATCTTGTTGGACTGATCAATCTTTACAGCGCCACGCATGGGCCACACGATGAAGATATGAACAGTCTTTTCGTCAATCAACTCGTGTGGCTAGGCGCGGGATGGAGCTGTTTCTTTATTGCCACATTTTTAGATTACTCGTTCATTAGTAAAATCGCCTATCCGCTCTACTTTTTAAATTTTGGCGCGATTTTGTATGTGACCTTTTATGGAAAAATCGCTCTTGGTGCTCAACGATGGATTGATTTTGGCTTTTTCCATTATCAGCCTTCGGAAACCATGAAGCTTTGCCTTATTATGGTCATGGCGAAAATTCTCACCAACCGAGATTCTTCTGGCCGAGGAATGGGCCTTTCTCAGCTTGCCTGGCCATTAGTCATCATGGGCGTGCCTTTTGTTTTGGTCGTAAAGCAGCCTGACTTGGGAACGGCTTTGATGTTATCAGCCATCGGCGGAACCTTGATACTTTTTTGTAAAATCAGAAAAGTGATTTTAGGTGTCATCATACTCGCTGGCCTGATTGCCTTACCTGTTGCTTGGAAGTACGCCCTTCATGACTACCAAAAAGCTCGAGTTGAGAATTTTATTTCACCGACAAATGATCCTCGCGGAACTGGCTACAACTCGATTCAATCAAAGATTGCCGTCGGCAGCGGCAAACTTTTAGGTAAGGGTTTCCGCAAAGGAACTCAATCACAGCTCGAGTTTTTACCGGAACGTCATACGGATTTTATTTATTCAGTATTAAGCGAAGAACACGGATTTGTTGGAAGCATTACGACCTTAGGATTATTTTGCGTCTTATTTCTAATTGGAATTCGAATTTCATCAACGTCTAGAGACAAATTTGGAGCTCTAATGACAGTTGGAGTTTTAGCCTATGTGTTTTGGCACATGTTCGTAAACATGGGAATGGTCATTGGCGTTTTACCGATCGTCGGCGTCCCCCTTCCTTTGTTAAGTTACGGGGGCTCAAGCATGCTAACGACGATGTCAGCACTTGGGGTAATTTCGAGTGTGGCCTACAGAAGATACCTGTTTTAAGAAGCTCTTAAAAAGATATCTAAAAACGAAGCACTAAACGTGCTTCGTGATGAACTCAACAATACTTTCTTTTGGGTGATTTCCCATAATCTGATCAACTGGCTTGCCGCCTTTGAAAAGAATCATAGTTGGAATGCTACGAATTCCAAATTGAGCTGGAACTTGCTGATTATTGTCTACGTCCAACTTTACAACTTTCAATTTCGAACCCATTTCCTGAGCGATTTCTTCTAGCTTAGGAGCCAAACCACGGCATGGACCACACCATTCAGCCCAAAAATCCACAAGCACAAGGCTTTGAGATTTTAAAACTTCACTGTCAAATTCGCTGTCTGTAACTGGCTTAGTAAATTGACCCATTTGGGACTCCTTTTTTATTCTTCTTATTCATTAAATTTGTGCCTAGGGTCCACTTTGTCAAGATAAGGGGACAGCTATTATTTTTTGCGGAACAGCGCTTCAGCAAATTTACGTTTGAGCGCATCCAATTCTTCTAAGAGATCGTAATTATAGCCTTTTTTAAGGTCTTTCAGTTTTTCTTTTAGCTCTGCTCGATTGTGAGACGTAGCATGGGTGTCAATGAAAACGTCCTTGGTGAATTTCTCATATTTCTCTATCCGAGCCTTATCCTCAATCGCTGGATGAGAAACCACTTTTTCGGTCTCAGTATTGGTGATAATCCTCATTTTATTGTCCAGAGCCGGATCTGAAAGTTTCGCTTTTTGGAGCTTTTCCAACATCAAATCAGGGGTAACAGACAATAAGCGACATAGGCTTTGAATTAACCTGGTTGGATCTAAAGGAGATTCCAACATCGCGTCCACCTTCATTTTTATCATTTCCGCAGGAGTGATTCGAGCTCCAGTTGGTAACACTAAAAGTACTTTGCCGCGAAATCGTGCATACTCTTTCAACTTTTGTCCGACAGAAAAACTAGATACTTTGCTGTTGTTTCCGTTGGCGACTATGACATCAGGATTAAACGTTAAAATTTTATCCTGAATCAAAAGTTCATTTGAAGAACCCAACACATCAAAGCCAATTTTTTTTAAATAGCTTTCTGTCAATGTGAGCTCATTAAAATCTTCAAATACCAACAGGACCTTATGCATGCCCAATGGTCTCATAAAGGCCAAGACAAAGGCAATTGGCCTTGTTTGATGCCTTGTGCTGATTTAGACTGATCGACAAATGGCAGCCGTTTTTCCTAAGAAAGCAACTCAGTACATCTTTTTTGAAATGATCCCTTCGTTGATTTTAGGGGTTGCTGTATTTATTTTTATTTTACTAATGGCTCAAGCACTTCGTTACACCGAATTCGTTCTCATTCACGGTGTTGGCCTAGGGGTGGTGGGGCAAATCATCCTTTACCTATCGATCAGCTTTCTTCCGGCACTATTGCCAATGAGCCTACTTTTCGCGGTCATGATGACTTATGGTCGAATGAGCAACGATTCAGAAATTGTCGCCCTTAAAGCCAGCGGCATGAGCATGCTTTCTATCACATTTCCTGCAGTTTTACTTTCTGCCTTGGTAGCCTTGATTTCTGCCCAAACATCATTTCATTTGGCCCCTTGGGGAAATCGGCAATTTGAAGTTTTGGTCGATGAAGTCGGACAAACAAAGGCAGGTGCAACCATTCGAGAAGGGACTTTTTCTGAAGGTTTTTTTGATAAAGTCGTCTACGCAAATGAAGTCAACTCTAAGTCCGGCGAACTCAAAAGTGTCTTTATTTACGACGAAACTCAAGGCGACACTCCCTTGACCATTATTGCCAAGACGGGATTGGTGGTTCAAGATCCGTCCGTCCCGAACGCGGTTTTGATCCGACTTTTTGATGGCGATATTCACCGAAAAGGTGAAACCCATACTAAAATTAAGTTTAACGTCTATGACTTAAAGATGATGGATCCAATCATCAGTGGCGCCCGAGAAAAAACCGGTCCATCTTTAACAATCGAAGAAATTAGCCAACGTTTAAAATTAGAAGGACTGCTTCCCGACGAACAAAGATCACTTCAAGCCGAATTCCACAAGCGATGGGCCGTTTCAATTGTCTGTCTAGTCTTTGGTCTTTTAGGAGTGGGCCTAGGAACAAACACCAATCGCCGAAATCAAAAAGCCGGTGGCTTAGTTTTGTGTATCGGTGTGGTGATTGCCTATTGGCTTATTTATATAACTTGCGAAGGTCTAGCGCGAAGCGGACAACTACCGCCAGCCATCGCGATCTGGGCACCGAACATCATTTTCTTATCATTTGCATCTTGGTCTTTAAAAAAGATCTGGAATTAAGACTTGCTTGAACGCAAAAAAACAGAGCGATGCAGTAGCATCCTTACCACCACGGTCATCCCTGACCACATCGCCCCTCCCTTAGGATTAGTGTCAGAGAAAAAACTTGAAAATTCAAAATCTTTTTTCATTATTTTTCATTTTATTTTTTTTAAAGTCTATTTTTAGACGGCCACACTACCCCTAGTGTGTCGCTGGGCCATCTAGACCTAGGGCTTTAACAAACTCCTCGCTATAGGATGACATTGTCTTAACTTCAGCTGAAAAAACTATGTTTAAATCCTCGGCACAGGTTACCAACGTTGCGCCATCCAATAGCAAATCCAAACTGCCATGAAACCTCGAGTGACTGGGATGCCCAGGCACCACCAAAACCGGACGGCCTTGATCAACGGCCTTATGTGCGGTGATCATCGAACCACTACGTCTTCTTGCTTCAACAATGAGAGTCAGCACCGACATTCCCGAGATCAATCGATTGCGCTGCTGGAAAAAACTTTTTTGCATTCTCATCTCATCGTCAAATTCACTACAGATGGCTCCGCCTTGAGTCACGATTTCACCGACCCAATCCGAAAAAGACTCTGGGTAAATCTTATCTAACCCAGATGGAATAAATGCCACGGTTGGGCAATCATTTCGAATTGCGATTTGATGGGCCTTCAAATCCACACCTCTAGCTCCACCACTAATGATCAATCCCGATTGAGCTTCGGCAAATTTTCCTAGATGCTCTTCCATCCAATACAAACTTTCTTGCGCCGGCTCCCTAGAGCCAACAACAGCCAATCCATACTGTGATTTCCAAACCGGATTGCCGATATAGCGCAATAAAAACGGCGGATCTTCAATTGCCAAAAATTGCTTGGGATAATTGTGATGCCCCGGAAAAGTAAACTTCACGCCTCTTTGCTGAGATTTTTCCAATTCATCTCTTAATGCCAGTTTTTCTTTTAGGCTATAGCGATTTAAAATCGACACCAAATAAGAAGAACTTTGCCAAAGTTCAATCGAGTTTAAAGTCATACCGCTCTTGAGCATTTTTTGAATTTCTATAAACTCAAACAGCGAAGGTCTTTTTTGTTCAGAAAACATTTTTGCTAATAAAATTTGATCAGACATGGCCACTAGAAACTGCAAAGACAAAGACCAAGTCCCTTAACCTGCAAATCGAAGCGAGCATCACTGATGCTCCGATTTTCGGCCAAATTATTTTGCGAGTATTACTATTTAAGCTTCGTCTGAGGATCCGTGACGTCACCTACGTGAATGTCTTCGGTTGCCTGAAGCACAACCGCTGTCGCAAAGTTCTGAGACATATTGACGACCTTTACTAAACCAATTTGCCGAGGCCCCTCAACACTTTTAGAATCTGACACCCGACTTTTTTGAATTTTGACAACAGGATAAGTCTGACCTACCGCCATTCCTTTTCCACTCAAAAATAAAATATT
>CAZDHC010000126.1:0-8615 GCA_964505225.1 uncultured Bdellovibrio sp. | reverse complement strand
TAACCTCTAAAACAGCAGGTGATGGAATGGGTGGCGGCGGTGGCGGATCTGCCGGCCGAGTGAATAATACTTTGATCTCAGTAGGTGATTTGCGCTCCGAGTCCCAAAGACTTGAGCAAATGTATGCGCCAATGTTTGGCGGCAACGGCATGGGAGATGCTCAGCGTCAGTTTTTGCGTCGACAGGCTTTGGAAAGTTTGATCATGAAGGAGCTTGCTGCTCAAACTGCAAAAAAAGAGGGCATTTTAGCGACGGATGCTGAAATTCAAGAAGTGATCGTCAAAGAAATTCCAGCATTTCAAAAAGATGGACGCTTTCAAAGAGATGTTTACTATCAATTGTTAGAAGCCAATCATCTGAAGCCGGTTGATTTTGAACAAAAAATCCGTCAAGAACGTCAAAATATGCGCGCTCGTCAATTATTTGAAGTGGCGGCAGCTCCTTTGAAATTTGAAGTCGATAAGCTTAAACAAATGCAAGAGTCGAAATTGAATGTGGCTTTCGTTCGTTTGGACAAAGAGTTGGTCATTAAGGCGATGAAGACTTCGGATGCAGACGTGAAAGCGAAGCTAGGCAATGCAGATTTTGCTAAAAAAGTTGAAGAATATTTCAAGTCTAATAAGCCTGAGTTTACATCCGAAGCTCAAGCACGCGCACAGCATATTTTAATCAAGGTCGACGACAAAACTTCAGAGGCGGCAGCTCAGGCGCAAATTGCAGAGATTCAAAAGCGTGCTCAAAAAGAAGAATTCGGTAAGCTTGCCTCTCAGGTATCCCAAGATACTGGAAGCAAAGTTAAAAATGGCGATTTAGGTTTTTTCACTAAAGGAAAAATGGTTCCCGAGTTTGAAAATGCCGTTTTCGCGCAAAAAGTCGGAGAAGTTGGTCAACCAGTTAAAACTCAATTCGGCTATCACCTCATTAAAGTTCTCGAGAAAAAAGAAGCTCACGAGCAAACATTGGATGAAGCCAAAACAACGATTGCTCAAAAGTTGATTGCTTTGGATGCTTATGAAGGCGTTGTTCAATCGATCGAGCAAGCTCTAGGAAAAAATGATTCTGCTGGGCTGGACGCAGAACTTAAAAAACTAGGAATGACTTGGGAAGAAACTGGCTTTTTTGATTTGAACTCAGACAACATTCCAAAGCTTCAAAGTCTCGAGGCAACCAAAGCGGCATTTGCAGTTTCTGACGCTAAACCGCTTTTTCCGAAGGTTGTTCGGGATGGAGCTGAAAAATTTGTCGTTAAATTTAAAGCAGCTAAAAAAGAAGCTTCGGCTGAAGGCGCAAAATCAGGTGAAAACGTGGCTCGAGAGCGCGGTTCAGAACTTTTTGCGTCTTGGATTGAGCATGCCAAGAAGACCGCTAAAATCGAAAGAAATTTTGACCTAGTTAAGGATCGCTAAGGTGATCTCTTTTCACCGCCAATGGGATTTGCAGGTTCTTGTTGGCGGTGATGTTTCCTGGATTTCTTTTTCCGTAGGGGTATCCAAAGAAGTGGATACCCAATCTGGAATGACCGTCAATTTGGTCGAAGTCGATAATTGGTACTTTCAATCCAAAGCAAGCCTTCAAAGCTCTAAAAAAGATTGGTTTGATTTTTTAAAATTTGCAGAAATGCATTTTTTTAAGTTGGCGCAGGCGCAAGGTGCAATTCTAAAACAGGTTCAGGTTCAGCTCGAGTCAAAAGATCAATTGCAATTAAATCAGGGAGCCATTGTCGTTGTCAGACATTGGTTTGCGACAGATCTAAAAAGTCAAAATCGTCATCAAATCGGTGCGCAGTTTAAGGTTCAAAATCAGTGTGAGTTGGATTCCGTGCTCAGCTGTAAACTTCCAAGTGAGCTCCCGCCGGACTTGGCTCATCTTTTTGATGGAATGAATTTAAAACCTGAAAAGGTTTATATTTCAGATTCAAATCAACAATTTTTAGGCCAGTCGGGTCAGGTTCTATTTCTTTAAAAACTCAGAAGTAAAAACTTCTGGCAGTAACTCGGGAAATGAAAAGCTTTTTTTAATTCCCAATAAATTAGCGGTATGAATTTTGGTCTTTTCGGTGGCAAATTCGGAAATCACTTGCCGGCACATTCCGCAAGGTGGCCAAGGTTTATCAGCATCAGTCACGACAACAACTTCAGCGATTTCAATTTTCCCCAATTCGCTGACAGCTTTCCAAATGGCAACACGTTCGGCGCAGACGGTGGCTCCATAAGAGGCGTTTTCAATGTTGCAGCCAAAAAAGATTTCGCCAGATTTTAAACGAATAGCTGAGCCGACTTTGTGCTTTGAATAGGGTGAATGAGCATTGTCGCGTGCTTTTGCGGCGATCTTCCATAGTTTAGAAGATTCAGCTGAGGGAGTGTTCTTCGTAGTTTCTTTTGATTTTTTTTTCATTTTAAACTTCCTGGTATCTGATAGCCGATGGAAATAAGATGTTTTGTCAGTTGAATCAAAGGCACGCCTTGAATCGCCGAAAAATCATCAGACTTCATTTGATCAATTAAGGTCAAACCAGATTTTTCAATTTTATAAGAACCGGCGCAATCCAGAGGTAAATCCAGCTCTATGTAGTTTTCAATTTCTTGAGCAGACAAGGGGCGCATTTTGATTTCGGTGATGTCTAAAATCTGTTTTTCTGTGATTTTTCCTTGAACCCTTGAAATGACGCAAATCGCAGTGATCAGTTGATGGGTTTTTCCCTGCATTTTTGTCAGTTGTTTATGCGCCATTTCCTTGGTTCCAGGCTTTCCTAAAATATCTAAACCCAGGGCTGCAACCTGATCGCCGCCAATAACGCAGACCGAGCCGGTGTCTGATTGGTCGATGATACTTTGAGCCTTTAGTTGCGCCAAGGTTACAGCTAAATCTTTGGGATTATTGATTTTTTCCTTATAGGAGTCCTCATCGCAAATTGGCTTTAGAGCCGAAAAAGGAAGTCCCAGCTTGGCAATAAGCTCTTTGCGATAGGGAGACGTGCTAGCTAAAATAAGTTCAGGAAGTTGGTTTTTCACAGTTTGGTTATGCTAGCGGGAATGTGAATTCATTTCAATCATTTGATAATGACTCTCATTTAAATAGAGCCAAACCCGAGGAATTGCGTTACACACTTTCTGCATGGAAACCAAAACCAGTGAAAATTTAGGTCCACAATCAGTTCAAACTCATCAGAAAATGGTGTTGCCAGATGTGGCCAGTGAGCGGCCTGATTTGCAACTTGTCGGCGCCTTAGATTGGGTTGGAATGTCGGGGATCGAAGTCCCAGTTCTATTGCGGGATTCGACTGGGCAAATTTTTAGAACCGGCGCCAAAGCCGCAGCTTTCGTTAGTTTGGAAAGCCAAGAATCTCGTGGCATTCACATGAGTCGTCTTTTCAAAGAAATTCAATCGGCACTGACTGCGGCACCTTTAAGTTTCGCTTTGCTAACTCAAGTTCTAAATTCCTTTTTAAAATCCCACGAAGGTTTGTCTCAAAAAGCTCGGGTTGAAATCGGTTTTTTGGCGCTAATCGAACGGCAAGCTTTAAAATCTGATAATAAAGGCTGGAGAAATTATCCAATCAAATTATCAGCCGAACTGAATCGAGATTCTGCCCCGCGATTTTTCGTGGAAAGTTTGATTCAATATTCGAGCACTTGCCCGGCTTCGGCGGCGCTTTCTCGGCAATTGATTCAAGAAAATTTCAAGGGTCAATTTCAATTACAAGAGTTAGATTTCAAAGGTGTTTACGATTTTTTGGGAACTTCTCAAGGGATTATCGCCACCCCTCATGCTCAAAGAAGCGAAGCTCGAGTGAAAGTGGAAGTTTTAGATCAAAATTTCCATTTTCAGAAGGTGATCGATCTTGTTGAAGACGCCGTTCAAACGCCGGTGCAGACCATGGTGAAGCGGGAAGATGAGCAAGAGTTTGCTCTTAGAAACGGGCAAAATTTAATGTTTTGTGAAGACGCAGCTCGAAGAATTCAAGCGGTGTTGCTGTCGGATGAGTCGATTCAGGATTTTATTGTAGAAGTGAAGCATTTGGAAAGTCTGCATCCACATGATGCAGTCAGTGTTGTGACCAAAGGTCGCGATTTGAGGAGCTTTTAATATGGAAACAACAAAAATACCTCATTTGCCGAAAAGTTCAGCTGGCGAAAAAATCATGAAGCGCGAGCGCTTAGATGAAAAAACCTTTAAACAGATGATTCGAACTATGAATCTAAAGGTGACCGATCAAAGATTGGCGATTTTAGAAAGCTTGCATGGCGGCCGAGCCCACGTGACTGCCCAGGAAGTTTTTGAAGTGGTCAGTGAAAACTTCCCAGAAATCGGTTTTGCTACAGTTTATCGTTTTTTGCGGGCAATGACCGAATTTGGCTTTGTCACTGAAGTTCGAATGGGTGGTTTGCCGGCGCGTTATGAATTAACGCCCACTTCGCACCATGACCATTTAACTTGTATCTCGTGCGGTAAAATCTGCGAATTTGAAAATCAACACATCGAAGAGCTGCAAAGTAAGGTGGCCAAGCAATTTGGCTTTCAATTGACATCACATGTCTTAGAGCTTTACGGCATATGCCCTGATTGTCAGAAGAAGAAGGTCTAGGCATAATCAGTCGCTATGGCTGAAGACTTTGACGGGATTGTCATTAAGGGTGCTCGCGAGCACAATTTACGGAATCTCAACATCAAAATTCCTAGAAACAAAATTACTGTCATCACAGGATTAAGTGGCAGCGGAAAGTCTTCTTTAGCTTTTGATACGATCTATGCCGAAGGGCAAAGGCGTTATGTTGAAAGTTTGTCAGCCTATGCGCGAAACTTTCTAGAGCAAATGAAAAAGCCCGAAGTCGACTCGGTGACGGGTTTGTCTCCAGCCATTGCCATTGATCAAAAATCAGTCAGTACAAATCCTAGATCTACAGTTGGTACTGTCACTGAAATTTATGATTACCTTCGATTGCTTTACGCCAAAATTGGAATTCCCGAATGCCCCGAGCATAAAGTGCCGGTGAGCAGCCAAACTCCTCAACAAATTCTAGAGGACATTCTCAAAAAAGATGTGGGAGCTAAATTTTATATTTTAGCTCCTATGGCTCAAGGTAAAAAAGGTGAATTTCTAGCCGAGTTTCAAAGGTGGGCCAGAAAGGGTTACGTCAAAGCGAAAATTGATGGCCAATTCATTGAGCTAGAAAAAGCGCAAAAATTAGCAAAAACAAAAGCGCATGACATTGATTTGGTCGTCGATCAATTGGTGCTAAAAGATCCTCAAGGGTTAAAGCAAAGACTTGCTGAAAGTATCAATTCAGCTTTGTCGATGGCGCAAGGTCGTTTGATCTTAGAATCTGTTGATGGGCAAAGAACAGTTTATAGCTTGCATTCGGCTTGTCCGATTTGTTCCTTTAGTTTTCCCGAGTTAGAGCCAAGATTATTTTCATTTAATAATCCGCGAGGAGCTTGTCCCTCTTGTAATGGCTTAGGAACCATGGATTTGGTTGAAGTTGAGCAATATGATTATGGCTCTGACAGTCGCGTTCTGCAAAAAGTTAGCTACAAATATAAAGACAAAAGTGATCTCGAAGGCAATAAAGAAAAAAAGATCTCCGAAGAGGATGATGAGGGCGAAGATTTAGATCTATCGATTTGTCCAGAATGTCAGGGCAATCGCTTAAAAAAAGAAACGCTCAATATTCGTATTGCTGGCAAAAATATTGCCGAACTGGCTGACTTAAGTTGTACCGATTTACGAAATTGGATTTCAAAACTGAATGTTAATTCGAAAAGCTCAAATAGCACGCAAATGATCGCCGATAAAATCAATAAGCAGATTTTGTCTCGATTAGATTATATGGTTCGCGTGGGCACAGGGTACCTGTCATTGAATCGGTCAGCTCGAACCTTATCGGGCGGTGAAGCACAGCGAATTCGCTTGGCGACTCAAGTGGGATCATCTTTGATAGGCTGTTTGTATGTGATGGACGAACCTTCCATCGGTCTACATCCCAGGGATCATCATCGGTTGCTGGAAATCATTGGTGAGCTTCGCGAGCGTGGCAACACGATTTTATTAGTGGAGCATGACGAAGACACCATGAGGTTTGCAGATTACGTCATCGATCTTGGGCCTAGGGCAGGAAAACTAGGTGGACAATTGATGGCCGAAGGCACGCCCCAGGAAATAGAGAAAAATAAAAATTCAGTGACCGGTCGTTACTTAAGCGGAGAATTTAAAATTCCACTGCCTAAGGTTCGTCGAAAAGGCACAGGCAAAAAATTAGAAATCATCGGCGCCACCGGCAATAATTTAAGAAACGTCAATTTGAGCATACCACTTGGAACTTTTACGGCAATCACCGGAGTTTCTGGCAGCGGAAAATCGACTTTGATCATTGATACGCTTTATAAGTTGTTGGCGCAAAAAATCAATAACGCCAGCGCTAGGCCTTCTCCGTATCAATCGGTCGTGGGTTTGGATGAGATTGATAAAGTCATCGATATCAATCAAAGACCTATTGGTAGAACTCCAAGATCAACACCAGCGACCTATGTGGGATTGTTCCCATTGATTCGGGATTTATTTTCAGCATTGCCGGATTCGAAATTGCGCGGCTATGGGCCGGGACGTTTTAGCTTCAATGTCAAGGGCGGACGCTGTGAAACCTGCCAAGGCCACGGTCAAATCCGAATGGAGATGCACTTTTTAGCAGATGTATTTGTGCAATGTGAAACTTGTTTGGGGCGTAGGTACAATCGTGAAACCTTAAATGTAAAATACAACAGTAAATCGATTGCTGATATTTTAGCGATGAATGTCGAAGAGGGATTAGAGTTTTTTAAAAATCACAGCTTGATTCATCGAAAGTTGGAAACCTTACATCGTGTGGGTTTGGATTATATGACCTTGGGTCAAAGTTCGACGACACTTTCTGGTGGAGAGGCTCAGCGGGTCAAGCTTTCTAAAGAACTGTCTAAGCGGGGCACCGGAAAAACTTTATATATTTTGGATGAACCGACAACTGGTTTGCATTTTGAAGATATCAAGAAACTAGTGGAGTTGATTCAAGACCTAACAGATCAGGGTAACACCGTTGTTGTGATTGAACACAATTTGGAAGTTGTAAAATGTGCGGATCATATTGTCGATTTGGGGCCTGATGGCGGCAGTGGTGGCGGTGAAATTGTTGCGACGGGAACGCCAGAAGCGGTCGCAAAAGTTCGCGAAAGTGAAACTGGCAAATTTCTTAAGTCGGTTCTTCGTTAGGTAAAATCGAAATTATCGCACAAGCTGCTAAAATCAATCCAGCTCCAGTCCATTGAAATGGCGATAGATTTTCATTTAAAAGAAGGTAAGCAAAAAAACAAGCGGCCGGGGATTCGAGCAAAAAAAGTAAACTTGCGACTGATGGTGAGATTTCTTTTTGGGCGCGAATTTGTAAAAAGAATGCAATCATGGAAGAGCCAAATGTTAAAGCAATAATGCCAATCCAGCCCTTTGTATCCAAACTGACTAGATTCCAGTTATTAGAAAATGGAAAAAGAAGAACTGCAATGAATGCGACCCACATAGCCTGAAAAGTATTAAAAGCAAAATCATGCTTTGATTTCGGAGCTCGTTTTCCAACCGATAAGATGTGAAATGCGGCAAAGATGGCACAAATCAGTGTTAAGAAATCGCCGATATTTAATTCGGATGCTTTTTGAATTTCGACGATCAATCCGGTTCCCAACAAGGCCAATCCTACGCATGCCCAATGGGCCCAGTGTAAAATTTCTTTTCCCGAAATCCATCTTAAGACTGGGACTATGATGACATATAAAGTTGTAATAAAGGTCGAATTGGTGGCGGTCGTTAACTGTAGGCCCCATGTTTGAGAATGAAGTGTAAACCAAAGAAGAATTCCGGGGATGAGGGTTAACTTGAGTTCTTGAATTAAAATTTCTTTGGGTACTTTGCGAATGAAAAGAAATAGAACTCCAAAAATAAAGGCACCAAAAAAACGGTAAAATATGATGGCCGAGGGGCTTAAAAAATGAAGACACCAAACCGTGCCAATAAATCCAAATCCCCAAAGGATTCCAGCCAATAAAAGTTCAAGAAATGGAATGAGCTTCATGGTTGAGCCTTAATCAAAGGCTTCACTGAATATTTTAGATTTGTCGATTCCGTCTATTTCAATCAATTGATGTTTGACGTCTTTGATCATGCCACTATTTCCACAAAGGTAAAATGTGGTGTCGATATTTTTATAATCGAATTCATGAATGAAGTTTTGCACATAGCCTTTTTTGCCCGTCCAGTTTTCACTGGGGCGGCTCAGGACATATTCGTATTGAAAATCAGAGAGCTCTTTTTTAAGAGCCTCAAGTTCGGGTCGATAGTAAATGTCCTTTTCAGTTCGGATGCCAAAAAGTAGTCGATAGCGTAAGTTGGGAAATTGTTTCTTTTTGGACATTAGGTAACAGTAGTGTTGAGAAAGTCCGCTGCCGGTGTTCAAAAAAACGATCTGCGGAGTGGGCGGCTCTTTAAAGAAAACGCGACCAAAAGGCCCCGTGAAGTTCAATTGGTCTCCGGCCTTTAATGCCCAGACATAGGTCGATGCCACACCATTTTCTACATATTTGAACAACAAACGAAA
>CAZDHC010000125.1:0-8672 GCA_964505225.1 uncultured Bdellovibrio sp. | reverse complement strand
AGTTCAAGCTGAAAGTAAAATTGGTTACGTCGATGTTCAGAAAGCGATTCAATCTACTGCTTCTGGAAAGAAAGCCAAAGAGACTTTAGATGGCGAATACGGAAAACGTAAAAAAGATTTAGATAAAAAGAAGGCTGACATTGAAAAAATGGGCCAGGATTTAGAGAAGAAGAAATCAGTTCTATCTGAAGAAGTGATGGGTAAAAAGCAAATGGAGCTTCAAGAAGAAATGATGAAGTTTCAAAAAGTAGTTGCAGAAAATCAGCTCGAGATTCAAAAGAAAGAAAAAGAATTGGTTGAGCCTATCCTAGAAAAAATGAAAAAAGTGATCGAAAAAGTGGCTCAAGAAAAGGGTTTCACTATCGTTTTGGAAAAGGGCGGTCAGAACATGCTTTATGCACAAAAAGAAGCTGACTTGACTGATGTTGTTATTCAGGAGTTTGAAAAGGCAAAATAATGTCAAAGATTCATCCTACCACCATTATCAATGGTGAAGTTCAAATTGAAGAAGGGGTCGAAATCGGCCCTTATTGTTTAATTCAAGGAAATGTGTCCATCAAAAAAGGAACTTTCGTTGAAGGTCACGTCACTTTAGGATCCCGCTATGGTGTGATGGAAATTGGTGAGAACAACCATTTTGCTCCGGGCGCTGTTATTGGTGGTCCTCCACAGGATGTGACTTACAAATCAGAACCAACTCGATTGAAAATCGGAAACAATAATATTTTCCGGGAATTTTCGACAGTGAACATCGCCACATCAAAGGGCGATAAAGAAACGACCATTGGAAACAACAATTACTTTATGGCCTACACTCACGTGGGACATGATTGTAAATTGGGAAACAATATTGTGATCGCCAATGACACTCACTTGGGTGGTCACACTATGATCGATGACAATGTGACCATTGGTGGAGTCTGTGCCTTCAATCAGTTTACCAAAGTAGGTCGCGGAGCTTTTATTGCAGGCAGCAGTGTCGTCAATAAAGACATTCTTCCGTTTTCACGAGCGCAAGGGAATTATGCCGTTTGTCGTGCGACCAATAAAGTTGGTTTGGCTCGCAAAGGTTTTTCTCGTGAAGAAGTTCAGAACATTCACAAAGCGATTCGAATCCTTTTACTAGGCTCGGACACCATCGATGAAGGACTGGCAAGAATTGGTGCTGAATGCACGGTCAGTCCAAACTTAGAATATTTGATTCAGTTTGTGAAATCTTCGAAGCGAGGCATCGCCTTAGATCGAAGTTTGGGAGCAGTTGCCGAAGAATAGCAACTGCTTAATGTTTCAAAAAAGATTCAATAAAGATTCAATAGAGTCTATTGGCCAATAGGAGTCTTGCAAATGGCAAAATTAAGAGCAGCCGTGGTTGGAGTTGGGTACCTTGGAACATTTCATGCTCAGAAGTACAAAGCTCTTAGCCAAAAAATGGAAATGAATTTAGATCTGGTTGGAGTTTGTGATCTTGGCAAGTCACAAGCGGATAAAGTGGCTGGCGACTTAGGTGTGCAGGCTTTTTATAAACCAGATCAGCTGATTGGCAAAGTGGATGCGGTTTCCATTGCGACGATCACTCCAACTCACTATGAGTTAGCTAAATTTTTTCTGGAAAATGGAATTCACGTCAATGTTGAAAAACCAATTTGTCTTAAGACATCTGAGGCCGATGAATTGGTAGCCTTGGCTAAAACCAAAGGGTTGACTCTTTGTGTGGGCCACAGTGAAAGATTCAATCCTGCCTTCAATCAATTAAAATCGGTTTTGCACCGACCTCGATTTATCGAACTGAATCGCTATGCGCCCTTTAAGCTTCGTGGTTCAGATGTCAGCGTACTTCATGATTTGATGATTCATGATCTGGATTTGATGTTAGCTCTGGATTCCACTAAACCAAGATTGGTTTCTGCTCAGGCTGGAAAACTTGTGACTAAAACTTATGATTGGTGTTCGGCTTCTTTTGAATTTGAGTCTGGATTAAGAGCACAAGTGAATTGCTCACGAATGGCCAAAGAGATGACTCGGGCGATTCGGGCTGTCGATGAGAAAAATATTTGGATTGCCAATTTGCAAACAGGCGAAGTGGAGCAAACTAAAGTTGTCGATAACAATGAAAATCCTGTGGCTTTTGATGTGAAGTCAGTAGGTCGCGGTGACAATTTATTAACCGAGACTGAGTCCTTTGTTCAAACAATTCATGGGCAAAGTGTTGTTCATGTTTCTGGAGAAGACGGCAAGCGTGCTCTACGTTTGGTTGAAGAAATCATGAGTTTTGTTGAATCCCAAAGGGGATGGTAAAAAATGAGCGATGTTCTAATGGTAGCGGCCGAGGCCTCCAGTGCCCTGTTTGCCCAAAGATTATTAGAGCATTGGAAGTCTGAGAAAAAAGACATCAAATGCTTTGGTGTCGGCAGCCAAAAAATGGAAGACCTTGGGTTTGAAAGACTTGGAAAATCCGAAGAGATGGCAGTCGTGGGTGCCGCTGAAATTATCGAACATTATGGCAAGCTCAAAGAAGTTTTTAATTCATTGGTAGAGCAAGCAAAAATTCGCAAACCCAAGCTTGCCATCGTCATGGACTATCCTGACTTCAATTTGATGCTTGCGAAAAAATTAAAGGCAATGGGAATTCCAGTTGTTTATTATATTTCCCCGCAGGTTTGGGCTTGGCGCAAAGGGCGAGTCAATAAGATCAAAGCCTATTGTGAGAAAGTATTATTGCTTTTCAATTTTGAAAAAGAATTTTACCAAGAGAAACAAGTGCCATTTGAATTTGTCGGGCATCCACTTTTGGATGAATTGAATGACAAATTTTTTGATCAAGAATATTGGTTCAAACATCGCCATCGCTATGGCATTCAAGATGATGAAATTGTTATTGGACTAATGCCCGGCAGTCGGCGAATGGAAATACAGCAACATTTGTCGATTCAAATTGAAGTGGCTAGGCGCCTTCATAAAAACTTCCCGAAAACGCGAATTCTTTTTATGTGCGCTCCGACGGTAGACAAAGAAAAATTTATCGAGAAATTAGAAGACGTTCGTTTTCCGTATATGATTTTAAAAGAAGACCCCGTCGAAATGATCCACTTGGCCGATTTTGTATTAGCTGCAAGTGGAACCGCAACTTTGCAAGTGGCCTTGCTCGAAAAACCTATGGTCATTATGTACAAACTGAAATGGCTGACCGGGATAGTTGCCAAAGTTTTGGTTCATGGAGTGAAGTATTTTGGCATCGTCAATTTGATCTTGGGCCACGAGGCAGTGCCTGAACGATGGCAGTCTGGAACCCATCCGGATGAACTTTATAAGTTGATGGCCAGATACATTCAAGATCCCGAATACACCAAGTCAGTTAAGGAAAAATTGAAACAGGTGCGCGGGCATTTAGGAGAAAAGGGTGCGACAGCCAGGGTCGCCAAGGCCGTTGAAAAATATTTAAATGCGAGCGAGTTTCAAAAGTGATTTTGAAGCCGACTTCCTTACTTAGTTCAATTTATGGCAAAGCGATGGAGCTTCGCCATGAAGCCTACAGTCATGGTTTGTTGGATCAAGTGAAGCTGAAGATTCCAGTGTTGAGTGTGGGGAATTTATCGATGGGTGGAACGGGAAAAACCCCGGTTGTTGCCGCCATTGTTCAGATGTGCTTGGATCGAAAACTTCGTCCAGGAATCATTTCCAGAAATTATAAAAGTCAAAGCGTGGGTATTCATCAAGTCGATATTCATCGCAAAGATGGGGCTCGCTATTTCGGTGATGAACCTTTTATGTTGGCTTGTCGGTTTCCCGAAGTTCCGGTTTGGGCGGGGCCTAATAAATTTGAGACGGCTCAGATTGCCGAAAGTAAAATGCAAATCGATATTTTAATTGTGGACGATGGATTTCAACATGAAGCCCTTTTTCGGGATTTCGATTTAGTTCTTCTGGATGCCACCAGTGAGGCCCGTGAGGATCAATTGATTCCTAGTGGGCGTTTGCGGGAAAGCTTTTCGGCTTTGGCGAGGGCTAATTTGGTGTCGATCACTAAGGTCAATTGGGCGGATTCGAATCGTGTTGCGGAATTAAAAACTAAGATTCCCGGTTATATTGAAAGTGCTGAAATTTCCTTTGAGCAGAATTTAAAGAATCCCATTGATCCGGGCACCAAAGTCTTATCGCTCTGTGGAATTGCCGCCCCTGTAGTATTTGAAAAGTCGCTGAACAGTCTTTCTAAAAATATGGGCTCAGAAGAGCTTGGATTTTTTGATGTGGTCGGGTCCGTTCAATTTGCAGATCATCATCAATATCAAAATCAGGACATCGAATTGATTCTAAAAAAGTTTCAGCAGCTAGGGTGTCAAAAGATTTTAACGACTGAAAAAGATTTCGTAAAGTTACAGTGCTTTCCAGAAATTGTAGACTTTTTAAATCCTGTGTTGCTGTCAGCACAGTTTGCGGAAATTCCAGGAGGTCTCAATGGTTTTCTTGACCAATGTAGTCGCCTATAGTCTGGCTTTAATTTTTATTCCAATGCCTCAGCGAATGCGGTGGTGGTCCGGCGCACTTTTGGGTTGGTTGTGGTTTGATGTCTTTAGATTACGTCGATTTACGGTTTTAAAGAATTTGACCATAGCTTTCCCCGAGAAAAGCAAAGAAGAGCGTCTGCGGATCGCTCGTCAGTCTTTGCGCTATCTAGGTTATGGTTTCGTCGAGTTTTGTTTGCTACCCACTATGAACCAAGCTTGGCTCAAAAAGTCCGTGGTTTTTGAAGGCCTGGAACATTTCGAAAAAGCCCAAGCGCAAGGAAAAGGTGTTTTATTGCTCAGTTTGCATTTAGGAAATGGTGATATTGGAATGGCGGCCATGGCCTTGAAAGGTCTTCGCATCAATGTGATTTCAAAAAAATTTAAAAACAAGTTTGCCAATCAGCTTTGGTTTGGAATTCGGGAACGATTGGGGACAGTCTTTATGGAGCCCCATGGTCGAAATTTGGCGTTTGATATCTTAAGGGCCTGTCGAAACAATCGTGCTGTGATTTTTGTGATCGACCAATTTATGGGACGCCCCTTTGGCATCCCAACAACATTCTTTGGACGAAAGACTGGTTCCGCCTATGGACTTTCGCTATTTGCGGCAAAAACCAAGTCTCCGGTAGTGCCCGTGTACACCTACAGGGATGCTGATTTCAAGACTCACTTGGTTTTTGGACCAGAAATTCCTTTCGATGTGATTGAAGATAAGGATTTACAAATGACTCATATGACTCAAAAATATAATGATGTCGTTGAGCAAATTGTGCGTCAGTGTCCAGAGCAATGGATGTGGGTGCACCGCAGATGGAAAAGGTACGAATAAAGACCAAAACAAGGTTGTTCAACAATCTGGTTTTGTCTTTTTTGGTTTGTCTTTTCTGACCTCTTTGATCTTGGTGGGATGCGCTTCTCAGGCGCCCAAAAATACCAATATGGAGAGCCTCAAAAAAAATCAAGAATTTGATCAAGCGGTTAAAATCGTTATTCCTGAAGAGTCCGAAGTTAAAGCCACAATTCAGCCGGCTGTAGTTTCTGGATCCCAGATGGCAACACCGACAACATTGCCTCGTCCAGTCGTAAAAGTTGAAAAGAAAAAGAAGAAAGAAAAAGCTGCAAAGGGCAATACGGCAGCGGGTGAAGTGGTAACGGTGCCGGCTCGTCAGCCAGACATTGAGGATTCGGAAGGTTTTGATGGACGACGTCCTATTCGAGATCCCTTTCGAGTCGGTGAAAAAGTTGTCCATGCGGTAAAATATTTTAAGATGTCTGCTGGTAATTTGACTTTGGAAACCAAGCAGTATGCTCAAGTGAATGGAAAGAAGAACTATCAGTTTCGGACTTCAATCAAAACCAGTTCGCTTTTCGCTTCTTTTTATTCGGTGGATGATTTTGTCGATGTTCTGATGGACTTCGAACAAATGATTCCAAGCGTGTTTAAGTTGCAGGTGGTTGAGACAGCTGTTCTAAAACAGGCGCAGATGTTTTTTGACCACGAGAAAAACCGGGCGATTTTTTGGGAGAAAAAAGTCACAGAAAAAAATGGCGAAGAGACCAAAAAGCAGGACTGGGAAATTATGCCGTATTCTCAGAATGTATTTAGTTCGGCTTTTTATATGCGAACTTTTCAGTGGGAAGTTGGCAAAGAAAACGCCTTCCGAGTTGCCAACGATGAGCAAAATTTGGTTTTCAGAGCGAAAGCTTTGAGAAAAGAAAAAATTCAAACCGAAGCTGGCGAATTCAATGCCATCGTGATTAAGCCTGAAATTGAATTGAAAGGTAAATTCACGCCGGTTGGAGATATCTTTATTTGGCTCAGTGATGATGATCGTAAATTTATTCTTAAGATCGAATCCAAAATCAAAATCGGGACCTTAGTCTCGGAAATCGTTGAGCTGGTTCCCGGGATTTAGGTCCTTTTGCGGACAGTTGGACTGTTGCTAATCGGTGAATTCTATATAATTAAACTGTGATTCAAACTCAATGCCGACATTTTAATGGGTATAAACCGTGCGCGGTTGCGGGCGTATCAGCATGCAACGAAGCTTGTGCAAAAAAAGATTTAATTCAAAATTCAATTTTGATTGTACATCTAGGGGCACTAGGTGCCGTCGTTCGTGCAACCAGTTTACTTTCAGCCGTCAAAATGAAATATCCCAATTCACATTTGACCTGGGTGACAGATGCCCCGGCAGATCGAATTTTGGCAGGTCATCCAGGCATTGATCGCGTTTTGACTTCGGGTGCGGAAGATATTTTAAAGCTAGCGGCACTCAGTTTTGATTTTGCTTTTGTGATTGATAAATCCCTTAAAGCGGTTGGCATTTTGAAACAAACCCAGGTGAAGAAAAGTTTCGGTTTCACTGCAGATTCCAAAAATGGTGCCATTGTTCCGGCCTCAAAAGCGGCCACTGAACTGTGGGAGCTGGGGCTATCCAATGAGCAGAAGTTTTTCGTCAACAACAAGTCAGAAGTGCAATTGATGCTCGAGGCCCTTGAATTGATGCCAATTCAGTCGGTGCGTTTGTCGATTGACGAAATTCGAAGGTTTGAATATCAAATGCCGCTGAATCCATCCGAGGAAAACGAAGTCTTTGCAAGAAATCAAACCTGGTCTCGAAATCTGGTGCAACCGGTGATCGGTTTAAATACCGGCTGCAGTGCGGTCATTCCCTACAAAAAACTATCAGTTCAATATCATCGAGATTTAATTTTACGTCTTAAGGAAAAGGGTTTTAAAAATATAGTTTTACTGGGTGGTCCCGAAGACACCGACCGCAATCGGCAAATATCCATGGGATTAGATGTCGTCAATTCGAACACAGAAGGTGGTCTACGTGACGGATTGGTCAGTGTGGCGGCCTGTGATTTGGTTATCACCGGGGACAGTTTGGGAATGCACATGGCCATTTCTCAAAAAAAATATGTCGTTGCTTGGTTTGGTCCCACTTGTTCCCAAGAAATCGAATTTTTTGGACGAGGCGAAGCCGTCCTAACTAAAGCGGGTTGTGCTCCGTGCTGGAAGAGAACTTGTGACAAATCTCAGATGTGCTATGATCAAGTGGTCGTTCAAGAATTGCTGCAAAGTCTTAATAAGGGTTATCAACTTTGGCTGGAAAAAAAATCCTCTTTATTCAAACTGCCTTTCTCGGAGATGTCTTACTAAGCTTTCCTTTGTTGCGGCTTATTCGCGAAAATAATCCCGGTTGTGAGCTGACGGTTATCACCCGTTCTGGTGTTGGAAGTTTAGTTAAAGACTTTGCTTTTGCCGATCGATTTTATGAGATCAAAAAGGGCCAATGGAGCACCTATAAAAAAATTATTGATCTTTTAAGCGCTGAGACTTTTGATCATGTTTTTTGCCCCCATCAATCCTTCACCACGGCCAGATTTCTTTTTCAAATACGGGCAAAAAATAAAATTGGCTTTGAGCTTTGGTGGAACCAGATCTTTTTTAATGAAAGAATAAAAAAAGATCTTTCATTGCCAGAGCCTTTGCGGCTGGTCTCTTTGTTAAAAAATCATGTGCCGGATTTGCAAAAGAAGTTAAATGAATTTCAGCAAGCGGAAGTTTCATGGGCAGCAAAGAACACCATTCACCTTTCACCTATACCTGAATGGGCCGTGGGAAAAGTTGGATCCGAGAATTTTTCCAATGTGGATTTAAATCAGTTGAGCCTACCGAAGAAATACATTTGTTTATTTCCGGGAAGTGTTTGGGCCACTAAACAATGGACGACAGAAGGTTTTATTGATTTAGCTCAAAGTTTAATAGCTGAAGGTGAAAATGTGGTTCTGATGGGCGGCCTTGGTGAAGAAGAATTGGGCGCTAAGATTTTCAATGCGGTGCCAGGTTGTTTGAATTTAGTCGCTAAGACAAGTTTGAAAGAGACGGTTGCGATTCTATCCAAGGCGAAACTAGTATTTAGTAACGACAGTGCGGGTCAGCACTTGGCGGCTTTGGTGCAAGCTCCAACAATTTCAATTTTTGGTCCAACTGTGCCCAGGTTTGGCTATCGACCTTGGAACTCGGAAGCGGTGATTGTTGAGCGTGTGGGGCTAACTTGCCGCCCCTGTGGGGCTCATGGACATCGTCAATGTCCGATTGGAACACACGAGTGTATGAAGTCAATTAGCGCGACCGAGGTGTTGGCCGCGCGAAATTAT
>CAZDHC010000124.1:0-8705 GCA_964505225.1 uncultured Bdellovibrio sp. | reverse complement strand
CTTTTTCATCTTTATTCTGGATCTTCCAAGGCGTCTCATCAATATGCAAAGCCAAGTCACTTTGAACGAGCTCTGAGAGGATTTTGGCTTGCAATGGCTCAAGCGAGCCTGCCGCTAGTGCGCAAAGTCTTGAGAGTGTGGAGTTCTTGATCCCTTTCAGGCCCAAGGACTCCATCTCCCGGGTTTGTCTCTCTAGTGGCATGTGGCTAATAAATTTATCTGCCGCCACACTTGCCACGAACTCTGTTGAGTAATTCATGCCAGGCAAAAGAGAACTTGGACCATTCGCTGTTAAAATAATATCCTTGCCACCCACTTGATCTACAAACTGAGATTTCAGTTTGTATTTCTTCCGTCTGTGGATCTCTTTAACGTAACTTCGCTCGATAATCTGGATTTTTGTCACCGTATCGAAGCTGTTCAGGATTTCTTCCCACTGTTCATTAGATGGGCTCTCAAGACCTCGAAGTCTGCTCTCCTCTTCAAGGTCAGTCTCTGAGATGTCGTGAACGATTTCTCGCTTTTCTAAATTTTCCCAGCGATCTTTGATTCTCTTTCCGTCTTCAGATCTTAGCTCATCACTCGGGAACACCGCCTGGCTAAACAGCATCGCCTCGGTCTGACTCTTGTCCCGCGGACGGTCCGATGCCTCGATTCGATCTTCTTTGCTTCGGCCAAAAATCTCAAGACGTAAAATCTTGATCTTTTCTTCGATTAAAAAACTGTGCTGATCTTTTTGCGCCTTCTCAGTTTCAAGTTTTTGGATCAAAATATTTTGGCTTTGGATGTGCTCGGTGGCTTGTAGCAAAAGCGCTTTCAAGATCCTCGGGTCATTCCCAGATTCAATGATTTTGCGTGTTCGCTCATCCATCAAAATTGATTTTGAACCAGACCTGCCGGCAGAGCAAATGACTCCCGCTGCGGCATTGGGCTGTTGGCCACCATCGATCGATCCACGATCGGCCTGCGAACCACACTTCCGTGTAAAATCAATTTCAACTCATCTTGCGAGAGCTCACTTCGCCCCATGAGCTCTTGATGGCTCATAAATTTGCCGCGCTCAATCCGTTTGGCAATCAATACAAGGCCGCTGCCGTCGTAAACCAAAATCTTGATGCGCTTACGATTCTTGCCAAAAAAGAGATAAACATGCCCCTGATCCATGATCGCATTCATTTGATGGACACAGTAGCTGTGAAGGCGTTCGAACCCACAGCGCATATCAATGGCTTCGCGGTACACAAACACCCGAAGGCCTTTGCGATCTAGAATCATCACGAGCCTCCAAGTTTTTTGAAGAACTCAAGTAGATCTGCAACAGTCAACCCCTCGACTTTGTATCCGGTTGGTGTCACCATCGTAACTGAACCGTTGCGACGGTGACTTGCAACAGTTACGATTTTTTTCGTATCGGTTCGGTTACGATGTTTTAGATTAAGAGCTTTTGGTGGGCGCCCTCTTGGTCTTTGTGAGACCGTGATTTCTTGAAACTTTCTGCGCGCAAGTTTTGCAGTCCATGAGGCCACCGTGTGGCGAGAAATTCCTGTGCGATCTGAAAGCACCTGGATTTTCATTCCCGAACCGGTCAGTGCTACAACTCGGTCCTTGATGGCTCGGGGCCACTGTTTGTGTTTGCCAGTGACCTGGGATTCGTATTGCTCTTTAATCTGCCGGATTTGGTCTAGAATCTGCTCGGAATTCATCGGAGCGGATTATTTGCGATTTAAAATTTCAAATCTAGACGCGAATTACGCAGGGATTACGTACATAGCTTGCAGGCGCCGATCTCAAGAGGGACCTTTTCTGCTTTTAGCTTTGAAACCGTCGAGTTTTTAAAGAAAGATCAAATTCAGATTGCATCGATCAATATTGTAGCCAGTGTCACCTTCTGCTTGGGTGGAGTGATCGTTGGCGATTGGCTGGGGCGATATTTTAAGATCTGAGGAGATTGGAATTCAAGGTTGGTGCCGTCGCCCGCGAACTTTTTCGCGTTGGTCTCGCTAGGACAGGTTTTCGTCACTTATCCCGGAGTGACCTCCATAGCGCCTTGGAGTCTGCAAGCTGAAGGCTGGTTTGCTTGCGAAAATGAAGAATCTGAATCGGTACTTTACAGGATTTGGCGTAGGGATATAGCTCTCGAAACGGCAGCTCGATTACCTTAAAGTATTCCCACCGTCCCAAGTGAATCGTTTCGGTGTTTAGATTGATATACGGTTCAACAGTTCTCATAAGATACGAATCCACCGATAGAATCGTCAGAATGGCACGCATTTGAGTAGAAAGTTTTAGCGGAGATTTCTGAGTTTCAATTTTGTTTTCCATAGTCACCTCCTTTAGTTGAGACTGAAGTCCCAAGCGGACCTCCAGCTGAGTTTTTTCAATTCTTGCCAAATCCTTGTTCGATCAAATTTTTAGCCCACATATTCGCAAACTGAATTTGAGACCAGAGTTCATTTTTATTGACAAGTTTCCTGTCGTTTTCAAAGTAAATCGCATGACGGTAGTGACCTGTGGTAAATTGCGTAGCAACGGGAAACCATTCCCCGCTGTTCGTAATCGTGAATTCCATGTCTGGGTCGGGAATAAGATCACCATTTTGCTCAAGATTGTGAGTAACGGATGCGCTTGCTCCGTGGCGTTCAATCACGAGCGGCAGAAATGGCGGGTTCTCAATCCGAAGACAAAAATCTTCGCCTTGCGTAAACTCATCTATCTTTCCCTGAGTCGAAACGATCTTTTCAATGGCGGCCTTCATGCGAGAGCCTTTTTTGAGTTTCATATTCATTAACCTTTCTCGAAGGGGGTCTGGTTATTTGGTGTTCCCTTCAACAGCGCTTGAGGGACAACAAACGGACAAGAAGCTGAAATCCGGTTTTGGCCCTGTCTTCTGCCGACCGGCACAGGGATCGTGATAAGCGCCCGCAGGGAGATTGGCGCGACTCCCTGTTAAAGACAGGAAAGGACAAGGACGATATTGAAGCGTCCCGGAAGAGAATGTTGCGCGTATGGGACAGTTCATCGCTTGGCTCCTTGAGCTGAGACAATCTGTTCCATGGGGGCTGGAGTTTTCGACGCTGGCTGGAAAAATCGAGGGCTTCCCCAAGTCGAAGTCCGCGACTGATAAACGACTTTGGCCTGCGCCCGCCAGATCCATGCTTGCAGAACATCAATCTCGCCCATGACAGCAGATGCGATCACGATACCGGCTATCCAGGTAAAAAGTTTGTCGAGGTTCATGTGTTTTCTCCTTTGAGTTATAGACTCAGTTTTTTGGTTTTGAATTTTTGAACGATATTGAAGACGTGGGCTTGACCCCATGATTTTCCGTGGCGGGTCTTGAACCCTTTGCCGCTCAAAAATCGTGCGATCTCCGTTGGAGTGCGCCCAAGCTGACGCTGCTTTTCTATCATTTGAAGGATTGGATACTCGCGTGGGTCCTTTTGGAGACGTCCCTCAAGGTAGCAATAGCCGTATGGCGGCGGCGCTGAGCTCTTGAAGGTCTGCCGTTGATTTCCCGAAAAGCTGACGGACTTATTCGTTCGGAGCGTCACTCCCAGTCTTACGAGCTGATCTCGGACTGTGGAGCATGGAAAACCAAGCCGGTCGGCGATCTCGTTGATGGAGTGGCCCTGTTCATAAAAGGCCTTGAAATCGGTGTTTTTGTGGGAAATTAGGTGGATGCTGATTTCAATGAAATCATGCACTTGACCGAGATTGCAGGTTGCCGCAGGATGCCTACCAAATTTAAAAACCCGCCTAGTGCGGGTTTTTTATTATCAAAACCAATCTATTTTCTAGAATACTTTCGGGTGACATTATTTTGATAGGCAATTGAACCGAAAAATTTCTTAGCGGCTTTGTTGTAGGCTAGTGCCGCTTCGTCTTCGGATTGAAATTCGCCTAAGTTCACATTTTTGCCATCTACTTCGATTCCGGCGCGCCAAAGTTTGCTGGCTTTTTGAAAAGAGACCCCACGATATTGAGAACTGGTTTGAACTTTTCGCTTTGGCAAAAGTCTTTGTCGTTCTTGCATTGTGCACACAACTAGGTTTTCTCGGCGGTAATCCAATCCTTCGTTAAATCGTCGGCAATAAACTTGTTTTCCCTTTTCAGGGTTCATTAGAAATTTCCCTAAGGTGACAGTGCGGGAGCCCTTAGGAGTGGAAATGGACGTCACGACACGTGGTCTGCCAGTGGTGCTTTTGGTGACTCGCCAGCTGTGTTGTTCAATCAGTTTTTTGTCGGCGACGTCGATTTTAACGTCAATTCCGGAAGCTTTAATTGTGCACCATTTTTTTGTACTGCTCATAGGTATCGATCTTAACCTGAAACAGATTTTAAAAACATATATCGAGCCTGTCGGCAAGACCATAGGCGAGTGGATCTTGCGTAAAATTGAACTTGAAATAGAATATCTGGATGGAACAAGAAAAATTGGAAGAAGTTTCCATCGAAAGTGTCGCGGGCACCAGGTGGTTCAGAAATTCTGAAATTGATCTTTTGGTGGAACAAAAAGCTAACGGTGAAATCTCGAACTTCACATTTAGCTACCGACGCTCAGGCATTTGCACATCGTTAGAGTGGGATGGCTGGCAGCTTCGGACCTTTCACACTGTTGAAGCTGAAGGTGAGCCAAACAAGCCAGCTCATGAAGCAAAAACCGAAAGTGGCCAAAGCGGAGTCGAAGAGGCACTAATTGCGACTCCAATTGAGGCCTACAAATTGTTGGCAAAAGTTGGATCGGCCTTGGACCCAAATATTTTCAATTTTGTCAGCACGAGAATCGCCTCAAAAGTTTAAAAATAACATACTAAAAACAAGATGATACGAGCTCGCCAGTATTGCGTTAGTTCAGTGTCAGTTTGGAGTGGCCTATGATTTGCTGAAAGTATTTCAGGGGGGCCTATGAATCGCAAAACAAATCATCAATTAAATCTAAATGTTAAATCTCAAATCAATATCGCGTGGATTTTTGTTTCAACGGTTGTGACAAGTCTTTTGGTCGCTTGTGGCGGATCGGGATCTGGTGGGGGAAGTTCAGATCAACCGGTAGCACCTCAGCAAAATACACCAGGTTACTATGATGAATTGGTGGCAAAAGTGGTCGGTGATTGTGCCCGGATCGATGAAATGAAATTTCAATCGCTGGTCAATTTGTCTTCAGAAAAATTTGGAACTTCCGAAGATCGAAAAGACTTAGTGGTGCAAGTGAATTTACATCTTCTTCAGGATGGAAATTATGTCGCTCAATATTCCGAAGAGAAAGTCATCAGAATTTCTGATTTGGAAAGACAAACAGTTCCATTGTTTTCCACTACAATTCGCGGACAGTGGTCTGTCGAAAAGGATTCGAAATTGATTTTGGAAGGCCTAGGGGTTGCCAATCGCCTTCAGGTTGGTAACGAGAAAAAAGCTCAATTGAAAATCAAAGCTCGAATTCATGATGCCAGGGTGAACTCGCTGATGATTAAACTTGATAAGGCCTTAGGTGACTTTGGGCCAAACGGGGAGACTGCAGCTGAGCTATGTTCTGGTAACTAAAACCTTGAATCTACATAAGTATTCTGTTTTTCTGTGGACTACAATTGAGCCTTTTTGCTAAAAAGAACTCGGTTCAAAACCAATTTGAATCAGGTATTTGAAGCAAGGGGCGGTTCCATGAGCAAAATCAGTCAAGATCAAATCATTTCGGTAGTGGGGTTGGGCTATGTTGGATTGCCTGTGGCAGTTGCTTTCGGTAAGAAATTTCAAGTTATTGGATTTGATTTAAATCAACGCAGAATCAATGAACTTAAAGATGGTTTTGATAGAACTGAGGAGGTCTTACCAGAAGACCTCAAGGCCGCCCGAATTCTTTATACGACTGATTCTCAAGAATTAAAAAAAGCAAATTTTCACATTATTGCTGTTCCAACTCCTGTAGATGATCATAACAAGCCGGATTTAACTCCGATGTTAAAGGCATCAGAATCTGTAGGAGCAGTTTTAAAAAAGGGCGATATCGTTGTCTATGAATCAACGGTATACCCTGGCGTGTGCGAAGAAGACTGTCTGCCAATCTTAGAAAAAAAATCGGGGCTAAAGGGCGGAGTTGATTTTAAAATTGGCTATAGTCCTGAGCGAATAAACCCAGGCGACAAAGACCATACGTTTACGAAAATTTTAAAAATCGTTTCGGCCCAAGACAGTGAATCCTTAGATATCATTGCAAAAACTTATGAATCTGTCGTTACTGCGGGAGTCTATCGCGCCAGTTCGATTAAAGTCGCTGAAGCGGCTAAGGTTATTGAAAACACTCAACGAGATTTAAATATCGCATTTGTAAACGAACTTGCGTTGATTTTTGATAAAATGGGAATCGACACAAATGAGGTTATCGAAGCAGCTGGAACGAAGTGGAATTTTTTGAAATTTAAGCCCGGTCTTGTCGGTGGGCATTGCATTGGCGTAGACCCCTATTATCTGACTTTTAAGGCACAAGCTTTGGGCTACCATCCACAAGTGATATTGGCTGGTCGCCGTATCAACGACGGAATGGGTAAATATATTGCCGAAAAGTGTGTAAAGGAAATGATCCATGCAGGCCATGCGGTTAAAGGTAGTGTTGTGACAATCATGGGAGTCACATTTAAAGAAAATTGCCCGGACACACGTAATTCAAAAGTAAAAGATATTATTAAAGAGCTACAGGAATATGGCATCGAAGTTCAAGTGCATGATCCTGTTGTGGACGCTGAAGATGCAGAAAAGGAGCTAGGAGTTCAGGTTAAGAAAATATCTGATTTGAAAAAAGCTCAAGCTTTGGTTTTTGCAGTTAGCCACTCTCAGTTTGCTTCTATTGAGAATGAAACAATATTAGGACTAACAGCTAAAAATGGTGTGTTCATGGATATCAAGGGTATGTTCAAGCGTTCAAAAATTACCGATTTAGGTATGAGCTATTGGAGTCTGTAATTCTACCTGAAATGTAAGTTTAGGAAAATCGACTTAAGACTCCTAAAAAGAATCCATGCCATCTTCCTAGAAAAATACCAAACCGATTTTTTCGAACCATAGGATTGAATATTGCCAAGATCACACCACCAAGTGGCCTTACAATCATTGTGCGAAGTACATGTGGTATCAATACAATAGAAAAATGCTTTCCAACCACATAACCAAAACCAAGTGCATATTTTCGATTCTTTAGAACAAGCTCCAGTGTCGGAATCAAATCCGGATAAGGATGAAAGACCACTAGGTCGGGCCGGTAGATTCCCGAAAATTCAGCTTTCAAAGCAGTCATAATAAAATCTGTTTCTTCTCCAGATCCCAAAGCTGTTCCTGCTCCAAGATTCTCGGAAAAAGAGATTTTATCTAGGACAGACTTTTTAAAAAAATAGGTGACAGACATACCAATTGAAAATGCGTTACTAATTTTAAACACAGTATTGGTTTTGGGGAATGAAGATATCAGCTCCCGATCATTACTAGGATCCTTTGCCTTTCCTGAAAGAATATCGAATGAGTTACTACTAAAAAAATCGTTAACCTTCTGGATTACGTCATCCGGATACCAGCAGTCGTCATCTGGAAAAGCAATGATATCTCCGACACAACTTTTTAATCCCAAATTTCGACAATGGGATAAAACACGACTGTTGATTTGCAGGTATTTGATTTTCAAACCACGCGATCTGTAGGGGTTCAAGATCGCCTCAAAATTAGGATCGGAGGCTTGATCGACCAAGACCAATTCAAAGGACTGATTTGTTTGAGCGACTAAAGAATCCAAAAGTCTCTTAACATCTGATGGCCTGTTGAATGTACAAGTCACTAATGAAATCAAACTCATCTGACAACCTTATCAGTGAAAGAAAATTTGAAAGAATAAACATATCGTTTAAAATTCCACATTATTTTTTTAATAAATGAATTTTCCGGAACCGCATGAAGATCTGTTTTGAAAAAACGCACCAAAGTTGATCTGGTAGACTGCAGCTGGGGAGTTGAATTGACAATGGAAATACTGCCTTGATGTTTTTTTAAAAGATACAAAGGCTTAGTTAACAAGCCCCATTTTACCTTTTCATTTTTACTAAATGCCAGCCTACAAAAAAGGTCGAAATCTTGTGCGTATCGGATTTCGGGATCGTAGTTGTTTCGAATCAACAAACCTTTTTCAATTAGTAAAGTTCCATGCACAAAGATATTCCCAAAAATTAAAATCTCAGGCGAAAACCTTTTGAATAGATACTTAAGAGGAACTGTTCTGGTAAAGGCCTGCCCTTGTTGTTGGGCTCTGCAAAGCACCACATTGCAATTTTCTTCAATAGCCAATTGAATCTGCTCTTGAAGTCTATTCGGAAAACTAAAATCATCCGCATCTTGCCTAGCAAGATAATTTCCCTTAGCTAGCCGCGATGCTCTGATCAAAGACTTTGTAACGCCTAGATTCTTTTGCCGAACAACTGTTAGTTTAGGGTCGTTTTTAATTTCAACGGGGAGTCTTTCAAAAATTGGGCTATCGGAGCCATCATCAATTAGAATGATTTCGAAATTCTGGAAAGTTTGCTTTTGCAATCCAATCAATGCCAAAACAAGATCGTCGAATCCATTTTTGGCAGGCAACAATACCGAGATTTTTGGAGTCGCCTCTGGATTGCTAGCGGGGGCGTGGACCTGATAGTCTCCCCATTCGTCAGTCCCAAGCTGTATTGAACCAT
>CAZDHC010000123.1:5269-8706 GCA_964505225.1 uncultured Bdellovibrio sp. | reverse complement strand
CGGCCACAACGGTCTCACTCGAACTTCCTTCGTCTGGAAATGAAATTTCAGTCTTACTAATTTCAATTTCAGAAATTGGCTTTTTGGAAAGATCTTTTTCAAGTTGAGTTAAAAGAACTTTGTCGGATGAAAGCTTGATGTCTATCAAACGGCCCCAAGGAACCGCAACAGCTACTATTACAATTCCACAGGCCACCACCGAGGCTTCGATACCCATTTTCACCAACGGCGGCCATCGATCAAATTTAATCTTTTGTAACAACACTTGTAGATAGCTTGAGGGTCTTTTAATTTTCTCTACAATGATCCCCGACACCTGAGTTTGCGCCAAGACATTTGCATACTCGATGCCTTGTCTAATTTTTTGCAAGTCTTGGACAACTTCTTTATTAGTCGAAAGCAAACTGTCTATTGCTTTCTTTCTTTCGGGATCCAAAATATCTAAAATATAGTCGTAAAGCAGTTCTTGCCCAACAAAGGAGCTAACACTTCGCTTTCCTTTTTTGGAGAAATTGATTTCGTCGCTCATGACTTAACAATTCCAATATTCGGCTTTACCTGAGGAGGAGTGCTTAATGCGCCCAATTTTCTAAGGGCTCTACCGACACGATACCGAAGTGTTCCAGTAGAAATTCCTAAACCCAAGGAAATATTTTCATCTGAAAATTTCAAAATAACTGACCAAATCAAGCATAGAAACTCATCTTCTTGTGCAGACTTCTGAAACTCTTTCCAAGAACCTAAATCAATTTTCGCTGGAAATACCCAGCCTGAATCGGCAGAAAAATTGGGTCGTCCTCGAATAAAGCGACCTCTGTTTTTTTCCCAGACAGATTTGGTGGCTGCGACTATAGAAACTTGTGAATTAAGCTGCGAATCTCGACTGACGATAGCCTTACAAGCTTCGACGGCTTTTGCGGACGCTTCAATGGCCTTTTGTTCATCCAATGTCGCATAGAAGAAAAATAAAGCTATAGATTTGATATCGATTTCAGTCATTGAAATCTGTCCAATCGTATTAGTCGACAGTCAATTGTCTAAGAAGATCTAGCTCTTCAAGTACTCGACCGGATCCTAGAACCACGCAAGTTAATGGATCTTCGGCAATTGAAACTGGCAAACCTGTTCTTTCTCGCAAAAGGACATCCAAGTTAGCTAGCAATGCTCCGCCACCAGTCAAAACAATTCCATTGTCAACGATGTCAGAAGCCAGCTCAGGAGGAGTTTTTTCAAGTGCAGTTCTCACTGCATCGACCACCTCTGACAAAGGATCCATCAGAGCATCATTTACCTGTGAGCTTGTAATCTCGATCGTTTTAGGGGCACCTGCAACCAGATCTCGTCCCTTAATTTCCATCGTTTTTTCTTCTTCAAACGGGTATGCATTTCCAATTTGAATTTTGATATTTTCCGCCGTGCGCTCACCAATCAAAAGATTAAATTGACGACGAACATAGTTGACGATCGCTTCGTCAAATTTATCTCCAGCAACTTTAATTGATTTACAATATACAATACCACCCAAAGATATGACGGCAACACCAGTTGTTCCACCACCCATATCAACCACCATATTTCCAGATGGTTCGGTAATCGGCAAACCAGCGCCAATAGCGGCTGCCATTGGTTCTTCGATCAAATAAACTTCTCGAGCACCGGCTGATTGTGCTGATTCTTTTACCGCTCTTTTTTCAACCTGAGTAATTCCGTAAGGAACACAGATAATAATTCGAGGTCGAATAAAACTTTTTTTTGCGCCCATTGCTTTGGTGATGAAGTATTTCAACATGGACTGAGTGACTTCAAAATCTGCAATAACGCCATCTTTGATTGGGCGAATTGCTACGATACTGCC
This sequence comes from uncultured Bdellovibrio sp., assembly GCA_964505225.1. Classification (GTDB taxonomy): domain Bacteria; phylum Bdellovibrionota; class Bdellovibrionia; order Bdellovibrionales; family Bdellovibrionaceae; genus 21-14-0-10-47-8. The sequence goes on along the minus strand of CAZDHC010000123.1, from coordinate 6,851 downwards.
GGGAGTTCTTCCCAACATATCCTTGGCTTCTTTACCAACAGCAAGTACTCGGTTTTGTGAACCACGATAATTTTTTTGAACAGCAACAACCGATGGTTCATCAAGAACAATTCCTTGGCCGCGAACGTAAACTAAAGTATTCGCAGTTCCCAAATCGATTGCGATATCATTAGAAAAATAATCTGAAAATTTATCAAATATTGCCATGAACTCACTCGTTTTTTAAATATGTTTATCGTGTGAACCTATTCAGTCTAGACACCACGAAAACAGGAGTCAATGCAGTCAGTTAGGTGATTTTGTGACGCCATGCAAACTCGCGGGCAATGTATTCTTTCAAATTTTCTTGTTCTTGTTTCTTTCTCGCCTCGTTCCAACCTAAGTTTGAGGCAAATTCTGTGGAAATTTCCTCTAGAACGGAAAGTCCGTGGTCTGGCCTTGAAAGAATTAAAGGGCTTCGACGTGTATAAAAGTCGAGCACACTAGAACACATAGTGTTTTCAATAGCGTGGGCAACTTCTGTAGCCCAATATTTACGCTTTCCAAATCTTTTCCAAATCTCGGCAGACTCAGCACCATGTCGATCAACTAGACTTCTAGCTTCATTTTCCGAAAGAACTCCCGCGGAGACCAAATCTTCTTGAATTAGAAAGTCTTGTCCTCGAGATTCGATTGTCACGGCTGGGTTGATAGGCTCAGTCGTTCGGCAGCGGTTGAACTGGACCCGCCTTTCAATATCAAAATATTTCAAACACTCTTCTACGATCTGCTGGGCCATTAAACGGTAGGTCGTATATTTGCCCCCGGCTACATAAGTGACCTTTGAGGCATCAGTTTTTATTACGTGTTCGCGACTAGTCTTTCCTTCGTTTTCCGAACCATCGTGAACCAAAGGGCGGACGCCTGCATAAGAGGCCACAATGTCTTTTCCAGTAATTTTGGCACCTGGAAAATATTTTGATGTGACATCCAACAAATATTGCACATCCTCGGGGCTCGCCTGAACTTGCTCAGGCGACTGATTAAAATCTGTGTCCGTCGTACCCACGATTACCATTTCGTGTCTTGGAATTCCAAAGACGATTCGCTTTTCAGCTGCCATAACAACTGCGCTTTCAAGCTGCAGGCGTTTTTTTTCAAAGGTTAAATGAATTCCTTTTGTTGGGCGCAGCATTTTTTTCCAACTTGAATCAACCACTTTTCCAAGCTGATCAGTCCAGGGACCTACGCAACTGACAAAGTGTTTTGCCTTGATGGAAAACTTTTTTTGACTAAATCCATCTTCACACTGAACCAATTCTACTTCGTTTTTTTGATTTAACTTCACGCCGATTGCCTTGACGTAGTTGATACAAATAGCACCGAACTCATTTGCCGATCGCAATGTTTCAATGGCCAATCTGTCATCATCCATATAGGCATCCGAATAAACAAATGACCCTAAAAGATCATCCGCCTGCAATGTCGGCATCCTTTTCAGAGTGGCCTTCGCATCCAGCCTTTCGTGCATTTCTGGCGCTTGAAATAGCGATAAAGCATCATATAGCCACATTCCAAGGCCCATCATCCCCATACCTACTCG
>CAZDHC010000123.1:0-5259 GCA_964505225.1 uncultured Bdellovibrio sp. | reverse complement strand
CATAAAACGGAGAGGGTGGACAAGATGTGGGGCAATTTCGAAAAGCTTTTGCCTTTCAGAAAGAGCCTCAAAAACCAATTTGAATTCCATATTTTCCAAATATCGAATTCCACCATGCACCAATTTGCTTGAGCGGGAGCTTGTACCCGAAGCAAAATCAGAGGCTTCAACTAATGCGACTTTCATTCCCCTCATAGCAGCATCCCGAGCAACACCAGCCCCAGTAATACCGCCGCCAATTATCAGCAAGTCGAATTCTAAAGAAGACAGCTGGTCTATTTTTTTTTGTCGATCATGAAAGGAAAATGATTTCATTTTTTCTAAATCCTATCCGTTTTAGTTTGAAGCCTTCGTGGTCGCCGCCACCAATACTTGGGGATCCCAATTTTGCGATCTCATATTTTTAATGGCATTTGAAACACTTTGAGAATCGGGGAAGAAAACTTTTTGAAAGTGTTTTTCCCTAGAGAGTCGATATGCCAGATCACAAAGTTCGTCCCTAGCCTGCAGGGTTGAAAACTGAATGTGTTCCAACCAAAGAGACTGAGTCTGTCCGTCAAAAAACAAAAGTGGTTGGGCAATAAAATATCCGACTAAAAGGCCTTCAGTGGATGCGGAACTGGATTGCGCCCGATCTCGGGCCAAAAAACTCCACCCCTTTGGAACATAGTGTTCTAAAGATTCCTTCCGCCACCGGGAATTCCAAGACTGCAATTCTCTGTCCATTTCATCAGCAACGACCTCGCTCAACTTGCTTTTTTCCAATTCGATAATTTCCTGAAGGTCTTCTAGCTGAATGACTCGGGTGTACAGTGACATTTGTTGCTCCTTTGGAAAAATAATTTTAAACTTGTGTTCGATGATATACAAAACTTTTCCGCAAGAATTGTGGAACCAAATTGATCAGGCAATTGAGCAGGAACTCAAAAACGACCAAAATCCGGTTGCGGTATTTGATGCCGACGGCACTTTATGGGATACAGACTTGGGTGAAGCTTTTTTCAAATGGCAAATCGCCAATTGTCGCAATCAATTTAAAATAGAAATCCCAAAAGATCCCTGGAAACACTATCGCGATTGGAAGTCTTCAGGAGACCCTAGACCAGCCTACCTATGGCTAGCCCAAATTAATGCCGGTCTGCCAATTGAACAAATCAGAAACTGGGCTGATCAGGCCCTTGCCGGCCAAAAACCAATCCCCGTTTTCGAAGAACAAAGACGATTGATTCAAAAATTTCTTTCTCGCGGGGTCCAAGTCTATATTGTGACCGCATCCGTAAAGTGGGCCGTCGAACCCGGCGCTAGAATGCTGGGCCTGACAAATGAAAATGTCATAGGAGTTGCCACTCAAATAGAAAATGGAATTATCACAAATACTCAAGAAGGCACGATCACCTATCGTGAAGGAAAAATGGAAGCTCTTCTAAAAAGAACTTCGCAGAAACCGCCTTTTTTCGCCTGCGGAAACACTATGGGCGACATTGCTCTTTTGAGAGGCGCAACTAAAATTAGTCTCGCGGTTGGAGCAGCTAAGATTGGCGATGAGCTTTTTAAAACCGAAGAAGAGCTCAGGGCAGAGGCCCAAAGTCAAAACTGGTTGATTCACAAATTTCAGCAATAATTGGCTCTGTCTAAATTTTTGACATGTTTTTTTAATCTAATGGCATCCTGTCGATTAATAGAGTGCGTTTATACGGCCATAAAATTGAATTAGAAAGTCTATGGAGGCATTTATGCTGAAGAGACTCCTATTATCCATTTTGTGTTTATTAGTAGTTGTCCCAGCACTTTCCTATGAAAAAGACACTCACCTTCGCCTCACCTATATTCTGGCTAGATCTGCTGGGATCAATGATGAAGTTTCCAAGTATTTAGCCTATGGCGATCAAAACATCGATCAGCATTTTATCTCGACAGCAATGTTCTTTTCGGCTCAAAGGGGCCTATTTCACTTTACCGGCACAATGATGATGCCGCAAGATGGTGGTCACGGAAATCAAAATGGAATCAAGAATGTTGTCGATCGAATTTTTAAGAACAAACTTGCCTTGGCTGAAAGAAATCATCCGGTCGGAAGCATGCTGATCTATAGAGGCCTAGTTGAAGGTGACCTTCAACTTGTGGCCGCCGGATTACATGTCAAACAGGACACCTATGGACATGCGGGTTTTACCAGCGCCTGGGGCCATATGATGGATGGCCACAATCCAGATAGAGCTTTTCTAGAGACAGAAAAATACGAGGATATGATTCGTGCTCTTTTTCGTTCTTTAGTTGCGATTCGAGATGCGCTTCCTGGCGAGTATGTCGATCTGAATGGCTCTTTAAAATTTTTAAATGAATATGCAAAAGACTCTTATCTAAAAAGAGACATGACTTTTGAAGACATGTCGGACGTAAAGACAATTTCGGGCGTCTTCAACAGCATTACAGATATCAAGAAAATATTTTTTGAAAACATATATACAAATTACCACTACAAAAAATTGGCTTTGACGTTAGTCTATAGAAGCTGGAGTGCTCAAGACATAATCTCCCCCAACATCACTTTTGAAGAATTGTTTCCAGACAAACTTTTAAGAATTCCCCGAATGGACACAGCCGATACCATCAAGGCTGTCATCGTTTCTGACTTGGAAAGTGATTTTCTAAAAACCGCTGAAAAGGATATCATCAATACAGAAAAGCTCTTCAAAGCTCGGAATTTAAAAACCTTCTTAGCAAAAATTGATGTTGAGGAAGGTGAATTTGAAGTTAGGCTTCGCGAACTAATTAACAAAAGAGAAAGACTTGATATTTTAAAAGTCAAACTATGGGAAGATCAAGGAAACCAAAAAATCGCTGAAGAAATTGAATTGATTAAAGATTGGATTCAAAAAGAAGCCAGCCAATTATCATTAGGATCAAGTTTAGAAAATCTAACTGCACAGCTCAATGCCGCATACGACGAGGCTATCAACAAACATAGCCTAGCAATGAAGGAATCGGAAAGGGTCATTTTCGAAAAATACCATTTGAAATTGAAACCTCTTCAAGACGAATTGGCGCAGATTTCCAGCCTAAAAGATAAGTCAGAAAATCAAATAAAACGATTTCGAGACTTGGTTGCGACTCAAGGTGAGATGTCATTGGACATGGAAAAAGAACTTCGAGCCATCAAATCAAATATTTTAGTGGAGACCTACATCAAGATCAGGTCACGGCAGCTTGCCGAATATAAAGCAGCCTCTGAAATCGCTGAACGCCTGACCAAGGATTTTATTCCCCAGAAGTTAAATCAGTATGTCAAACATCAGTTCGAAGGCAATACACAGAATAGAGAATTTGAGGTGGATCACAAAGACGAACTTTATCGGCGTTTTATAGTTGAAAAATTTGGCTCCAATTGGATCGCCGGAGAAAATAGAAGTCCAATTAAAATGTTCGAGCCATTCATGGCGGCATTTAGAAAAATTTCGAATAAGTTCAAAGTACGAGCCGAGCAGCAGATGCGAAACCTAGTGCAAGAAGCAGTCATGGAATCAGCCGATGAAATGATTCGCGATATTTCGCCCCGTGACCGAGCACAAACTATTAAATACAACGTAAAGAATAATCTACTTTGGATCTTAAAGATGTTCAGATACGCAGGGCCTTCATTTATCCCGTTCTGGTCATCAACTCATATCAAAAATGTATATGCAGAAGCAGAGAGATTTGCAAAAGAACACGAGGTTCAAGATATGAAGGCCGAAATGGAAAAGGGCCGGTATAGAAAATTGGTGATTAAGCAGAAGCAGGCCGTAAAAGATCAAATTAAGGCTTATAAGGCTCTGCCACTGTGTCCAAAAATATTTAGAATTGGAAACCTAAGTTTATAAACCGGCCGTTTTCAACAAATTGGAAAACATTTTTTGCTGAGCCTCTTTCAATGATCCTAAGTTCACTACGCCAATCAAATTGAAGATGTTGGCGTCGGCAACTTGCTCCCAGTGCTCCAAAGGTAAAAGCTCCTGATGAGTCACAACTTGCACCTTAGGACTGTATTGACTGAGCACAGATGTATCTAGTGAAGAACTCACTGTCACAATACCGTCAGAGGGCTCACCAGCAATTTGCTGAAAAATAACTAATGGTGCTGACAGATATCTGAAATCCCAAACCCTGAAGCTTTCAGACTGATAGCCACCAAAAACATCCAACCGCAAAGGCTTTTGAATTTGAATAGTTCGAAGAAAAGCTGTGACTTGATAGTCTAACAACCCTAACAAGTTTTTAAGACAAAATGGTGCCATTAAGTTCTCTAGAGGAATATTGCTGTCAACTAAGGTCTGCAAAAACTTCAATCCTCTAAATGGAGTGCTAATCGTTACCAAATGATTCAAATTCAAACTTGAATGCTGGATCGCATACAGTGAGTAAAGTCCGCCAGCACTGTGACCAATTAAAACAATCTCGTTGCTAGCAAATTCGTTTCGATGATTTTCTAAAAATCGAATCAATCTTTCACCATTTTCAACGACATCACCGACTGGATTTAAATTATCGACGACCCAAATTCGATCGCCAGATTTAGCTAAATTTTTAACGATATCTTGGCTAAAATATGGCTGTGACCAGGGATTTCCACTTTTTTCTGGAGCCGGAATCGCTGAATTAAAAAAGCCAGGAACTAGAACTAGGTTTCGCGCAGCCCAACCAAAAGATGATAAGCAAAACGTTAGAACAAATAAAATTACCTTTGCCATCTTTTCCCCCTCCGAAATCAATAGCTGCCTTATGTTACATCAAAATCTTAGTACGAGCCTATGATTTTTTCCAAATCGGCAATTTCTTTTGGACATTTCAAGGTCATGTTTTCAGAGCCATTGTGAGTGACTCGAATATTGTCTTCGATTCGAACTCCAATTCCACGATATTCTGCCGCAGCCCCCATATCATTCGCCGGAATATATAAACCAGGCTCAACTGTGAAGACCATGTTCTCTTCGATCAAGCGAGGCTCGCCTCGTTTCGAATAATATAATCCGGCATCATGCACATCCATACCCAAAAAATGTCCAATTCCGTGTGGATAATATTTCTTATGTTCGAGTGCTTTGATGATATCGTCTTTACGACCAGTCAACAATCCAAGCTCCAGCATCAAATCAGTTAACATAGCTGTCGCCGTGTCATGAAGCTGTTGAAATGGAACTCCAGGTTTAACCATATCGATAATGGCTTTTTGAACTTTTAAAACACCTTCATACACTTCCGCTTGTTCTTCGTTGAAGCGAC
>CAZDHC010000122.1:0-8871 GCA_964505225.1 uncultured Bdellovibrio sp. | reverse complement strand
GTTGGAACCCAAGTCTTTACACAGGCTTTCCAAACGAGCAGCACGATTGACCGAATCACCGATGATCGTGTGTTGTAGTTTTTGCTGTGAGCCGATCAGACCCAATATCACGGGGCCACGGTAAATTCCAACGCCGATTCGTATTTCGGGGAAACCCTTTTTGCTAAATCCCAGGTTCAATTCTTTTAACTTTTCAATCATTTCTATTCCGGCTAGGACGGCTTTTTGCGACTCGAGCGTTTCGTTTTCCTCGGGCTCAACGTAGGCTAAAATTCCATCACCAATAAACTTATCAATGGTGATGTTATACTTTGAAGCAATGCCAATCATCACCGAAAAATATTCATTTAATAAAGTGACAACTTCCGCTGGTGTTAGTTTTTCAGACATCGAAGTGAAGCTGCGAATGTCGGTCATCAAAACGGTTAGTTCTTTTTGAACGCCTTGGCCTTCTTTTAATTCGTTGCTCATGGCTTGTTCGGCGACACTGTTGGTGACAAATCTGGAAAAGCTTTTGAGCAAGCTTGTCTTTTCGCGCAAGACCACAGTGGAGGCGTTGAGTTGATCAATCATCGCTCGCCAAAGGCCCCAGCTGCTGGTTGCTGGGGTTTTATAATTTAAATCCATTTCGACCAACTTTAAAAAGTGAATTTGGATCCATCGGCTCAATTCGAATTCGGCCAAGAAATAAAATAAATAGGTCACGGACATCCAAAGAACTAAAAATAGAACCAATAGGCCAGAGCCCGTCACAATGGTTTCTTCATTGGTGCCGGCGGCAATGTGACCATTGTTTAAAACAAAAGATTGTCGATAAAGGAAATGAAGCAAAATGCTGACAGCAAGGACAATCGGTAACATCAATCGAGCCACATGCTGTAACCAGAGTTGGCTGAAACCACTTAAAGCGATGGTGCTTTGCTGATTTTTTTGCTGAGTGACCCACTGCAGGCCATAATGTTGGGTCACAGCTAAAAGCAGACTTGTTACCAGCAAAACTTCGGGTCCCCTAGATTGGCTCGTGGAATTGTCGAGCTTGAACAAAAAGTACAAAAACACCAAAGCAAGGACTGTAGCTAGCACATAGCTGAGAGCGAAATAAGAATATTTAAACTGGTTTTTGAGAGCCATCCGAACAATCAGAAAGTTAAAGATAGTTAGAGAGCCAACATAAACTGCAGAATAAGAACAGCCAAAATAAAAGCTATGAGTGCTTAATATGGGACAAATGCGAAGTCCGTAATAGGACATCAAGGGAATAAAAACTAAACTCAAAGCTGCGGAAATCACCGTGTATATAGCGAAGCGATTGAAATTTGGAGCGATTGAGCTAGTCGTTGGCATTAAACGGAAACCTGAAAGTCTCGAAGAGCATCAGTTAAAGAAGTTTTTTGATCCGTACTTTCTTTTCTTTGACCAATGATCAATGCGCAGGGAACTCCAAATTCTCCAGCGGGAAATTTTTTATTTTGAGTTCCGGGAATCACCACTGAATTTTTTGGCACACGCCCTTGGGTGATCACTGGAGAACTGCCAGTGACATCAATGATTTTTGTAGAGGCAGTTAAAGTGACTCCCGCGCCTAAAACCACGCCTTGTTCTAAATGCACACCTTCAACAACAATGCTTCGGCTTCCTAAAAAGCAGTGATCTTCGATGATCACGGGATCCGCTTGCAATGGTTCCAACACTCCACCAATTCCGACTCCGCCAGACAAATGCACGTGCTTACCGATTTGAGCACAGCTTCCCACTGTGGCCCAAGTGTCAACCATGGTGCCGCCACCAACTCGGGCGCCAATGTTCACAAAGCTAGGCATTAAAATCGCGCCGGGCTCAATGAAAGAACCATAACGAGCAATCGCGTGGGGGACGACACGAACACCCATGTTAGCATTCCAAGTTTTCAAAGGGATTTTGTCAAAAAATTGTAAATCACCGGCTTGAACCACCGACATTTTTTGGATTCTAAAATAAAGCAAGATGCCCATTTTGACCCATTGATTGGTTTTGCCGTTTTCGCTGACTCGCAATTCACCTTTATCTAGGCCAAGAATGGTTTGTTGGATGGCGTTGACCTCATCGGTGCTTAAAGCTTCAATTGATTTTCCATTTTGTACAGCCTGATAAATTTTTTCGATCTGAGAAGAGTCAACAGAGGTTGTCATTTAAGATCCTTGTGTTCAGTGATTTTTAAACATTCTAAAATTGCGGGAACGTGAACGGCTAAGACTTGTTTTAAATCTAAACCCCGTTCAATTTCATAGGTCAAAGTCGGAGACTTTCTTTCTAGTCCGGCGAAAGTTCCTAAGCAGCCCGGAGTGGGATAGCCGATATCGGTATCGATTTTATAGCCGGTCAATTTCGAAAGACATTCGGCCTCGGCCAAGCAGTCGCCATTAACATTTAAAACTGGATGCCAAGAATGAAGACTTAAAACAAAATCTGGATTTTCAAATTCAATAAATTTTGCCAAAGCTTGGTTTTCAGTTTCACTATTTGCAAAAGGACCCGGGTGATATCTTTCAGTTTTAACAATGGCTGACCAATCTTTGGTGGGAAGATTTCGATTCAAATCGACGCCATTTCTATTGGTGCGTTTTTTATCTAAAACGCCTTCCAGATTAAATGCTGGAACCAAGGTGACATCCAATTTGTAGGTGTAGGATTTCAAAAACTCAGTGAGCAATCCGTATCCAGCGGCTACCCCTTCAATTTCATCACCGTGGACTCCGCCTAGAATAAGGACTCTAGGGGGCTTGGTGTTGGCAGAATTGTTGCCATTGAAGCGGTAAGCTGTGATAGGAAGCCCGATTGAGGTTTGACCAAAAACAAAAGTTGTCATCTAATCAGTTTTAGCAAAATCTTTTGAATTAGCTCAAGCAATTGATGGGAAATCATGTCGAAACTTGAATACAATGGCGAAAACAGTCTGGAACTTGATGGGGTGCGGCTCAGTTCGTTGGTAGCGGATGAGCAAGAACCAACCTATGTGTATTCGCGAAAAGCCTTGCTTGAAAGATTGGCTTTGTTTCAAGCGGTTCTAAATAGAAATTTGCATCAAAAACTGACTTTGCATTATGCCGTGAAAGCCAATGCTCACCCTGAAATTTTGAATTTATTTAAAAGCCAAGGATTGGGCATTGATGTAGTCAGCGGAGGCGAGCTGCAAAAAGCGTTAAATGCTGGGTTTTTGCCGGGGCAAATTATTTTTTCGGGAAGTGGAAAAACCAAAGAAGAAATTCGTTTGGGCATTCGCAATCAGATCAAACAATTGAATGTTGAAAGTTTGCCAGAGCTAGTGCGAGTGGCAAAATTGGCTGCAGAAATGAAGCAAAAGATTTCTGTCGTATTAAGACTGAATCCCGCCGTGGATCCTAAAACTCATCCCTATATTTCCACTGGCTTTCGCGAAAATAAATTTGGCATTGAAGAGTCCGCCATTGCAGATTGCCTGGAAGTGATCAAAAAAAGTCCTGAGATTAATTTTATGGGTTTAAGTTCCCACATCGGTTCGCAGTTGACTGATTTCTCGGCGCTGCAAGAGTCTTTGCAAAAAATGCGTCGAATTTTTGAGTCACTGCAAGCTCAAGGTTTTCAATTAACAACTTTCGACGTCGGCGGCGGAGTTGGAATTGATTACCACAAGGATGAAGGTTTTGATGTTCCGCTGATCGAAGCTTACGGGGAAACTTTGAAAAAGGAATTGGCCGGTTTAAATGCTGACATTCAGTTTGAACCCGGTCGGATTTTAGTGGCTCGGGCTGGAGTATTGTTGACCCAAGTGCAATACATTAAAAAAACGGAACATAAGAATTTTGTCATTTGCAACAGTGGTATGCACCATTTGATTAGGCCGGCATTGTACCAAGCCTATCACCGAATTTTTGAAATTGAAAAACGGGATGGTGAAGTTTTAAAAGCCGATGTCGTGGGTCCAATTTGCGAATCTTCGGACTTTTTCGGACGCAATCGCCAGTTTCAAGGTTTACAAGAAGGCGATTGGCTTTGTATCGCCGAGGCGGGAGCTTACGGTGCGTCGATGGCCAGCCTTTACAATGCGTTTCAGCTGCCAAAAGAAATTTTTGTCTAAAAATATGAAACCTGCTACCGTAAATGCAGTTTCAATAAATTGATAAAACAAAAACGAGGTATTGTATGGCTGAAGATATGAAAGCAGAACTAGAAAGATTGAGAGCCGAAAACGAAGCTCTTAAAACAAAAAAATCTGGTGGCGGCACATTGTCGATGAAGGTCAGTGAAAAAGGGGCGTTGTCACTTTACGGAATGGGCCGTTTCCCGGTGACTTTGTACAAAGAGCAGTGGCTTAAACTTTTGGGAATCAAAGAAGATATTTTAAAGTTTATCGACGAAAATAACGATCGTTTGAAAACAAAAGAATAGTTTTTCTTTTTTGTAAATTACAAATGAACAACTTCGAAATGATCAATGGGCACGGGTGAAAGAATTTGCTCGGCTAGAAGTTGAGTGTGGGCAGATAGATCAGTGGTTAAAAGCTGAATGTCTGCCTGTTTTTTTTCAGGACTATCTTTTTGGTTATCTTTTTGGACATTTTTTTTCAAAATATTTTTAGAAAAAGCGTCACTCAATTTTTCACACATCGCTTCGCCTGAATCCACCAATTGAACGCTGGAGCCGCAAGCTTTTTGAATGGCAGTTTTTAAAAGTGGGTAGTGAGTGCAGCCCAATATCAATGTGTCTATTTGTGCTTCGGACTGAATGTGTAAAAGTGGTTGCAAGTACCTAAACGCAATTAAGTTTGTGATGGGATCATCCGTCCAGCCTTCTTCGGCTAAGGGCACAAACAAAGGACAGGCTTGCGAAAACACTAAAGTTTCGGGGGCTAAGGATTTTATCTTTTTCGCGTAGGAGCCGCTGGCGATGGTGGCTCGGGTGCCTAAAATTCCGATGCGACCATTTTCGGTTGTCTGTACAGCCAGTTCTGCGCCTGGATCAATGACGTTAAAAACGGGAACTCCTTGCCATTCTTTTTCTGGAACCTGTGACGAGGCGGTATTGCAGGCAATGACAATGGCATCGACTTTTTTAGAAATTAAAAAGTCCATAATTTGTTCTGAATATTTTCGAATCGTGTCTGGTGATTTTGTTCCGTAGGGCAAACGAGCGGTGTCGCCAAGATAAATAAAGTTTTCAGAAGGAAAAGTGAGCGCCAGTTCTTTTAAAACTGTTAATCCGCCGACCCCTGAATCAAAAACGCCAATCGTAGCCATCGTTGTTATTCTAAAAACAAAACCCGCTCTTAGGAAGCGGGCTTTATCGAAGTCTGTCTTTTTATTCTTGAAACCGGTACTTTGACCTGTCGATCACTTTCAGGTTTGAACAACAACGTTGAATCAAGACTACGTTGCCGAAGTGTTGAAATGCAAAGTCATCGAAGTCTAGTCTAGGCTCTATTTTAAAATCAAAAAATTAGCCTAATCCATGAGCACGAGATTCATGCGCTCCGGCAGAACTCATCTCAATGAATCTGGCTTTCTCACGGATTTCAGCAATGGTGGTTGCGTTGACATAACTCATGCCGCTACGAACGCCACCAGTGAGCTCCATAATCACGTCTTTGACATGACCTTTGACGTTCACATAAGTTTGTTCGCCTTCTGGCGCCATGCCTTCGGGGACGCCGCCACGCCAAGATACTTGCGCCGCTTTCGAGGCCATTCCGCGATATTGTTTGCGACCATTTTTAATTTCTCCCGGTGTTTCAATGGTACCGGAAAGCATCGATCCCAACATCACTGTCGAGGCACCAGCAGCAAAGGCCTTCATGATATCACCTGATGTTTTAATTCCGCCATCGGCAATCACTGGAACATTGTATTCGTTTGCGACTTCAGCACACCAAGCGATGGCCGTTAGCTGAGGCACACCGCAGCCGGTGATGATTCGAGTGGTGCACATAGAGCCAGGGCCAATTCCAACTTTGATAGCGTCAGCGCCGGCTTCGATCAAATCTCGAGCGGCCTCGGGCATGGCTAAGTTTCCAGCGATCAAATCCACTTCGGGATAAGTGTCTTTGAGCCATTTCATGACGTCCATCATCGATGTCGAATGTCCGTGAGCGATGTCAATGGTGATCACGTTGGTTCCAGCTTGTACCAAAGCTGCAGCTCGCTCTTTGAAGTCTCCGTTGACGCCAATGCTGGCCGACAAAACATCAGCTCCAGCTGCTTTTAACTTTTGTACGAAATCCACTTGATCGGGGATGCTCGCAAAGCGATGTAAAATTCCGACGCCACCCATTTTGTGCATGGCAATGGCCATGTCAGCTTCGGTCACCGTGTCCATATTGGCGCTGATGATTGGGGTTTGAATGGAAATATTTTTAGTTAAATGTGAAGATAAAGATGGGTCCCGGCGAGAGCGAACATCGGATTTAGATGGAACCACCAAGACATCGTCAAAAGTAAGACCGCGGCCTCGGTTTTTGATGTCTTGCCATTGAAATACCAATTGAAATGGAGAGCTCATAGATTCACCCTTTTTAAGATTTAAATTTAAAGTTTTGTTTGTTGTAAATTTGGATCAGCAATAAAATAAAAACGACATTCGTTAACATTTCAAAAAACGTGATCACAAGACTAGCGGCCGGAGTTTTCCAAATGATTTTATACTCGTCCACTGCTGTTAAAAATCCTGGAATCACTAGAACAAAAAATAGATACAAAAAAGACAGATGAAAAAATTTTCCTTTAGTGAGTTCTAAAGATCTTTTCAGAGCATCGACTTTTCCTTCGGCATACTGGGGGTCAAAACAAACGATAAAGGGAACAAATGTATAGCGAATGAAATACATGATTCCAGGAAGGATCAAGGCAAAACTCCACAGCATGCCTTTGCCCCAGGCTCGCAATTGCTCGATCAACGTTTGACTGAAAAAGCGCATTAAAAAATCTTTGGTTGATTGAGTTGTGGTTTGTTTTTGGGGCAAAGAGCTCATCAGCAAAAGCATCAAAGTGAGCGGATAAAGAATATTCAGCAAAATTGAAAAGGCCGCAAAAATCCAAACTAAGGAACCGGCGCCTTGAGGATTCATAAGCTGGGATTCCATTTTGGCTGTAATCCACTGGTCCAAAGTCAGGCCAATCGTGGTTGTTGCAAAAAGCGGAATTCCTACCAACTTTAGCGAGTGCGCGATTTGCGTTGGTATGCCAATCTGGACCTTGGGCGGGCCGCCTTGTAATTCATTGAAACTCATTGGAAATCCTCGGAAGAAATTCAATTCGAGCGGTGGTTGCTTTGCAACCTTTATCCAGGTTTTGCTGCGGCGCAAACCTGTTGGAAATGATAAATTGAATTAAGTGAACCTTAATATACTGAATATTTAGGCAATTTTGAATTTTGCCGATGTGTAAATGTATGTCTAAGTTATCGAATTGGTTTTTAAATTTTTGGACGGCAAATCGCGAAAAGCCATGGATGTTCATGGTAAAGATCATTTTGATTTGTGGCGCTGCCGAAGGCTTAGTGATGCTGATTTTGCCGCATTTGCCGAAAATGTCGGAAGGGGCTGAGGCTTTTGTCGACGCGATTTCAATGTCGATCTTGTCTGCGTATCCATTGTGGTATTGGCTGGTGAAACCTTTAAAAAACAAAATCATTTCGAACTCAGCAGAGCTTTTGACCTACAAAGACATGCTCAATCAATATGCCATCGTTTCCAGAACGGATGCAAACGGCAACATCGTTTCGGCAAATCGAAAATTTCGTGAAATATCGGGCTATTCTCTGAAAGAGCTATTGGGTCAAAATCATCGCATCGTCAATAGCGGCTATCATTCAAAAGAATTTTTTGCTGAAATGTGGGGCCGGATTGCGCAGGGGAAGTCTTGGCGAGGCCAAGTTAAGAATCGAAGAAAAGATGGCACTCCCTATTGGGTGGATGCGACGATTGGACCGGTTTTAAATGACAAAGGTGAAGTGAAGGAAATTATTTCGATTCGTTACGACATCACTAATGAAAAGAACATGCTCGATGAAGTTAAAAATCAAAAAGCCTTTTATGGATCTGTTATCGATGCCATGAATGAGGGCTTTGTTATTCAAGCAGGTGATGGCGCAACTCTAGAATTCAATCGCGCAGCTTGCAATATTTTGGGCTTAACGGCTGACCAGCTCCAAGGAAAAAAATCGACAGATTCAAATTGGCGTTGTGTGACCGAAAATGGGGAGCCATTTAACGGACAAGATCATCCAGCCATGGTGACCTTGCGAACAGGGGAACCGACTTATAATGTGGTCATGGGAGTCCATAAAGGCGATGGGTCTTTTGTTTGGATTCAGATCAATTCCATTCCCTTTGTTCATCATCTTTTGGGTGGTGAGCTTTCGGCGTTGACGACCTTTTCCGATATCACTCAACAGGTGGAAAAAAAGAAGAAATTGGCCGAGAGCGAGGCTCAGCTTTACGATGCCCAACAAGTGGCGCAAATTGGAAGTTGGAGATTGGAGTTGCAATCCGGTGAATACAGCTTCACTCCAGAGATGCAAAGAATTTTTTCGACAAGACTACGAACTAGCAAAACCATTTTGAGACATGTGTACGGTGTGGTTCATAAGGCTGATCGAAAGAAATGGCGAAAAAATATTTTTGAGTGTGCCTCTGAGGCCACTTCTTATGTTTTTCAGTTTCGAGTGATGCAGCTGGAAAAAGAAGTTTGGGTCGAAGCTCGTGGTGGCGCATTAAAGGACGAAAAAGGCAAAATTATTTCTGAGCGAGAATATAACGATTTGACCATTAAATACGGTCAAATTGTTTCAGTTAGTATTGGTGCAGAAGCAATTTTGGAGATATTGAAACGAGTTGATCTAAACGAAGCTATAAATCAGGAG
>CAZDHC010000121.1:0-9121 GCA_964505225.1 uncultured Bdellovibrio sp. | reverse complement strand
GTATTGACCTCTACCCGGTAGGTGATGGTCTTAGCATGTGAATGCACTGGCGTATAAGCAGTTACGATTTCCATGTGGCCATAGTGAGTGTGTAGCTTTAGTGCCACACTTCCCCATTGGGTCATCCCCAGGCAAGATTCAACATTGGCATACCAAAGACCAAAAGCTTTCGATAAAAAGCCCAAACCATACATTCGGTCTGCTTCCGGCAACAATGAATTCACGGCGCAAAGATTGTGCGCCACCCACTGACCTTTGGCCATTGTCGGAATGATGATGAACAATGAAAGCGGAGTCCACTCTTGTCCAATATCAGGTCGTAAAACTTTTTTGAGAGCCTCAGGCAATTTTTTTGTTCGCATCGCAAATCCCGCCACAAAACCGGGGATCACGGCACAATCATAAAATACCCATCTGGGCATTGCCATGTTCGAAGGACCAAAGGCTCTTTCTTCGATGTGATAAATACCTTCAGCAAATTCGATTTCTTTGGTGTCCAATGGATTTTTATAAATTGGCTCCATGGGAAACCAATTTGAATGATGACGACTTCCGGGATTTTTAATTCGGTTATCGGGACGCACAAAAACATAGGGCCGGATGTCTCCGCTTTTTCCCCACTTGGCGTACCAATCTGCCTTTTGAATTAATTCCGGTATCTTAAACATTTTTTTCCTGTCTACTTCAATGGACCAATCATAGTTTCTGGTCGAACAAATTGATCAAATTGCTCAGCTGTCAAATGCCCTAATTTGATCGCTTCTTCTTTCAAGGTCGTTCCATTTTTATGAGCGGTTTTTGCAATTTGCGCAGCCTTATCATAACCAATATGAGGATTTAATGCGGTCACCAACATCAAAGAATTGTCCAAATGCTTTTTGATTTGTTTTTCGTTGGCTTCGATTCCGATCACACAATGCTCGGTAAAGCTTTCGCATGCATCAGCCAACAATCGCACCGAATTTAAAACATTAAATACAATCACTGGTTTAAAAACATTCAACTCAAAATGTCCGGTCGCTCCACCCATCGCTACCGCCATGTCATTTCCGATCACTTGCGCACAAACCATGGTCATCGCTTCGCTCTGAGTTGGATTGACTTTTCCAGGCATAATCGAAGAGCCCGGCTCATTTTCTGGCAAATGAAGTTCGCCAATTCCGCATCTAGGACCACTACCAAGCAAACGAATGTCATTGGCAATTTTCATCAAACTACAAGCCACTGTCTTTAAAGCGCCGCTGACTTCGACAAGGGCATCATGAGTCGCCAAAGCTTCAAATTTATTTTCAGCGCTGACGAAAGGGATCTTTGTTTCAGCTGCGATCTGGGCCGCCACTTCCACTGGAAATTTAATATGAGTGTTTAGACCTGTCCCCACGGCCGTTCCACCAATGGCTAGTTCATGCAAATGCGGCAAAGTATTTTTGATTCGCTTGATTCCATGCTTAAGCTGAGTCGCATATCCGGAAAACTCTTGACCCAAAGTTAATGGAGTTGCGTCCATCAAATGAGTTCGCCCAATTTTAACGATATCTTCAAAGGCATCTTGCTTCTGAATCAACTCGCGATGCAAAAGCTCCATCATTGGCAAAAGACGATTGTGAATTTGATCAGCCACCGCAATGTGCATCGCAGTTGGAAAAGTATCATTAGAGCTTTGCCCTTTGTTGACATCATCATTGGGGTGAATATCTTTTGAAGGTAATTTTAATCCCATAGACGTCATCGCACGGTTTGCGATCACTTCGTTGGCATTCATATTGGTCTGAGTTCCTGAACCGGTCTGCCAAACGACCAATGGAAAGTGAGCATCCAAAGTTCCTTCAATGACTTCATTGGCTGCTTTGACAATCACTTCCATTTTTTTAGAATCTAACAAGCCCAATTTGTTATTGGTAATAGCCGCTGATTTTTTTAATACACCCAATGCTTTGATCATTTCTCGTGGAAATCGATCGCCGCCAATTTTGAAATTTTCCCGTGATCTTTGAGTTTGCGCTCCCCACAATGCCAATTCTGGAACTTTCACGTCCCCCATGGTGTCTTTCTCAACTCGAAATTTTCCGTTCTCTAATGCCGAACCTAATGTTGTGCCTAAATTGGAACTCATTTCATACTCCTTTATTCTCGGTGTACATCACGAACCGACGCTTGAGCCGTCGGGTAAATTACTAATTCTTGAATATTCACATGGCTTGGTCTTGCCAGCACCCAAGCGATTGTCTCGGCAATATCGGCGGCAGACAACGGTTTCATACCAGTGTAGACCGCCTTAGCTTTATCTTCAGATTCAAATCGCACTTTAGAAAATTCAGTCTCGACCATGCCAGGCTCGATATTGCTGACTCGGATATTTTTTCCCAGCAAATCCAGACGAAGGCCCTCGGTAATCGCGGTGACCGCAGCTTTCGAAGCACAGTAAACTGCACCACCCGGGTAAGTCCATCGACCAGCCACTGATCCCAAATTGACGATATGGCCAGATTTCTTTTCCACCAAAAATGGAAGTAAAGCCTTGGTCATCAACAACAGACCCATCACGTTGGTGTCCAACATCATTTTCCAATGATCTGGGTTCGCATCTTGAAGTTTATCTGATCCCTTTGCCAACCCCGAATTGTTGACCAAAACCTCTACTTTTTTTAATAGGCTCATTTGGTTTTTTGCAAAGTTTTGAATCGAATCAGAAGACGACACATCGACTTGAAAGGCGTGTAATTCGGCCTGAGGATGTTTTTTCTTAAGCTCTGCAACAAGTTGCCCCAGCAACTCAATTCTGCGGGCGCACAAAATCAACGAGTACCCGTCTTCAGCTAATTTTTCTGCCGTCGCCTTACCAATTCCCGATGAGGCGCCGGTGATCAGAGCATACTTAAGCATTTTCTCACTCTCACACAAAGATCGTTAATCTAAGTCCTTTCCGCTAGGTGAGCAAGAATTAGGTGCTTGATGACACGGCATCATCGCAAAAAGGCTACCCGAAAAGTCCTTAATTAAAGGCTCCCAAGGCTCAGAATAGGCTCGGTGCACAAAACTTAAACAGCCCCGCCCCCTTTAAACCTCGTTTAAATTCAAAACCACACCAAATCCTGCGGCCCTGATTTCGCACTTTAGGCGCCCGGAAGATTAAAAGTTGAACTTTAAATACCCTTTTGGGTTGGAGAACATATGAAAAAACTGATGTTAACAATGGGAATCCTTTTGGCTCTAGTTGGTGCTTCACAAGCCAATGCCGCGGAAGCCACTAAAACTTTAAGAGCGAAATGTTTCTTTACTGAACCTTTCATCAACGTGGACCTATTTTCGGTCACATCTGAATCTCAAGACAACTCGGTTTTAGCTCGATTTTCTGGATCCATCCAGGGGGATGCGACTTTAGCTTCCGAAGTTGACCTTAGAAAAAATGGAATTTTGACCTTAACTGTAAAAGGTGAGTCTGTCGGATCTAAAGTGATCGAATTGAATTTAGGCAAAAAAGGTTCTGATGGCATGAGCGACGAAATCATGGATGTTGAAGCCACTCTTAAAAATGCGGATGGCAGCACAATTGTGATTGGCGGATGCAATCAGATTCTATAAGATCCGGCCAAAATATTTGGTGATCTTATTATGAATAAAAAGCGCGAACCTCAATATTGGTTGATGAAATCTGAACCGGATGTGTTCTCTATCGATGACTTATTCAAAGATGGCTCAACTTGGTGGACTGGGGTTCGCAATTACCAAGCCCGAAACTTTATGATGAAAGACATGTTTCCGGGCGATCAAATCTTGTTTTACCATTCAAATGCGACCCCGCCTGGCGTTGCCGGCATTGCTGAAGTTTCAAAAGAGGCGCAACCTGACCCTTTGCAGTTCGATAAAAAGTCGGAATATTTTGATCCAAAAGCGACCAAAGAAAAGCCGAATTGGTATTGCGTCCAGGTGAAACCCGTCGAGAAATTCAAAAAATATATTTCTTTAGAACAGCTTCGAACCGAAAAAAAATTGGCAAACATGTTGGTTCTTAAAAAAGGACAAAGACTTTCGATTCAACCCGTAACTGGTGACGATTTTCTATTTCTAAAATCCTTAGGCTGTAAATGATTAAACTTCATCTAGCCCCGATGGAAGGGGTCGTCGATTTTGTCTTGCGAGATATTCTAACCGAGGTCGGTGGAATTGATCATTGCGTGACAGAATTTATTAGGGTCACCGACAAATTGATTCCAAAAGAAGTTCTTTTGCGTGAAGCACCTGAGTTGAAAATGAATTCAAAGACCCGAAGTGGCGTTCCCCTTTTTGTGCAATTTCTTGGCGGCCACGCTCAACCGCTTGCAGAAAATGCAGCCCAGGCAGTTTCAATGGGCGCCATTGGCATTGATCTCAACTTCGGCTGTCCGGCAAAAACGGTCAATAGACATGATGGCGGAGCTTCGCTTTTAAAAACTCCAGATCGAATATTTCAAATCGTCAGCGCAGTTCGAAAGGCCGTTCCTGCGAACATTCCAGTGACTGCAAAAATGCGTTTAGGTTTTGATGATCCCAAAATATGTTTCGATAATGCCAAGGCCATTGATCAAGCTGGTGCCAATTGGCTCACGATTCACTGTCGAACTAAAACAGATGGCTACCGCCCCCCTGCTTATTGGGAATGGATCCCGCAAATCAAAGAGCTCGTAAATTTACCGATCGTCGCAAATGGTGAAATCTGGTCCGTGGCGGACTTTCAAAGATGCGTAGAAGTGACTGATTGCCAACAGTATATGATTGGCCGCGGGGCTATTGCCAAGCCATCACTTTTCCGAGAAATCAAAGCTTCGCTAAATGCCAACCTAAATGCCTCAAATCCTGAAATGTCTGTTCAAGAAATCAAAAATCTACTGCCTCGTTTTTTTGACATTTCGACCGAGTTCAAATCCGAGTATTTTGCTCAAGCCCGCACCAAACAATGGCTCAGACAAATCAGTCTTAAATTTGAAGAAACCATCCCCTTGTTTGACGAACTGAAAGTGATCACCAAACCCCAGATTTTTCGCTCTAGGCTTGAAAACCTTTGCCAATAAAATCCATTTAAACTCTGCCTTTACCCAAAATAAACACTGGGCTTTGCAAAGCCAAAACTTCTAAGGAAAAATAATTCGCCATCCAATGAAAGGTTTTTTCAGAAAAAAAACAGACATGGGTCACATCACGAACATACCACCAGTCGAAAAAATGCGCAGGCCCCTGGTGAAAACTGGTCATCCCCGCCAAGACTCCAAAATCACTTAAGTGATTTACTATTTTCTGGATTTCATTTTTTGGTTCCAAAAAATGTTCAAAAACTTCTGTTGAGAAAATAAAATCAACTTTTTCAACCAATAGCTTCGGCTGATAAATCGGATCATAATCAAAGACTTCAAAACCCAAATTATTTAAATTTTTAGAAAGGCAGGGCCCAGGCCCGGCCCCCCAATCCAAACCCGTTTTTAAATTTCGTGACTTTAAAAAAGGCAAAGCGGGCTCAATGACACCATTTAAATACTGCTGGTATTTTGGGTCTTGGTTTGAATTCTGGTGCAAATCGTAACGATCTTTTTGTAGAGATAGACTTAAAAAACTAGCAGGATCTCGAAAAATCAGATCGCAATTTAAACAATTGAAAAAATCGACCTTACCTTTTAAAGCACCACTATTTTGCCAAGATCTATGATCCACCAAGGTCATGTTGTTTTGACCACAAAGTAAACACTGCATGCCCCCTTATCGCACCCGTTTCCCCCCTTGTCATTACCCCATTGCTGTGAAATTATGACTTGAATTCAAAGGAGGCCCTATGGCCGAAGTGATCATGTATTCGAAAGTTCCTTGCCCCTATTGCGAACGGGCAAAATCCTTTTTTGCAGACAAAGGGATCAACTATCAGCTGATCGACTTGACTGACAAACCCGAAGAAATCCAAGCCATTAAAGACAAAACTGGCTGGAGAACTGTGCCTATCATCATGATCAATGGAAAACTGATTGGCGGTTATACTGATTTAAAAGAATTAGAAGAGACTGGCAAATTGGATGAAATGCTAAAGGAATAATGAGTGTCACTAGAACTACGAGAACATTTCAACTATCCAACAAATTTGGCTTACCTCAACTCGGGAAGCATGTCGCTGACACCCAAGTCAGTTTTGGCAGCTGTCGCCCAAGCTAAAAATGAATATGAATTGAATCCCACCGAGGGTCTTTTTACGGCCTGGGAAAAAATGTGGAAGGTTCAGACGGATTTGGCTCAGTTTTTTAATGCCGATCCCAGAAATCTTTTTCTTAGAGCCAATGTCACCATTGCCATGAATGATTTTATTATGGCACTTCAACTTCCGCCACAGTCGGAAATTTTAGTTTCAGATATCGAGTATGGAACCATCGTCAAAATTTGCGAGCACAAAGCCGCCATTGAAAATCACCAACTTAAGACCTTTAGTGTTTACGATCACGGCCAAGAGCCTTCAACTGTGACTGAGAATCAAATCTTAAGTCGGCTCGAGGCCGCACTAACTAAAAAGACCAAATTGGTGATGCTATCCCATGTAATGACTGGCTCGGGCTTGACTTTGCCAATCGAAAAAATCGGTAAGCTCCTTCATGACAAAGGGATTTTCTTCGCCTGCGACGGTGCTCATGGTGCTGGAGCCATTCCGTTAGATTTTTCAAATACCAATGTGGATTTTTATGGAAGTAATATTCACAAATGGCTGATGGGCCCCAAAGGCACCGGCTTTGCCCATGTTTTACCGCGAGTGCGTGAATATTTGGTTCCCAAATTTGCTGGGTGGACCACCGGCACTGTACTTCCTCATTTTGCGGTTTTTGGAAACAACGACAGCTGGACTCAAAGGTGGATGATTTGTTCCACTCACAATTTTTCCGATTTTTATGGAATCAGAGAAACTTTAAATTTTTGGAACAAAATTGGTTCGAATAAAATTTTAACGGAAAGAAAAAAGTTAGGCGAAGTTTGCCAAAGCCTATTTTCAAAAATCCCAGACTGGCGCTGTTTAAGCAATTTTGAACCTCAGCTCAAAAGTCCTTTGCTCGCTTTTTCATTGCCAAAAAAATTGTCGAGTTTAGAGTTCAAGTTAACTTTTGACCTTCAACAAACTCACAAAATCGTGATGGTTTCGCCTGTGATTCAAGGCGAATGGGTCCTTAGAATTTCTCCTAATATTTACAACACTGAAGACGAACTTCATCGCGCCTTTGAAGTATTAAAAAAACTTTCTTAAGTACTTATTTTGAAAATGGTAGGGCTGTTAAACCAACGGCCTTAAGATCAATTAAGCTCAGCATGTTTTCGATTTCAATCGAAGAAATTTTAGATTTTGCACCCAAAATTCCACGCAGGCGGTAGTCTTGATCTTTCTTTTGACTGACCAACAGCACATCTTTTAGCTCAGGTTTTGAATCTAAAAGTTGCTGAATCCAAAAAGTATTGAAAATCGCAAGGTCGACCTTACCAGCCATTAAATCCTTTAGATTTTCCTCATGCGACGGAGTCACTGAAATCTGTTTTTTACTTAAAGCCTCTTTGTCAATTTGCATATTGGCCACATTGTAATGATAGCCCGTAATTCCGCGGATTGTTTTTCCGGTTAAATTTGCAAAATAAGCTTCATCTTTTGCATTCTTCTTAAGAGCTACAAAAATCTCGGCACCTTCCGAAAACACCTTGGTCTTTTTGACTGGAGGATTTTGTTTTTTCCATCCCCACGCGTCGTCTTCAAAAAAAATAACGTCAAACTTTCCAGTTGCAATGTCTTGATACCGTTTTTCAGCAGTCGTCTGCACAAATTCAAAACGATATTTTTTATTGTGACTGTTCAATTCCTCAATCAATTTAAAGGTCAAACCAGATTTTAGATCTTTTTGCACAAATGGTGGAAATTCATACCCACCTACGCGAACGACATTTGAGTTCTCGACTTTAGCATTCACCTGGAATGCAGCAAAAGAGGCTCCGATTGCCAATATGATTGGGATAAACTTAACTTTGATTTTCATTGAGTTGATTAGAGCACAGCCTTTTACTCTCGCAAATCAGTTTTTTGAGTCATTTCAACGGGATTCGAGAAAAATTGAACGATTCCGGCCTCTAACTCACTAAACGTCTTTGCTTTAGTGGTCACAGAAATCAGGGTATGCCCAAACAACAGCCAAACCGAAGTCGTTCGAACAAAGAATCGAATTTTTCGAATGGCCAGATTTTCACCAAAATGCTCCCGGCATAATTTTAAATTCAAAAGCAGGCACTTTCCATACTCTGCCCCTTCTTCAAAGGGATCACGGGGAGCTCTTCGACGGCCAAGAGCCTCATCCCATACCCCCAAATTGAATTCGTCGACAAAGCTTGGAGCTGGCAAACCCAACATTTCCCCCACTTGCCACATCATCCAAGGTCTGGCGGCCAAGGCTCTTCCTGACATCACCAGATCGCAAGAAGTCAGATCCAGCATTTGAAAAACATCTTCAGCTGTCTGCACATCTCCATTGCCGATGATCGGAAGGTCTACGCTTTCACGAAGCTTTTTGATTTGCGCCCAATCGGCTACCCCACGCCTTTTTTGCGCTGCCGTTCGTGGATGAAGGCAAATCCAACTGGCTCCTGCTTTTTGCAGTCCACTGACAAAATTAAGTAAATAGGAAAAATCCGCCTGAGTTCCGGCTCGAAGCTTTACGGAAACGGGAACTGTCGAATGTCGAACCGTCATTTTAACCACTTCGGCCGCATATTCGGGATCACCCATTAAGGCGACGCCGTAGTTGTGCCGCAAAGCTTTCTGAACCGGACATCCCATATTGATGTCGATCCCTTCCGCTCCCCACTCAATCAGTTTTTTGACACTTTCAGCAATGGCAACTTCGTCGTTTCCCAAAATTTGCGGAACCAGCCCAACTTCATTGTCGGCCCGCATGGTTTCTGGAGTGGTCTTTAGGTTTTCAATAGGAATTTTCCGGGAATTCAACATTTCCGTGGGCCAAATGGTATAGGCCCCGGCAGGAACATATTGGCGAACCACTTGCCTTAATGCCACATGGGTCAAACCAACCATTGGCGCCAAGGTCAGCGGAAAATTAACTCGGCCATTTAAAATGGCTCGAGTTGG
>CAZDHC010000120.1:0-9153 GCA_964505225.1 uncultured Bdellovibrio sp. | reverse complement strand
TTTTTTGTTGTTATAGTTGATGCCAAGTTCGGTGCTCAATGCACTTGCAAATTGAGAAAAACAAATAATCAACAGGCCTGGTAACAATTTCGAAAATGATTGCATGAACTTATCATACCAGTCCCTTATGTTGAAAGTGAGGGCCTGAGCTTACTCTCTCGACCTAACTAAGACTTTAGGCTCGTAGCGAACTTGGAAAGAGTATTTAAGATGAATTAGGCCGTCAGCTTCGACCATCTCTTTTGGGGGGTTGGGAAAAAGTCTTGCTTGAATAAAGGCCTGGGCTGCAGCTTGGTCAAAGCCTCTAAACCCTGATTCTTTCATTAAGTGGGCCGAGTGAAACTCGCCGCTAGGTTTAAGCCAAATCTCAATATTTGTATTCCACAATCCAGAGGCATTGAATTTGAATCGATCAGGAGGAGTCGAATCAATGATATCGTGAATGGCGCTTTCCCAGCGAAATCGGATGAGCTCTTCGATTCTGGAAAAGAAAGAGTAGTACAAATATCTATCCGTATTTAAGGCAGTAAATGAACCGACGGCGACATCCTGAGGAAGTGCCTCGCCAATGGTGCTTAAGCCCTTATCTGTGTGCAGATCTTTCGGTAAATTGGGAGTCTTTTTATATTGAGGCAGAAAGGCGTTCAATGTGCCTTGATGATCTCGAAATTTTGAAACTGATTTGGTGCTCGAAGCCGGTTGAGGTTTTTGTTCTGGAGTTTTTTCGACTTCATTTTGTGCAGATCTATTTTTGGTCATGCCGGATAAAAGGGCTTTTGTCTGTTGCTTTACTCGTTGAGTTTGCGCCGACAAAAAACGAAGTGGATCTTTGGTATCTTCGGATTTTAGTTTTTCAGGCGCGAGAGATTCGCGAACAATCTGTTTCGCTTTCAGTTTTTCTGTCTCACTTTGAGACTCTAATATTTCAACTGTGATGGGTTTAGAGGTCTGGGTTTTAGGCAAAAATACGGCGTATTGGGCTGCCCAGACCAATAAAAAGTGGAAAAGTAGACTAAGTAGAATCCCCTGTAAAACCCGCATCTTGCGCCTCAGATTAGGACGAAATGGGGCCTGACTCAACACTTTCTCAACGTGAAACCACTCAAGATGAAACAATTTCCACCGATAAGAATAGGGTCAGAATGGGGTTCGAAACTAGGTGGGGGTAATTGAAATGGGCGATATTATTGATATCAGATCTCGTTTAAAGGATCAGCAGGCTTCTAAACAGAAAAAGAAGGGGCATGCGTCGGTTACCGATATTTCTGCAATTCGATCTGAGGCCGTCAGTGCTGACCGCCGCAAGGTTAAAAGAACGATTTTGACTGAGTTTATCGCGGTCCACACGGTGGTTCCGGGTATGGGCTTAATGAAAGTTCATCTTTTTGATATCAATGAAAAAGGTATGTCCTTTGATATCGATTCAGCCAAGGGGCATTTCCAGGTTGGTGAACAGGTGGCAATGCGAGTTTATTTGAATCATCAAACGTATTTTTCATTTTTAGTAAATGTGAAACACATTTCAGAAATCGAAGATGAGCAGGTCCAGCGACATGGAGCTGAATTTGTTGATGGATCGATCAACAATGTTGCGCTTCATCATTTTGTTAAATTTATTGAGACCGTTAGTGCGAGCTTAAAGCACGATAAAGGCGACGTTCTGGTCTCGAATATCAATTCGTAATAGACAGACCCTTTCATTTATTGTCGAATATAGGCAGGACTTGACTAGATAAAAGTTGAGTCCTGTTTGCTTTTTAAGCATTCGAACAATCCATGGGAGGGATTTAGTTTGGCCAAAGAAAACGGTTCCAACGGATCATCTGGTAGCGGTTCAGGAAAAAACAAACGAAGAAAGATCGTTCTTGATACCAACGTCATTCTTTTTGACGCCTTGGCTTTAATGAAATTTAAAGATGCGGATATTCATATTCCGATTTCAGTTATCGAAGAAGTGGATCGTTTTAAACGCGATCCAGGTGAAAACGGTCGAAATGCTCGACAGTTTTCTAGGTTCGTCGACATGCTTCGAGAAAAAGGATCTTTGGCTGAGGGAGTTCAGCTAGACAATAGTGAAACGACGATCCACATCAACTCGGACTTTTCAGTTGCAGGTCTTCCAAGCGAATTCAACATTGAAAAAGCTGATAACCGCATTTTGGCGACTGCTATGTTTTTGCAAAAGCAATCTCCAAGAATCAAAGTTGAATTGATCACCAAAGATATCAATTTGCGAATCAAAGCCGATGTCATGGGTGTGACGGCAAATGACTATGAGCCAGATGGTATTTCTGATGAACAGTTATATGAAGGTTACCAAGAAATCGAAGTCAATCCTGGTGATATCGATCGATTTTATAGCGAAAAGAAATTTGTTCCCGAAGTGAAGTTGAAGGCCAATCAGTATGTCATTATGAAAGACAAGGCCAATCCAAATCACAGCGCGATTGGAAGATTCTCGGCTGCACATGAAGCCATTGTCCCATTGGTAGGCGGAGCTGATAGTGTTTGGGGAATTCATGCTCGAAATGCCGAACAATCTTTCGCACTTGATTGTCTGTTGAATGATGAAATTTTAATGGTTTCATTAGTTGGAAAAGCTGGAACCGGAAAGACTTTACTTGCAATTGCAGCGGGTCTTCATAAAACACTAGATGAAGGAAAGTTTCAAAGATTGCTGGTATCAAGACCGATTTTCCCAATGGGTCGAGACATCGGTTATTTGCCAGGGGATATTGAACAAAAGTTAAATCCATGGATGCAGCCAATTTTTGATAACGTTGAATTTTTGATGGGTTCTGACAAGAAAGCATCTGGTCGGGCACAAGAGTTGATCAATCAGGGAATGTTAAACATTGAGCCTTTGACATACATTCGTGGTCGAAGCATTCCAAAGCAGTATTTAATTGTGGACGAGGCGCAAAATTTAACTCCACATGAAATTAAAACGATTATCACTAGAGCGGGAAGTGGAACTAAGGTGATTTTGACTGGTGACGTTTACCAGATTGATAATCCTTACGTTGATTCTGCAAACAGCGGTTTGACCTATGCAGTCGAAAGATTCAAAGGTCATCCAATTGCGGCACATGTCACTTTGACGAAAGGTGAACGTTCGGAGCTTGCGGAGCTAGCGGCCAATATTCTCTAACCTTGACCTTATGATGCCTTCTCGACACAATCTTGTCTTTCGAGGAGGCATCGAATGTCATTCAAAGTTGGTGATCGTAAAACAGTCCGAGTTGTTGTAACGGAAAAAATGGTTCAACAATTTGCTGAACTTTCAGGTGATTTCAATCCGATCCATATGGATGAAGAACATGCCAAAAAAACCAGATTCGGTCGCAGAATTGCACACGGCATGATTTGCGGAGCGCTGATTTCTAGAGCTTTGGCGATGGAATTGGGAACAGCTGGAATCTATCTTTCTCAGAAATTGAAATTTTTGAAGCCTGTTTTTATCAATGATGAAATTGAAGTTGAGTTGGTCGTGACGGCCCTTCGTGAAGATCGTGGAATTGGTACAATCGAAACCAACGTCACCAAGGTTGCCACAGGCGAGCAAGTTATTAAAGGCGAAGCTATGATTATGAGCGGAGAGTACATTTAAGAGTGAGATTTCTCTTACTTTTAGGCATTTTTTTTGTTTCCTTGATTGCTAAGGGTCACATAATAGACGCCTGTTCTATTTTTACAGATCAATACGAAATCGTTAAAACTTATCCTGGTTTGCAGTGCCTTTTTTTTAAGGACGGATCTTTTGTTTCCGCAGACGGAAGCTTCATTCAATATGTGTCAAATGTCGGCGATGTTGTTTGGAAACGGGAAATAGAAAATCATCACTCACTTAACCTTTCCGTAGATCAAAAAAGAATTTTAGTTATAACTTCAGATCGATCGGAAGAGGTTGGTCATTGTCCCGTACGTGCAGATGCATTTGAAGTTTTGCAATTGCAAAATGGACGAACACTTTCCAGATTCTCATTCATTAAAGATTGGCGAAACTATCAAGATCAGTTTCCTAAAAGCCCTATCTGGTTGGTTAATAATAAAAGTTTAAGAAGGCACAACTGTGAATACGAAATTACTCATTTCAATTCTTTTTTCGAAGTGCCTTCAAATGAGATGTCTAAAGCTAATTCTGCATTTTCTGCAGGAAATTATATCGTCAACTCTCACAATACATCTTATCTGATTTTGTTAGATAGAAATCTAAAAGAAGTTGTTTGGAAAATGAACACTCGCAAGTTGGGGTTGCAAGGGGCACATGACGTGCAAGTTCTTCCAAATGGAAAAATTCTCTTTTACAAAGAATCTGACGAATTGAATTTAATTTCCCCAGTTTTGACTCTAAATGAAATTGATCTAGTTCAACAAAAGCGAACAATATTGTTTCCGAATTTGAATGATCAATTTGTCATTCGGTTTGGTTTGCCTTGGCTTATTTCTGATTTAGGAATTTTAAATTCTGGAGATTATCTTGAAGAAGCGCGATATGGTGGCAGTGTTCGATTTGTTGAAGATGGAATTTTGACCACTCAGAATATCCCTGGAGTTGGGGGGCATATTATTTTGATTGGAAAAGATGGAAAAATAGCTTGGAAAAAGCCAAACTATTTGAAAAATGAAAACGGAAGACCTGCGAACTTTAGCTATGTCAGAAAGGAAAACCTTACGGAATTCCTAAATAGATCTAAAGTGAATTAAGAAGTAAATTTTTAAGATCTAATGAGAAAAGTTCTTGATCAATTTTTTTATTCAAATATTCTTCAGCACTGGTCATCGTTTCACTAGAAAAACCACAGGGCTTCATTCCTGAAAAAGCGTTAGGATCTTTTTGTAAATTAATGGCGGCGCCGTGGTAGCTCACCCATTTTTTGACGCCAATTCCAAGGGAAGCTATTTTTCTATTTTCAATCCAGACGCCAGTTTCTTCTGATTCGGCCTCGTCCGCATTTTTCTTTTGAGTGGTCTTTCCGGTGGCGTTGATATCAATTTTTTTTAAAGTTTGAACGATGGCATTTTCGGTGAGCCTTAAAAGTGCGCCGATGTCTTTAGCAGGACGCTCAGAGCCTGCGAGCTCTAGATTTACAATAGGGTAAACGACAAGTTGAGAGGGGCCATGATAAGTCGCTCTGCCGCCTCTAGAGATTTCTTTAATAGCGCCTTGCCAAGCAAATACATCACCCGGTTGAGTCTTTCGTCCTAAAGTCACAATGGGTGGGTGTGTGCAAAAAATAAGGTAGCCAGGTTCTTTCGTGCTTGCGACCTTTTCAACATATTCAAGTTGTCGGCTAAGGGCAGTTTCATAATCAACTAGCCCCCAGTTTTCAAACTTAAGCATGGGCGTCTTTGGATCTCGACAAGGGCTTTTGAATAATATGGATCGCGTGACCTAATGTGGCTTCTGCGGCCTCCATCATGGTTTCACCCAAAGTTGGATGAGGATGAATGGTCAATGCAAGATCGTCAATTCTGGCACCCATTTCAATCGCCAGAGCCGCTTCGCTGATGAGGTTGGAAGCTTCTGGGCCAACGATGTGAACACCTAAAAGAATATTGGTTTTAGCATCAGCAATCATTTTTACGAAACCATCAGTTTCCATAAGTGAAACCGCTTTGCCGTTGGCTGCAAATGGAAATTTGCCGATTTTCAAATCAGTGTATCCTTTTGCTTTGGCCTCTGATTCCATCATTCCTGCGCTTGCAATTTCTGGATCGGTGAACACAACTGCGGGAACTGTCTTGGCGTCATACACTCGGTTTTTTCCTGAAATGATTTCTGCAACCATCACGCCTTCATGAGATGCTTTGTGTGCCAGCATTGGTTGGCAGGCAATATCGCCGACAGCAAAAATGTTTGGAACACTTGTTCTTCGTTGTGCATCGACTTTAATAAAACCTTTTTCATCCACAACGATTCCAGCTGCTTTCAAGTTGGTTTGATCTGAATTTGGTTTTCTTCCAACAGTGATCAAGACTTTATCAGCCTTCAAAATTTGTTCTTTTCCACCAATTTCAATTGTCACTTCAAATTGATTGCCTGATTTTTTCTGACCTTTTGCCTTGGCATTGGTCAAAATTTCAACGCCTTGTTTGGTCAACTTTCTTGAAACGACTTGTGCACATTCGGGATCGACAACGCCGTTTAAAACGGCTGCAGAGGCTTCAACCACTGTTACTTTAGTTCCAAGTTTAGAAAGGTAGCCGCTGATTTCCAGTCCAATGTAACCACCACCAATGACTACTAATTTTTCAGGAATTGCATCAAGGGCCAAGGCACCAGTTGAAGATAAAATATCTTTTTCATCAAACTTAAACCCAGGAATTTCAATGGGTCTTGAGCCTGTTGCCACGATAAAATGTTTTGCAGTGACTGACTCGGTTCCAGTTTTTGATTTAACAGTAATTTCTGTTTTTGATTTGAACTCGGCCTCACCCATGATGACCGTAACGCCATTGCCTTTTAGCAATTGGCCAACTCCAGAAGACATTTTTCCCGAGACTGATTCTTTCCAGCCTTTCAATTTTGGCATATCAACAGAAATACCTTTAATGTTGATTCCCATGTCGGCAGCGTCGTGCTGGGCTTTGTGCAAAAAGTGAGTTGCGGAAATCATCGCTTTTGAGGGGATGCAGCCGACGTTCAGGCAGACGCCACCAAGAAATTCACGCTCAATGCAGGCAGTTTTTAATCCCAGCTGAGCGGAACGAATTGCGGCAACATATCCACCAGGTCCTGCGCCAATCACAACAACATCGAAATTTTGAGCCATAAAAAATATTTCCTATTCTACAAAAAACTAAATCATGTCCATCATCATCATGCCGGGCTTTTGAATTTTTGAAATAAACAACTTCAAGAAATTCGCAGCAACAGCGCCGTCGATCAAACGGTGGTCGGCAGTGATTGTAAAGTTCATTACTTTTTGTGATCCAACTTGGCCATTTTCTTTTAAGAACAATTTGTCAGAAATTTTGTACATTCCCAAAATTGCCACTTCTGGATGATTGATAATAGGGGTCGCATAAGTTCCACCGACTGAGCCAATGTTGGTGATCGTAATGGTTGCGCCCTTCATTTCGTCGGGTTTTAGTTTTCCATCGCGAGCTCGCTTTGAAAGGTCCAAAATCTCTTTGCTGATTTCCAACAATGTTTTTTGGTCTGCGTTTTTGATCACGGGAACCATCAAGCCGTTCGGTGTGTCAGCTGCAAAGCCAACATTGAAATACTTTTTGTAAACAATTTCTTGAGCAGCATCGTCGATGCTGGCGTTGAACATTGGAAATTGTCGGCTTGCTGAAATTAAAGCCTTTATGACAAACGGAAGATAAGTGATCTTGGTTCCATTTTTCTCGGCATATTCTTTTAAAGATTCGCGCATCGCTACAAGTTCAGTGACCTCGGCTTCGTCCATCAAGGTAAAGTGTGGGATGATGTGCTTTGCCATTTGCATGTTTTCGGCAATTTTTTTACGAACACCACGAATAGCAACTCGCTCTTCAGCTGCTCCTGCTGGCCCATTGTAGGCCGGTCTTGGAATACTTGCTGTGCTTGGGGCTTTGCTTGAATAAGTGTCTAAACCTGCGCCAGCGCCGTTGCCATTTGATAAAACATCTTCACGGGTCACTCTGCCAGCAAGGCCGGAGCCTTTTAGATTGTTGATGTCTAAATTCATTTCTCGAGCCAATCGGCGAGTCGATGGAGTTGCTAAAACTTTCGAATCCGCGACTGGAGGATAAATTCCTGCGTTGGCGCCAATTCCTTCGTGCATTGAAGCCGGTACTGAGGCCGTTGCTCCAACCGGAGGCTGTTTTGCGGGTTGACTTGTGGTAGGTGCCTTTGAAGTTGGAGCTGGTGCAGCTGGAGCGGCAGTAGCCGTTGCGCCAGAACCACCCTCTAAAAGTAAAATAACTTTTTCAACTAAAATCATGTCGCCAACTTTGAAGTTCAAAGATTTAACAACACCACCAACTGGAGTGGGAACCTCGACAGTTGCTTTGTCGGTCATCACTTCAGCAACAGGCTGGTCAGGTTTGACAGTGTCGCCGATTTTAACAAGCCATTTTACCAATTCGCCTTCGGTAACGCCTTCACCTAGTTCTGGAAGTTTTACTTCTATTGCCATTATGGTTTTTCCTCCAAAGTTGTTTCTTTATTCATAATCAAGTTAAGTGAATCCGAAGAATTGGTTGGATTGGCTGCGGTTTGATTGCGTCGCCGTTCAACAATGCCCTTCATAAAGAATTCACCAGCACGGTAAGAGCTTCGAACCAATGGTCCTGAGGCTACATATAAAAATCCCATGCTCTCAGCGATAGTCTGCCATTCTTTAAATTTTTCGGGAGTAATAAAATTTTCCACCGCAAGGTGTCTTTGAGTTGGCTGAAGATATTGACCAAATGTCACAACATCACAGTCGATGGCACGTAGGTCTTTGAGAGTTTGCAAAATCTCTTCGTCGGTCTCGCCTAGTCCAAGCATGATCGAAGTTTTAGTGTATCGAGTCGGATCATGCTTTTTGACCAGTTCCAAAACTTTCATTGATTGGGCATAACCTGCTCGAGGGTCTCGAACTCGTTTTTGTAGACGTTCAACAGTTTCAATGTTGTGAGCAAAAACATCCGGCTTAGCATCGGTTAAGGTGATAATCAGATTATCTTGTCCGCGAAAATCCGGGGTCAGTACTTCGACAATCAAATCTGGATCTAATTTCTTGATCGTGCGAATGGTTCTGGCGAAATGTCCGGCGCCTTGGTCAGGCAAATCATCACGGTCTACTGATGTGATCACTACATATTCAAGATCCATTTGAGCAATCGAGTATCCAACTTTTTCTGGCTCCAGTGGATCAAGTTTGCCCTTTGGATTGCCAGTTTTGATATGACAAAACTTGCAGCCCCGGGTGCAAACATCGCCCATTAACATAAATGTTGCAGTTCCGCCGCTCCAGCATTCGCCCATATTTGGACATTTTGCTTCTTGGCAAACGGTCGCAAGTTTAAGATCGCCGAGCATATCTTTAATGCGAGCGTAGTTTTCGCCTGAGGGAGCGCGAACTTTGAGCCATTCCGGCTTTCTAAGCACAGTCTTTTGCGTAGCGTTAGGATGATTGCTGATTTCTTGAGCAGAGGCCGTCGTGTCGTCGCTTG
>CAZDHC010000119.1:0-9186 GCA_964505225.1 uncultured Bdellovibrio sp. | reverse complement strand
AAAAATCAAAGACATCTTAGGAATTCCTTTGATGCCATTGATGACAGTCTACGACTTTTTTATCAAACGAGCCTTGGATCAATATTTTTACAATCTGTACTGGAAAAGTTCTTTCATCCTGGTTGGAACTCCTTCTGGCGTGACCCTTTCACCTGAAGGTGCACAGCACGGATGGAAATCTGATATTCAAATTCCAAATCAAATCACATGGGAGCCGTTCTATTGCCAAGAATTGGATTGGATTTTGTGCGAAAGCATTCGCAGACACATGACCAACGACAATGCTGGTCGCAACGGCGTTCTGATTCGTGGCGTGACCCGCGGAACTGAACAGAAAGATTTAATGTTGAATTTGAAACGCCAAGCGCGATTTAAATCCAACCCAACTGCAAACCTATGTCGTGCTGAATTTCCGCTGGATGGCGCTGTCATCGAATCCGAATTGGCCGCGCAAGATGAAAACACCATCCTAAATAAACTTCGCGAAGATGTCTTAGCTGGCGCTTATTACTTGGTCGACTATCGTGGATACGCTGGATATGAACCAGGCGATAACGTCGTCAATATATTTGCGATGGGATCCCTTGGTACCGAAGCATTGAAAGCTTCAGAAGCCTTGTTAGCTAAAGGCATTTACGCCAATGTCATCATGGTGACTTCAAGTGATTTGTTGTGTGGTATTCAAGGTTACGAAAATGATTTCCAATATTTGAAAGAAGGTTTGGGAGTTAATGGAAACTTGTATTTCCACCCGACTGAACATTTAAATGGTCATGACTTGGTGACTGTCGCTGGTCGACGAGTGCCAATCGTTTCTGTTCATGATGGTGAAGCTGGATTGTTAGACAATTTAGGCTCGATCATCGGCGTTCGCCACGAATCATTGGCCGTTCGCCATCATTCAAAGTGCGGTCGCCCTAAGGACATCTACAAGTATCACAACATCGATTGGGAATCAGTTGTCGAAGCTTGTGGAAAAGTCTTGTCTGAAACAGCGCTCGAGGAAGTTAAAGTCAGCCAGTCCGTTTTAGGCGAAGCTCAGCTGACTCAAAACACTCCGGCAAAGTGGACTGATCTTTGGCCAATTCGACCGCAAAGTAGACATTAATTTTTAATCTTAGCCAGACCTCGGACACACCGCTGGCCTGGCAACGATAAAATTCATCATCAGCTTAGAATTGATTTTGAAAGTAAAAGGGCGGCAATGCTTGCCACCCTCTTTGGAACTGATTCCATCCTCTCTCAACAGAGGAGGTATCTATGACCCACAGTCATAGAACTATTCGGAAGGGGTCGATAGAACCTGAACGGGTTTTGAGAATTTTTCTTCAAATCCTACAGATCATCTATTGGCTCATTCTGATCTGGACACTGATCTGAATTTAAGTTGGGCTTAAGAATTTGTCTGTGCGAACGTCGGGCTTAAAACCCGAGGGGTTTTAAGGATGAATTGTGGGCGGCAAGCGGAGCCGCTGAATTTAAAATAAAGCCTTAGTTCTAGGAATGATACGGAAAATTATTTCCGCATTGTGCCGGAAAGAATTTCGATCTTAATTGAATTGATGGATTTTTTATCAAGATATTCGGTTATTGAATATTGAGCTGAAACTCCACCACAATAGTGAACATCAGATACGGGCATCAGTTGATTGGTGCGAATTGAGGCATAAGTCTGCGAACCCGATCCTAGACTAAACCCACCACACGATAAATCACCTGTTGATGTCATGGTAAGACGGTGAGCTTTTACCACAGTATTATCAGCCAATTTAAATTTACCAATTTCATTTTTGGTCACATATTTTGGATTTTTAATCTGACAGTTTGAATTTCCAACTTCGGGATGATTTTTAATGTATTCTAATCCCTTATCCGTGAGATATTCAGAGATATCAAGCTGACCTCGCTCACATCTATCACCGGAAATATCTGAACCCATTTTACAGTTCGCTTCAGTTTCAGGGATAGATTTCAAAACTTCGCCACCTGCTTCTTCGATAAAAACAGAAAGAGTTTTACTGACGAAGGTAAAAGATTTATCCGAAATACTTTTTAAAGTATCTTTACTGATGGAACTTGCATGCGTCGATTGACTATTAACACTCCAAGAAGTCGTCGCACTGTCGCCGATTTTTGAAATAGGGTCTAAAGTTCCCAATTCATTTCCGTTTTTATCACAACCGTATATTCGAAAATCACTTAATTCTTTCGCGTCTTCAGGCTTACTTAAATCCAATACTTTTTCACTGACGAAAGAAGACTTCATCTGGGTGAAGTCTTGAACCTCTTTATAAGTTTCTGGCTTAGAGGCATCAAACGCTCTTGGATCTTGTCCAGCTTTGGTTCCAGATGAACCTGAATCTGTACAAGCCGCAAATGCAGCCAAAAGTGTCAGACAAGAAACGAATTGAATTGCTTTATTTTGATTCACCCAAATACCCCGATCCCATAGCGGCCAAAAAATAAAGATGAACAGCAGAGAAGCTCGGATCCCGACAGATGGGGGGAGGGAACTCTGCACGAGTCCGGCTCTTCTCTTGTTCGCCGGTGAATATAAATGAGCAAACTTTAAAAAGAAACTGTCAGAATTTTAGACAGTGCAAGTTTACAATTTTAGCTGCGGTTGTTGAATAAAACTGAGTTGAGATGTTTGTCGACTACAAAAGGACCGCGACGAAAAGACCTTCGCTCGTTGGAATGATGGCACTTTGATATTTGCTCGAGTCCGCAAGTCTACGATTGAATTCGCGCATAACCTCAACTTGCTTTTTTGAAAACTTCGCAGTGTTACCAGTGAAGACCGCGCCACTTAAAAATACATTGTCGGCAATGATCAAAGAACCTTTTTTTAAATTTTCCTCGGCCCAATCTAAGTAGGCACAATAAGCAGATTTATTTCCATCAATAAAAATTCCATCAAACGGCCCTTCATCTGAAAGTGCCTTCAAAGTTTCTTGGGCATCACCTTCGATGACAGTTACTGTTTGCTCGGGATTTTGCTTTTGATAGGCCTTCAAAATTTCTTTTGCTGCCTTTGCGTGGGCGGGATCTTTTTCTAAAGTCCAAAGACTTCCCGCCTTATGTAACCCTTGTAAAATCCAAAGAGCCGATGCACCAGTCAAAGTTCCGATCTCGACAAATTTTTTGCAACCATGAGATGAAATCAACGTAGATACGATTCGAGCCTCAGCCGGACTTAAACTGATAGCGGCTTTACCAAGCTCAACTGCCGCCGTTCGGGCCCGCTCAATCAGGTCTGAAGGCAGATCAGCAGCCTCGCTTGGAAACAACGAGCTTAAATAGGTCTCTTGTGGGCTTAAATCTTGATTTAGATCTCTCATAAAAAAGATTGTCTCATAGCGAGGATCAAATTACATTAAAACTCGATTATGACCATGCTAGAAGTCAAAAACCTTAAAACTGGATTTCGTACCGAAGACGGGCATTTTTTTGCCGTGGACGATGTCAGTTTCACAGTTCGAAAGGGAAAGACTTTAGGAATTGTTGGCGAGTCCGGCTGTGGAAAATCTGTGACCTCTTTGTCGATTATGCGATTGATCCAAAATCCGGGTCGAATCGAATCTGGTGAAATCATTTTCAATGGCAAAGACGTATTAAAGCTTTCCGATTCTGAAATGCGGGATTTACGCGGCAATGAAATCGCCATGATTTTTCAGGAACCCATGACTTCGCTGAACCCGGTATTTACCTGTGGTGAACAAATCGAAGAAACAATTCGCTTGCACCAAAAGGGTCTAAGCAAAATTCAGATTAAAGAAAAAGCCATCGACATGCTTCGCTTGGTTGGTATTCCAGCACCTGAAAAGCGCCATGGCGAATTTCCGCATCAATTATCCGGTGGAATGCGCCAAAGAGTCATGATTGCAATGGCCATTAGTTGCAATCCCAAATTGTTGATCGCAGATGAGCCGACCACTGCACTAGACGTCACCATTCAAGCTCAGATTTTAGATCTTATGCGAAAGCTTTTGAAAGAGTCTGGCGCCGGAATGATTTTGATCACCCATGACTTAGGGGTCGTTGCTGAAATGTGCGATGACGTCGCCGTTATGTATGCCGGTAAAATTGTCGAAGCCGGAAGTGTCGAAGATATTTTCTATCGACCCAAGCATCCTTACACTCGCGGACTGTTGGATTCGATTCCTCACTTTGAGTCCGGTCACAAACTTGAAAGATTAAATACGATCCCGGGCATGGTGCCGTCTCTTTTAAGTTTACCAAAGGGCTGTCGTTTTTACGACCGCTGCCAGTTTCACAAAGACGATTGCCAAGTCGCGATGCCTGAATTGAAACCCGCTTCGACTACCCAAATGGTGGCCTGCTATCATCCACTGATCGGATCTAAAGCATGAGCGAAGTTTTATTGAAAGTCGAAAATTTGGTCAAAAGCTTTCCAATTCATGGCGGATTGTTAGGTCGAGAAATTGCCAACGTCAAAGCCGTGCAAGATGTTTCCTTTGAGATCAAAAAGGGGGAAACTTTAGGTTTAGTGGGAGAGTCCGGCTGCGGAAAATCGACCCTGGGTCGATGTTTGATTCGATTGCTGGATCCAACTTCTGGACGGATCATTTTTAAAGGCCAAGACATCACCGGCATTAAAGGTGAAGAGTTAAGAAATCTTCGCCGTCACATGCAGATTATTTTTCAAGATCCATTTGCCAGCTTAAATCCAAGAATGACTATTGGATCGGTGATCGAAGAGCCTTTAATAGTTCACTCACTTTTTGAAACTGAAAAAGATCGTCAAGATCGAGTGTTTCAATTGTTGGATTTGGTTGGCTTGCGAAAAGAACATCTAAATCGCTATCCCCATGAATTTTCAGGTGGCCAACGCCAACGAGTGGGCATCGCCCGCGCACTTGCGGTAGAACCAGAACTGATTGTTTGCGATGAGCCCGTTTCCGCATTAGATGTTTCTATCCAGGCGCAAGTCATCAATCTATTGATGGATCTTCAGCAAAAGCTTGGCTTAACTTATGTCTTTATTGCTCATGACTTGAAAGTGGTTGAACATGTTTCGACCAATGTAGCGGTCATGTATTTAGGTAAAATTGTCGAACACGCTAAAGCCGAAGATTTATACATCGAACCTCAGCATCCTTATACGAAAGCACTTTTGTCAGCTATTCCTTATCCAGACCCAAAACGACGTGGACAGAAAACAGTTTTAACTGGAGATGTGCCATCGCCAATCTCGCCTCCATCGGGCTGTCATTTTCATCCAAGATGCCCTAGTGCAATGGATATTTGTAAAACCACAGTTCCAAATTTAGAAATTAAAAAGCCAAATCACATCGCTTCTTGTTTGCTCCCTTAGGTGTCAACTAACTTTTAGACACCTGACCAAACCCCTGTCTTGAGATCTTCCTAATTTGATTTGAACAGGCACCAGTCTTGCGTAGGTCTAATATCACGGGGGCATTTTGCATAAACAATTAAGTATCATTTTAGGACTTACTTTTGTGATCGTCAGCATGCAGGGTTGCGGAGAAATTCGCGTGGCACCAGCAAAAGAAATCCAAATGAGCCTTTCAACTCAAGGTAAAATCTGTACAGACTTGCCTGCAGAGTTGGGTGCCAATACGAAAATTCTATTTGTTGTCGATAAATCCGGTTCTAATTCAACGACGGATCCTAGTAATGTTTTAAGAGCAGATTCCATGAGAAATTTGATCAATTTGTATCGCAATAATCCAAGAATCTATTGGGGATTAATTCGATTTCACAACGGCGGCGCGGTTCCAATGATACAGTCGAGCGATTCGCCCCCTCGATATTTTGTCAATGACCCTGACCAAGCTTTGCAAGCCGTTTCGGATTTCGAAAGCATCGGCGATATCGGCGACACTCCATACTTGTCTGCATTAGCACAGGCAAAATTAGCAATAGAAAATGATCTTGCAGCTAATACCGAAGAATTAGCCGCTAACTACAACATTATCTTTATTTCAGATGGAAAACCTATGCCCGAGTCCACCAATCCAGATGCGCAGATCATGTCGACTGTTCAGTCTATCGTTGCATTAAGCCGTGGAAGCATACACTTAAGCACCATTTATTATGGCCCCGAAGATGCTTCGGCCAACATGCGATTACAGCAAATGGCAGATCTAGGAACTGGTATTTTCCAAAAGGCTCAACAGGGTGTTCCTTTGGATTTATCTCGCTTTATTTTAGCTAGCCAATCTAACGAGCCTTATTTGATCAAGAAATTTTCAGTTTATAACTTAAACGCAGGCACCTGCGACGATGGCACCATTGGAGCAGACTCGGACGCCGATGGATTGTGCGATAAGGATGAATTGCGATACAATCAGCTCTACAAAAATGATTCAGTTCGGGGACCACGCATGATTGGAAAATTATTCGACCCGGCTAATCGTTACAGTTTTGACTCTCACCTGTCAGACGGAATCTTCTACCGTCACATCGTCTACAACGAAGCTCTTCCAGCAGGCTGCGGTCCCGCTGATGATGAGGACGAAGATATGGATCTATTGAACAACTGTGAAGAGCGTTTTCTTTACAATCAAAACCCACAGGGTCCGACCACCAACTGGACTGACAAAATGATTCAAAAAGGAAAATCATCGGATTCACAATATTTTGATACGGACGGAGATGGCATTTTGGATTCGATCGAGTTTTTATTTTTTAAAAACAAATCTACCGCTTTGAACTACAACAATTTGACTGACAAAACCAATGGCTACGACAACGAATACCTAGTGCAAAATCACTTAAATCCAATGAATCCTAGAAGTGAGTCCGCTTACAACGGTTCGTTTACTAAGGTAGATCCCGATTCAGAGGGGCGCAACTGTTACACCTACACTCAAGCGGCTTTGCCATTGTATGCGACCCGAGGACTTGCGAGCGTCAATGCCAACGGCAACTACCACTTGGCACACAATGAGAACGAAAACGTCATCTTGATTTCGTACATCGAAGTTCCAGAATATGCTCCAAATGGTAAGGGCTTTTTACGATACTCATTTCAGAAAATGAAAAAAGATCTAAATGGCCCAAGAGATTTAAATCTCGACACAAACCTATTTGACGTTTTTCCAAGATAAATCTGCTACATCACGTATGTCTCACACCGAGACACATTCATGGCTGTCACAAAAACCTATACACCTGACTAAATTTTCTGTCACTTGCCCCTGATAGATTCGATTTAGACCGGCACCAAACTTGCCTTAGTCAATAGTATCAACAAGGTTAAATGGTTCAG
Organism: uncultured Bdellovibrio sp.; assembly: GCA_964505225.1. Classification (GTDB taxonomy): domain Bacteria; phylum Bdellovibrionota; class Bdellovibrionia; order Bdellovibrionales; family Bdellovibrionaceae; genus 21-14-0-10-47-8. The sequence goes on along the minus strand of CAZDHC010000119.1, from coordinate 1,928 downwards.
GGGGAAATGTGAAAAGTCTCAAAATCGTACTTCCGCTGCTAGTTTTGCCACTGACAATCGCCTGCCAGAAAAACAACGGCTTTAATACGATTAGCCTTTCATCGACTGATTCCGCTTCAGTTCAAAGCATTGAAGGTGGATTGAAGCTTCAATTTGTAAACCCAACAGCTGCGAGTACAATTCCAGCTGATCTTTTTAAAGTTTCTATCAATGTTGAACCCATCAATAAGCTTGAAAGTTTACGTTTAATTATTAATGACAGAGAAGTTAAGGCTTTCAGCCGGTTGCCATTTGAAATGACTGTTGATCCTTCTACCTATTACGGAGCAATGGTTTTAAAGGCCGAAGCCAAGGATCTTAGCGGTAAAGTTACTACGATTTCATTAACTTTGGGCTCACCTATCACACCAGGCACTGATCCTGCTTCCAGCAAGTCAGCTGGAACTTTTGATACGAACTGCATGAACAACAATTCATTTGATGCCTGCATTTTCTGGAAAAATCCTGTGGCTCAAAATGGTGCTGCATTTTCTCACAAGGTTCAGTTCGGCGATAACTTGTCATCGACTCAAACCTTTGGCGTTAAATTGCGCGGTCTTGCCAGCGTCAATAGCCTTTCTAATTCTTCGTTTCAAATCATTGCAAGCGGTGGACAAACAGCTGCTCCAGTGAATGGATCTTGGAAGTTTCCTTACGAAAGTGATTCTGGTCGATTCAATGCCCAATTGATGGCTTACTTCTGGCTCAATTATCAAGAGTCAGAAATGATCAAAAGATCTGGAAGATTTTTCGCTGGAAAAAAAGGAATTCAAGTCGATGCCTATTCGACTGCTGTTAAAGACAATGCTTATTGGGATGGAAGCCGAGTCGTTATGGGATACGCTAGCACTGGCGGTAGCCCAGCACACGAAATGGCATTGGGCTCAGAAGTATACTTACATGAGCTAGGTCACGCTAATTTGCAATTTGCAGTCGGTGGATACAGCGCCATTTCACCAAATCCATCACTTCAGGTCGGACACAATTGCACTTCTGCTGCGGGATGTATTGGTGGTATTAACGAAGGCCAAGCTGACTTTCACTTCTTGATGGTTTTTTTGGATTCAACACCATTAGGTGAAACTTGGGTCAACAGTGCTAACGGGCTTTCTGGTCGCGACGTGAAAAAGAACCTGGGCTTAACGGCTTCTCAGGCCTTTGGCTCTAGCAATGGTGAAGTTCACACAATGGGCGCTCTTTACGCTGCTGCATTGTGGGCCATCTACACCAATCCTGCTGTTACCAAACTTGAGTTCGAAAAAATCTTCACGCAGCATTTAACTATGTTGACTGGAAGCTCACGATTTTCTGAAGCAAAAGATGCTTTGATCGCCTCAGATCTCGCTTTGTATTCAGGAAAATATAAATCAGTGATCGCCAACGCCTTCACTCAGCGCGGAATGTAGTCTAACAAGGGATCACAAAACTATTTGTGATCCGCTAACTTCAATAAAGTTGAAACTGTCTTTTTAAGTTTTTCGATTTCAAAGGGCTTTTTAATAAAATCATCGGCGCCGATTTCAAAAGCACGCTTCATATCGTCTTCGCTAGTTTTTCCAGAAACGAAAATCAACGGAATCTTTTTAAGCTCCTTGTGCTCTTTCAGCATTTGAGCCAACTCAAAGCCATTGAGCCAAGGTAAACCGATATCCAATAAAATTAAATCTGGCGAAGCATCTTCTAACACCCCTGAAAGCTCGGTGCCGTCTGCAGCCATTTTCACGATAAAGCCGTCCATCTCGAAGATTTTTTTCATGGCCGCTCTCATCGTTTCATCGTCTTCGATAACTAAAATAGTTTTCGGATCAATTTTCTTTTTCAATTCTCGAAAATTATCAAGTTCGACAACTTCACCACTTGCCATTCTAGCTTTGGTGATCTTTTCGATC
>CAZDHC010000118.1:0-9395 GCA_964505225.1 uncultured Bdellovibrio sp. | reverse complement strand
TCGATTGGTTCTGCCATCGGTGCTATTGCGATTCCAATTCCATTTGTGGGAAGTTTTGTGGGTGGAATTATTGGAGGAATCATTGGTGGTCTATTTGCTGATGAGCCCGACTACCGAACTGCTGAATTCAAAAGTAACACTGGTGACATTGGCGGCTATCAGGCGCAATCGAAACTTGGTACTTTTGGTTTAGCCCACGCCGACAATATTAATGACAAACAGGTCGGCAATCCTATCAATGGATTTGTCGATCAGATTGCAAAAATTGATGATACTGTGGTTAATAGTTTAAGGTTAAATCCCACGCAACTACAACAAGCGAAAAACAACCTTGCTGAAGTTCATCACTCTTATGATTTTGGTCGCGAAGATCGAGCATTGAATATAGAGACTGACATCGTCGTCGATCGTTACACGGCTGTCCTGAATGCAGTTGACCCAATGTTGGGTGATTTGTTCGCGGTTCACCGAGAGACAAATGAATCTAGTGGCGGTTTTTGGGGTGGAGTTGGACACAAAGAGCCAGATGCTGACATGAAACAAACGATCGGCACTCTTCAAGATTTAGTGGCCAAAGGAAACGCATTGCAAACTGGAAGAATGAGCCACGCTCAACTTGAGGCAATTCACACTCAAGCGAGCATGGATTATTTCAAAGACTCTCATGTATCAGTTACAGGTGAATTGACAAGTGACGGGCACGATTCAATGAGGCCTGTTTCATTTAAAAACCAGGACGGAGATAAAGTTCGTGTTCCAGGTGCATTGGAAAGCGCTATGCCATCATCTTATAACAATTTGCTGGACTCTTATAAGCAAACGACAGAATTCAATGAGAAGCTGGCTGCGGCCAATGTCGAAGCGGGACATTTAAAAGTCACCGGTGACGGAAAGATTCAGCAGTACGAAGAACATTCAAGAGTTTTCAAAGGAGATGTTACCGTTGAATTGAAACCAGTTGGAACACCAGTAGCTTCTGTCGCTATTAGCGGCACAAACTATACTGGTGCGCAATTGGCTGCTGTGGCAACAAAATATGCGCCGCCGGAACAACCTAAATTTGGTAAGGGCTGGTAGGTTCGATGAGCGCTTCGTCCCTTAGAAAGATTCAGCAAAACTTTGAACAGAGCTCGGCGGACTATCAAATTCGAAAGCTGCAGGAATTGGAATTTTTAAATTCCTTTGCGAAAAAGCCAATTCCTAAGGCCTCCGAAAATTCTTTTCAATTCAATGAGGTCTTCGCTTCAAAATCTGAACTCAAGGCCGATCTTCAAATACAATATTTAATGGCGAACGTTGCCCAGTCCGAGTCCTATTCGGTCCCGCAGGGAAATGGAAACCGCGAAAATGTTTTGAATACGTACTTTGAGGCATTGGGAAAAGGCAGTCGAGTCAGTGAGCAGTATATGAATCAGCAGGTTTCAAAACTAGGCCGATTCAAATATTTTCATAGCTATCGACGTTCGGATGGTCAAATTCTATTTCAAGATGCTTTGGCGGAAGTTTATGGGATCTCGGGACAGCGAAGTTCAATGGGCTATTTTACTGGGAGCGGAATGGCGGCGATCACCAGTGTTTTTTTAGGAATGAAAAAAGCAGATTGGAAAAAGCCGGCAGTTTATTTAAATAATGATTCTTATTTTGAAACTATCAAAATTTTGAAAGGTTTTTTTTCTGAAATAAAAATTTGTTTTTTAGAGAAATCGAGTGAGCTGCCCAAAGAAGAAGGATACCTTTTTTATGATTCGGGAGGGCGCGAGAAGTTTGACCAAGTCATTTTGAAAACTCCTTTGAGTAAGGTGAAGGGGTTGTTCTTTGATTCAACCTGCTATCCCATTGGTGATCAAAGGATTACCGAAGCTGTTCAGTTTTCAGAAAAAAATCGAATACCACTTTTTTTAATACGCAGTCATACCAAGTTGGATTGTATCGGTCTAGAGTATGGTCGCTGGGGAAGTGTCGTGTGTATCTTGCCAAAAGGTAGTGACATTGTAAATCGACGATTGGCAAACCAAATTCACATTTCGGCAGTCTCCTCATTGGGTTCCTGTGGTCTTAATTTTGAGCCTCAATTTATTTTCCCACTTTACCATCACAATCAGACCTTTGAACTTAATCAAAAGCGCCATCATTGGATAGTGCAGAACTGTATTGAATTTCAAAGGAAGTTTCATATTTTAAAAGTTGAAAACACTTTTTTAGGTGAAGTTGAGTTGAGTTCATTTCAACATCAGCTATTTGTAACGTTAAGTGCTAGCGAAATTGTTGAAATGGCTGACTGGCAAAAAATTCGCGATCAATTTTTAGAACAGGCTCAAAGGAAAAATATTCCAGTTCGAGCGGCGGCAAGTTTTGCTTTGGACTTTAATTCCATTACAGTTTTTCCCAAAAATGAAAACGGCAAAGTGACGATGAGAATTTCTTTTTCGGATGGGCCAACTGACCAAGTAAAAGAGTTGGTGGATTGTTTAGTTCAAGCCTTACGGGAGTACGGAAATGAAAATTGATTTCAATCATCTTGGTAGCATGTTTTTGATGGATCGCGATGATTTTGACGATCATGATAGACATCATTTTGGTAGAGGTCATCACCACCACAGACATGAAGAGGTCGAAGACGTTCCTGTTCGCCCACATGGTCATCACGCAGATCCTGTGCCTGACGCTGAACCCGCAGCTCACGAGGTTCAGGATTCTGAACCAGTTGTAGATGCACACAGTTCTCATGGAGCTATCGATCATGGAAATCATGATTCAGCTTCAAGCGCTCATCCTGAAGTTCATGCAAGTTCAGGGGCAATCGATACGACTCCGACATTTCAACCGAATGGAGCGGCTCATCCTGTTGCTCAAGCGGCGCCGGCGGCGGCTCATGTGCCTAGTGATTTTCAAGTGGTCGGCGCTCACTCGGCTGATACTCATCATCCGGCTGCAGCTGCGCATCCGGTAGCTGCTACGCATTCGGTAGCTGCTACGCATCCGGTTGATGCCGATGATCATCACGTAGTGGCTAATGCAAGAGTCATTAATCCTGAGGCAGATTTTGAAGTGGTCAGATCAAATCAACCTGTAGCTCATGCCCAGAATCATGCGGCGGTTGCGACTCCAGCACCGGCTGCCGTAAATGCACCAACATCCGCATCAACAAACACACATACGAGTGTTCCTTCTAATCATCCTCCAGTAGGGCATGGTGGTGGGCGCAGTAGTGTTGATCCAGTTGAGCAATTGGCCATACACGTTGTTGGTTCAGCCGTCGGACAGGTGGCTTCCCACTTGGTCATTGGTGAGGATTCCAACGGCCATACAAACCGTCCAGATTCTGAAACTGCAGCAGAGGCTGCATTTGTCGGCGGATTAGCTTCTGGCGTTGTGATTGGCGCTTTGAATGGACATCTAGATATTGAAGCCACGGCCGAGAGAGCGGCCGGATCAGCAGTCGACGCCTATGTTAGATCTGAACTTGGTGGTGGTATCGGTGGCGGTTTTGCCGGTGACATTGCTGGTGGTTTGGTGACTGGGGTTTTGTCTGGTCATTTAGATGGTGAGCAAATCGTTGAAGCGGCGGCGCTGCACGCAGCTGAAAAGTTTGCGGGAGAAGCGTTAAATGAAGCTCTTCATATTGCGCCTTCAAATCTTGGATCTTTAGATTTGGGAAGTGGACTTGGTAGTGTCAATGTTGGCAACATTGTGGCTGGATTTGCAGTGAATGCATTGATGCCAGCTGATAGTAAAGAGATGGCAATGGGGCAGTCGATCGGATCTGCAATCGGAGCAGTTGCGATACCAATTCCCTTTGTAGGTAGTTTTGTGGGTGGAATTATTGGGGGAATTATTGGGGGAATGTTTGCAGATGAACCCGAGATGAGATCGGCCCAATTTAAAAGCAATACTAGTGATATCGGGTCCCACTCGGCACATTCTCAGTTGGGAACCTTTGGTTTAGCTCACGAAGATAATTTTGATGGAGCTTCGGGTAGAGCGATGGACAGCTTTGTCCAAGGAATCGCGAAAACTGATGATGCTGTTGTTAATGCCTTACGCTTAAAGCCGGATCAGTTGGCGGAAGCTAAAGAAAATTTGGCAAATACTCATATCAAATATAATTTTGGTTATGATGACGAAGCTCCCAGTACGGATAGTGATATCGTCATTGATCGCTACACTGCAGTTTTAAATGCGGTGGACCCTAGAGTGGGTGATCTATTGGTTGTTCATCGTGAAGGAAAATCTGACATGCCGGGAGCCATTGCAGACTTGAAAGAAGTCGTCGCAATTGGGCAAAAAGTTCAAGCCGGAAGAATCAATTCAGATCAATTGGATCAGCTTCATGTTCAAGCTGCTGAAGACTATTTTAAGAATGCGCATGTCGGTGCGGGCGGCACAATAGTCAGTGATGGTTACACCTACCACGGTACTCGAGAAGTCACTCACACTGAAACAAGTGGGCATGGTGGCGGAGATGGTGGTGGTCACGAGGTGACCAAAGAGGTGCAAGTCACCTATGGACCAGGTTCTACAGTTCAAAAAACTCATCACGATGCCTATGATCGGTTATTAGAGGCATACAAAGAGTCGGATGCCTATCAAGCAAAAACCGCAGTTGCTGAGGTAAAAGAAAATTATCAGATAAAACCAGACGGATCATTGCAACAAGTTGAGCGCACAACTGAAGTTGTTGGCACAAGAACAGTCGGTGGTGGTGATGGTGGGCAAGCTCACGAAGTGCCAATCGTTCATACAACGGTAACACCAATTGGTGATCCAGTGCCGGCAGTTGCTATCAACGGAAATCTGTATACCGGTTCGGATATTAAAACTTTGGAGCAAAAATATCCTACTCCTCCAACTCCACCGGTTCCGCCGGCTCGCCATCACGCTGGTGGCTAGTTGAACAAGAGTATGGTCAGTTCTGATCTTAAGTTAAGAAGCTGGCACAGGCTTGGCCTGTACCAGAATTGGTAATGTATTCATCAGTGAACCGAGCGGATACTCCGGCGAACTGGTCGCCACACATCCAAGCACCTAAAGTAAACTTATGATTGGCTTCAAGTTCAATCATTGGGCTGTAAGCTTGCTTAATAAAACCTTCCTTGCCGTAGGGGCCTGGCATCATTTGCAAGACCAATCCTTTGTTGGAATGGATTGAAGTGTTCGCACCCTCTCGAGAGTAAAAAGGCTTTCGAGCATATCCACTTTCCAATCCTGAACTTTCCATTCCTTCGATGTAAGTGGGCAACAAATTAGGATGCCCCCGATAAAGTCGCCAAGCTTCTGCCATAAATGCTTTTGATGACAAAAGTATTTTCCATGCAGGCTCTAGCCAATGATTTTGGGCATTCACAATAGACTCTGACTGACTTTGGCTTAAAATTTCCCAAGCGTAGAGTTTGTAAATCCAATTTTCGATTTTATTTTCGAAAGTAAATTGTTTGGAGTCATTGTTGTAGGTTAGTTTTTTTAGATCATAAATTTGGGTTTCAATTCCTGCAGATTCAGCCCAAAATTTGAGGCAATTTAAATTTGGTAAAACTTCATAAAATTCAAGGCTGCCAATCAATGCAATCTTTTCGCAGCCCAACTTTTTTAGCTGAGAAAATGTGGCGGGCATTTTTTCGGTCAATTGACAACTTGACTTAAGATTACGCTGTTCACACCAATGGTCTTGGATTTTTGAAGCTTCAAGCAATGAGGTCGGAGTGTCGGCATTGTATTCGTACAATTTCGGTGTGCCGGAGGCGTCTAAGGTAAAATCAAAACGTCCGTACAAACTTGGATCTTTGCGATTCCAGGAGTTTGACACCAGTTCTGACTCAATCTCACTGAGATTCCAACGTGAAAAATCACCTTTCTTGCAGGCACGTTCGACAATTTCCAAACCCATCGAGTGAATTTCGAGGCTGGCTTTTTTGATCTTTTCCCATTCGGCAATTTGAATTTCAAGTCCTAGGGAATCGATCCAATACCTTCCATCTTTGGAATGATAATTAAAGCCAAGTTGTTCAACCTGGTCTTTCCAGGTCGATCGTTCCGAGAAACGGTGAAGCTTCATTAAAAATAACTTCCTGACTACTTTGCTTCTAACATGATGATGGCAAATCCATCACCGCGTGCAATTCGAAAAGTGTTGGTCCCTTTTTTCAGATTTTTTTGAACTTCATCGGTGGTTCTGGTTTCTTTGCGATTGACCTCAAGGATCACATCGCCGGCCATAAACCCAGAAACTTCAGCTTTGCTTCCAGGTTGGACAATGGTGATGACGGGATGTTCACCTGCCTCTTCGCTGATTTCAAATTGTTTTTGCAGCTGTTCGTTCATATTGGTCATGGAAAAACCTAAATCAAAAGGAGCCTTCACTTGATTGAAATTAGTTCCCGGCTTTTCCGATGATTTCCCACGGTTTTGCTCGGGTCTATTTGCAATGGCCACTTCAAACGTTCTATTTTTCCCTTCACGAATGACTTTCATTTTTGCTGTTGAGCCAATGGCGACATCAGAAATGGTATCGATCAATTCGCGAACGCCATCAATTTTCTTTCCGTTAAATTCAATCACCACGTCGTAAGGGCGAATGCCGGCTTTGGCCGCAGGGCCGGATCGATCAACACTGACAATTAAAGCGCCAGAAGATTCTTTTAGGCCCAAATACATCGCGGCTTGAGGATTCAGATCATCTAGGCCGATTCCCAAATATCCTTTTTTAATTCGACCTTCTTTTTCAAGTTGGGGAATGATGTTTTTAACTTCATCAATCGGAATCGCAAATCCCATCCCTTGCGCTTGCGCATTGATGGCGGCGTTCACGCCAATCACTTGGCCTTTTAAATTTACAAGAGGTCCGCCCGAGTTTCCTGGATTGATCGGAGCATCAGTTTGGATCATCGGAAATTTATTGATTTCACCAAGGTCGCGTCCTTTAGCGGATACAATTCCCTTAGTTATTGTATGTCCTTGGCCAAAAGGATTTCCAAAAGCAGCAACCCATTCGCCAACTTCCGTGTCTTTTGATGAGCCCAGTTGAGCCACTGGTAATTTTTCATCCGTTTTAATTTTGATGAGTGCGATGTCGGTTCGTTCATCTGAACCAATCAGTTTCGCTTCATAAATTTTGGTCGATTTTTCTGAAAGCTGTACGTTGATGACGTCAGCGCCATCGATCACGTGGTTGTTGGTAACGATCAGGCCATCGTCGCGAATGATAAAGCCAGTCCCCAAAGCTTGTTGAGGGCGAACTTGCTGCGGCATCATTTGCAATCCATAAAACTGTTGAAGCATATCAAAAAAAGGATCTCGTTGATTGCCGCGATAGCGTTGCTTAGGCATCGTCGTGGTTGAAATATTGACGACGGCAGGATTCATGACTTTGGCCAATTCAACAAAGGCATTGGCTGGAAGTGGATCGCCAAATTTCATGGTGGGTCCATTTTTTTGTGCCCACGAGGATGTAGAAATTAAAGAGCTAGAAAAGCTAATAGTGATCAAAGCTAAAAGAAATTTCATATTCAAGACCTCTAAACTATTTTTCGGCGACAAATTTTACTTGTAAATCTGAAATGACAGATTCTAAAAAGCGCTGTTCGTCTGAGCTCAAATTTCCTTTGGTTTTTTCTTGGAGCATCACCAAAAGGTCGATGTTAAACTTGGCCATGTTTTTATCTTTTTCAATTTTGCCGGATTGTGGGTTTGGAGCAAGTCCAAGGGCCATTGCGGCACTTGATGCCATCGACATAGTTAAAATTGAAAAAGTGGCTTCCATTTTTTCCATACTTTAGCCTTTCAAAAAATTAAATTGGATAGCTTCCAATCAGTCGGCGAATTCGATTTTCAATCTTTGGGTGTGAAAGATAAAACCAATTTTGCTGACGTAAGCCATCCGGGTTTACGATAAAAAGATGGTTCGTACAAGGCGCAACGTCAAGTGGTTGGGTCTGACAATATGATTCTATTTTCCATAATGCAGTCGCTAATATTTTTCTTTGCGGAAGTAAAGAGGCTGCTAGATCATCATTTTCGTAATAGTTTCGATCTGATACTGCAAAGCGAATCATTAACCAAGCTAGCGGAGAAATGATCGCCATAAATGGCTTGTGATAGCCTTCTTTGCGAAACCAATTGATCGGCCAAGTTTGATCCAGGACGTAGGCCAGTCCCACTAACGAATTTGCCAAAGCGCTGGCAACTCCAAAAGCGAAAGTGTCCAATCTGCGAATATGGCAAACTTGATGAGCCACCACGGCTTCGATTTCTTCGGCAGTTAATTTCTCGAGCATGCCTTGGGAAATGCAAATCGAAGCTCTGGTCCAAGTGTGGCCCAACGAAAACGCAAAAACATTTTTGGAAATAATCAGCCGAATAGTTGGTGGCGGAGTTCCAGCAAGCTTTGAATATTTCTGAGCAAGATCCAACAAGCCCCATGCGTCTTGGCCTTCTAACTTTTTTGTTTTGAATTTTTCTAATAGTTGGGATTCGCCGTAATAGAAAATCAAGGCGTTCAAAGTCATGGCCATCAGCAGACCAATAAAAAGCCCGGGCCGTCCGCCAAGTTTAAAGCCGATAAATAAATGCACGAAAGCAATGACTGCTAAAAAAAACCAAACTTTTAAACTGACCGGTGTAAATTGAATCGGACTGTATGAAAACGATCTACCCAAGCCCTTGGTCGAGTTTGTGGGCGAATCAGATGTTGAGTTGTTGGCAGAGGTGATTCGTGAATTTGGCATCGGACCTATCGAAGCAAAGATATACTGGTAAATCAAGCATTCTGCCTTGCATTAAGCAGTGAGATTATTTCAAAACAGGAAGAAAATCAGAAAGTTAACTCAAGGAGGATTTGTGGAAGTGGATATCATGGCGCTGAATGCAGCGATTAAGCAAGAAAGCCAATTTGTTGACCGAATGCTACAGGAAGTCAGTAAAGTTGTTGTCGGTCAAAAAGAAATGGTTGAAGGCATTCTGATGGGGCTTTTAACTGGCGGCCACGTGCTTTTGGAAGGTGTGCCCGGTTTAGCTAAGACACTGACGATTTCTTCGGTTTCAAAATCCATTTCCTTGGACTTTCAGCGCATTCAGTTCACTCCTGATTTGTTGCCGACAGATTTAATTGGAACCATGATTTTCAATCCCAAATCTGGTGAGTTTGCTCCAAAAAAGGGACCTATTTTTACCAATATCGTTTTGGCGGACGAGATCAATCGTGCTCCGGCAAAAGTCCAATCTGCATTGTTAGAAGCGATGGCCGAAAAACAAGTCACGATCGGCGAAGTCTCTTATAAGCTTGAAAATCCATTCTTGGTTTTAGCGACGCAAAATCCTTTAGAGCAAGAGGGAACTTACCCTTTGCCAGAGGCGCAGATGGATCGATTTATGTTCAAGATCAATGTGGGATATCCAACCAA
>CAZDHC010000117.1:0-9469 GCA_964505225.1 uncultured Bdellovibrio sp. | reverse complement strand
CGCGCTGCCAATGTCACTGGCATCCAAAGTCACCGCACCTGTTTTACCTGCGACTGAAGAAACTGGAAATGAAATGGCATTGAATGTGGCAGAGGTGATTCGACCTTTAGAATCAATTGTCAAAGCGGGGATTTGAGTCGCAGAGCCTACGCTGCCCGCAGTAACCCCTGAATCCGCTAAAATTGGATTTGGATATGTTCCTGTCAAATCTCCACCCGCAGCACCTGTCGGCGCTCGGCCATCAGTCAGTCGTGAATCATTTCCGATAACCACTTCAGTTGAGGCCGCATCTCCGCTAGCAGCAACATTCAATACAGCCGAGGTTCCAAGTCCTGAAATATCAGCGGCGACTAAGGTCACAGCACCAGTTTTGCCAGCAACAGAAGTTACCGGTGAACTGGATGGAGATTGAGGTTCCCACTGAGAACTGCCATTGTTCCAAGTTAAAACTTGGCCGGCAGTTGGAGCTGTAGCTGCAACTGTTCGAGATTGAATTTTTAAAGCGTTGCCAATTCTTGAATCATCACCGGCGGCCACTGTGTTAGCAGCTGTCCCGATTGGCAATCGCGCATATGCGACAGTGCCAGTTGAGATAGCGGCAGCGTCCAAAGAGCCAATCGATATACAAGAAAACTGATCTGAAACCGCCGACCAAGATAAAGTTTGGCTGGATGAACAATTTGGCGAGTCAAAAAGATCTCCAGCAACTGAGCTTTTTAAGTCACTGATGTTGACACTTCCTGGGGCCCAATTGGTGCCATTGTATTTAAAGAAATTCGTGTTAGCCGGCGTCGTCGAAGCCACATCAAAACCTTGAATTTTAACGACTGAAGGGTTTGGATAAGTGCCACTTAAGTCTCCGCCAGCACTGGTTCCAGATTGCATGGCATTGACGATTCGCGTGTCATCCCCCGCAGCAACTGTATTAGCCGAAGTGCCAACGTTGACAGTGAGTGCCGGCGTGGTTGTACCATTCACGATACTCAAATAGCTATTCGAACTGGTCACATTGGTTACGGTACCACTGCCGCCTGAAGTTGAAATTTGTATTGCGCCAGCTGAATGTGTGACAGAAATTCCGGCACCCGCTGTAATTGCTTTCATTTCACCAGCGGTTCCGGTGTTGTCGACTGCAAAAAGTTTATTTGAATCAGGAGCACCACTTGGAGCGATACCAGTTCCACCTCTTGAAAGAGCTAAAAGTCCGGTGGTCAGTTTAGAGGTGTCTAAATTTGGAATATCTGCTGCCACCAATGCTGATCCTGCAGAGACTCTTCCTTTGGCATCGACAGTGACTTTAGGGTAAGTGCCGGCAGTTACTCCGGTTGCTGCTAAAGATGGATTTGGATAAGTGCCGCTCAGGTCTCCACCAGCCGCTCCGTTTGGAGCTCTGGAATCTGACAGTCTTGCATCTGTCGCTTCAACGACTGTTCCGGCGTTGGTGCCGCCATTTGAGGCCAGTTGAACTGCACCAAAAGATCCAGTGGTGGCTGCATAAATTCCGACGATTGGAGCAGCGGCTGTTCCTGAAACAAAAATTGGAGAAGTGGCTGACACTGAAGTCACCGCGCCACTGTCGACGGCACACAACCATCTTGAAGTGGCAGTATCCCATTTCAAAATTTCTTGATTGGCGCAAGCAACGTTGTTGGGTTTGTAAGCAAAATATTTACCAGCAGCATTTCCGATATCTCCAACATCCAAAGTGACTGCACCGGTTTTTCCGGCAACAGTTGAAACCGGAAATGTAATTGCAGTTGAAGTGGCTGCCGTAATTCGACCTTGAGCATCCACTGTGATGGTTGGAGTTTGTGTTGCATTTCCATAGACACCAGCTGTGACCGCAGTGTCAGCTAAATTTAAAGTCACAGTGCCTGATGAGCCGCCACCACTTAATCCAGTGCCGGCAGTGATCGAAGTGATTGTTCCAGCAGAAGTTGAAACAGTTTGAGTCGAAGTTCCGTTATTGAATTTGACTGTATTTGAAGCCGTGTCATACCAAAGACTTCCAGCAGCTGGGGTGCTGGGTCCACTTGCGTAGCTAGGTAAATTAGCACCCGCATTTGAAGACGCTTTCATATACTGGGTTGACACTCCATTGGCTAAATCTAAGACTTCTTGATAATTTGCTGGAGTCATTGCCGCTACATTGTAGGGACCTGAGCCATTGGCAACTCGGCAAAGTGCGCTTGCTGGATATCCGCCTACCATCGAAGATTCCATTGCGTAGGCCGAGTGAGTTAAGGTTGTGGCCGGCATACCTTCCCATGAACCCATGGTTGAGTCTTTGAAATAGACTACGACTTTTCGTTCATCTAACAAGCCAGGTGTGTAAACAACCGTTCCAGTTCCTGTGGCACAAGAAGCCGCAGGAATCGAAAATGAACTGCCATTCGAAAAAACTTTGTCGAAGGTATAGGAGTTAGCATCATTACGTGTGCTGCCAGAACTGTTGAGAGCTAAGCTAAACAAGCCATTGGAGCCAGACATGTTCAAAGTCTGAGTCTCATCGTAAAGAACGCAGGCCTCTGTTCCGGGTGAGTAGATGACAATTCGAAACTGAACCGAAGTTGATTGCATTGGCGTCGCATCTGGCTTCAGAATTCGTCCTTGCATAGTCAATGATGGGCTAGCCAAAGCATGGCTACCAAAAATCAAAAGACTTACTAAGGAAAGAAGGCAGTTTGGAATGTTGAACATTATGTTAATTTATCGGCACGAATGAGCATTCTCTCAAGTGATATTAGGAGTTTAAGGGATTTTAAGCGTGTCTTAAAATGAGAATGTGAATCGAAATTCAACATTCGAAAATAAAGCTTCGTGGGCACCGGAGTCTGAGACATTCGGGTCCGTATATTCAAAGTTAAACTTATGGGATTGACCGTACCAATGCAGACCAACGGCGGATCTTTTAGAAAGACTTTTGTCGATACCGATGGAGCCATCGAAGACTTCTGGTGCCGAGATAGACAAAGTTGAGCCGCTTTGCAAAGGTTGAGTTGAAATCGGGTTTTGATAATTCATCTGAATGGATGCCAAATAAGTTTTTTTAAATTTTTTTGCCCAACTGAGCCCAACACTTAATGTCGTCATTTTCATAGTTCGCAAAAGGGGAGCACTGGTGGTCGAATCAAAAAGTGGTAAGGGAAATTGATGCAATTGTTCCCCAAAGTAAAGTTTGATTCCTTGGCTGCCGGCTGGGTGTTCGCGAGATTCGTTGTCTTTTTTAATGGCATAAATTCCAAAAAAAGAATCGGTGGTCCAATTTGCATCCACGTTGTTCAAGCCCACTTTCGCATTGTCAAAAGTGATGGGTGCTGAGTTGTGTGAGACCTCAAAGCCAAAGCGCTCACCTAACACTCCAGCCGCAAAGTGAGAGCTTGGGGTAGCCGTATTGTCATAGGAAGCCGTGACCGTTGTTAATTTCTCGGCATAGTGAACATAGTTTCCCCCAGTGCCTAATGAAAAATTAAAGACAGCGAGCATAAGCCACGGCCGATTTTTAATTTTTTCGCTGTTAACAACCATTCATCCAGAATACTCAGGAAGAATCTTTCATTCAACAGACATGGGCCTTGAATTAAAAATCAGAGCTTTGTCCCTGGACAGTTAGATTGATTTGATAGCCATTGCTGGTTTGACCAGAGACGGAATTTGAATTCGAACCTAGACTTAAGTTGGTGCTGTAGGAACCAGAGGTGACGGTTTTCATATGTCCTCCCTGATTGAACTCTAAAACAGAGGGAAGGGTGGTCGTGGGAACTGGAGCTAATACTGGGGCCGGAGGATGAAAATCAACATCACCACTTTTAGAGCATGCTGTGCCGACTAAAAGCAGTACCAATAAAATCATCCATTTGTTTAAATCGGAGCGGCATTCCAAAGGTAGTTCCTCCGAATGACTTATCGGATGGAAAGAGCATAATCTTGAGTGAACAATTTTACAGGAGTCACACTTTGCAATCTCGACCAGATGTCGTCATCGTTGGCGGTGGAATTATAGGGTTATCTTGTGCCGTGGAATTGGCAATTGCCGGTGCACAGGTGACGGTTCTAGAAAAAGATAAAATCGGTCATGGCTGCTCTTATGGAAATGCGGGATGGATGACTCCTTGTTTTGCAATGCCTTTGTCAATGCCGGGTTCCTTTTTGAAATCTTTGAAGTGGTTAGGAAATCCAGACAGTCCGCTTTATATCAAGCCGACCCCCTCTCTTTTGCTCGCAAACTGGTTGACGCGATTTACCTTAGCAATGAATTGGAAACAGGCGCATGCGGCAATAGAAGCCTTGGTTAATCTTTCAAAAATCAGTCTCAGTGAATATGAAAAACTATCTTCTGAATATCCTGAAATTCATTTTGAAAAAAAGGGACTTTTGATGGTCAGCGAAACAGCGGACGGTATTGCCGCCGCTGAAGATGAAATGAAGTTGGTGCAGGACTATGGTGTTCCGGGAAAAGCTTTGACTAAAGTGGATCTAAAAAATCTTGAGCCGGCATTAATTGGAAATTTATTGGGTGGAGTTTATTTTCCTTCAGAAGCTCATGCAGAACCTTTGGCGGTTGTTCAGGCCTTAGCTAAAAAAGCGAAAACCTTGGGCGTTCAGATTTTCGAAAATGCGGAAGTGAGATCTTTTGATTTTAACAATCGGCAAATCAAATCGGTTTCTTCCACAAAAGGAGTTTTTAAAGCTTCGAAATATGTTTTAGCGACCGGTAGTTGGTCGAATGAATTGGCTCGTCAGCTCAAAATTTCAGTGCCCATTTTGGGAGGCAAAGGTTATTCGTTGATTTTACCAAAATTAGAAGTGCAGCCAAAAATTCCAGTGATGTTTGTTGAAAGAAAAATTGCGATTACGCCCAGAAAAAATTCACTGAGAATTGCAGGAACACTTGAATTGGTAAATCAAGATTTCAGTCACACACAGCGCCGAATTGAGGCGATCAAAAGTGGTGCAAAAAAAATTCTGCAAATTCCCGCAGATGTTCAATACCAAGAGACCTGGAGTGGATTGCGCCCCTGCACGCCAGATGGTGTCCCTATGATTGGTAATTCTAAAAACATTTCCAATTTGGTCTTAGCATGTGGTCATCAAATGTTGGGATTGCAATCTGGTTATGGCAGCGGAAAACTTGTCTCGGATCTAATCATCAATGGAAAGTCGGAACTAGATCGATCGGTTTTCAATCCCAATCGATTTTGACGTAATAAAATGAGGCTTTCAGAAAAGTTATCTTTTGAGAGAAGTTTCAACGGCTTCAACTAACTTTGTATTGTCATTTTCAGTCAGATTTACGAACCAGTTAGCCTCTGGGTATATCACTGCAGCGATTCCATGTTCGCATTTTCCTAGGCATCCCGAAGCATTGACTCGAACTTCTTTTCCCAGGGCTTTGCATTGGTCTTTGACTTGGGCTCGTAGATTTTCAGAGCCTTTGGATGCACATTTTTCAGGATTAGTGCCGCCATTGGTGCAAATGAAAAGATGTGTTTTATAGCCGGTAGTTTGATTTTTCATATGGGTAAATTTATCACAAAGCTCACGCAGATGTGAATCTGGGATCACATTGGGCCCAAAAGTCCTGGCCTCGGCCTTGCTCTACCTTAATCCCATAAGGTTTTAAATGGCTCTTTAAGGGTCAAAAAGTAACCACATTGACTTAAAAACAACCAGCATCAATTAAAATGGTGCTTAAATTTGGGGAGAATTTCATATGAAAAAACTATTAGCATTAGCAGCGGTGCCAGTTTTGTTTGCAGCTTGCGGTGGCGGCGGCGGTGGTGGCGGCTACAATCCAAATCCAGTGACTCCGGTTTATGGTCCTTATGAGACCGTTTATGGAGCTGCTTGTTCGGCGACAACACCAATTCCTGGTTGTACTTTTAATAGAAGCAATGGAACTCGGGTTAATGTGGCTCAAGATCCAAATTACAATCGTTATGGTTATCAGTCTGACGATTTGTGGTTTGTGGTATTTGATGCTTCAGGAAATGGCCGAGTTTATGACGACTTAGGTAATTTTCAATACACTCGATCTGTCACGCAAATGCCAGGCTGGGTTGGCGGTTCTACAATCGGCGTTGGAACGACTGGAGTTTTTTGGGAAAACGTAGCCGGTGGCACTTACTGGATGGGTAATAACGGAGTTCTTTATTCTGCAAACACTGGTCGCAACAATTTTGGCGAAGCCATCAACAATAAAGATGCTTCGAATGCTTCAGATTCAAGCTTTGCAGCTCTCAACTCTGATTCGAACAAGGCATTGGTTAAAGCTGGTGCAGCGAAACTTGTAAAAGAGTACGGATTTTCTCAAGAGAAAGCGATTGCTGTGGCCTCTGCCTTAAATACTTGGGCTGTTGCAGGAGCTGAGCGCGGATTTACGACTGAAAAAGATATGAACAAAACTTTCAAATCTGTATTCGGAGTGGATTATGGATCCGCAGTCGCAGCCATTAAGGATTTTGCTATCACTGGTGAGCCTACTTCTATGCGCGAATTGACTTCAAATTCAGCAGCAGCTTTGGGCTTGAAGCCAGCTCAAGCTCAAAAATTCATGAAAGGCATGTACAAAAAAGCTCTAGCGAACTGGGGTTTTGATGTTGAGTCTTTCAACTGGTAATTGTTCCTAAAATTAAATGGGAACTTGAAACCCATCGCAGAAGTCATTTATAACAAAATAAATGACTTCTGCGATGGGTTTTTCTATTTATGGGTATTAATGAGTTTAATGAATTTTACGGTTCCATGTGGAAAGAGCGTTGGCCTACGCTGGTCGAAGCTCTTAAAAAACAGGACCTGCAAGTGGCTCGAAAAAATCAGTTTATTCTAAATGAAGAGCCTCGTTGGCTTGAAGATTTTAATTTCAAAGAAATTCCGCGTGGGCAAGACGACTTACTTCAGTATTATATAATGGATCCGGCCAGTATATTGGCGGCCGATGCTTTAGAGGTTCAAGACGGCGACAGCGTTTTAGATATGTGCGCTGCCCCCGGTGGAAAAACTTTGATTTTAGCCGAAGCCCTGCGGACTGATGGCGAATTGATTGCCAATGAAATGTCTGAAAATCGTCGCGAAAGATTGAAGAAAGTCATACAGCAATACATCCCTAGAAGTATTCGTGATCGAGTTTGGGTCACAGGAAAAGATGCCGGAAAGTTTGCACTGACTCATGAGAATAAATTTGATCGAATTTTAGTCGATGCTCCCTGTTCAGGTGAAAAGCACCTTCTGGAAAATAAGACGGAACTGAATGAGTGGAAAAAATCCCGTTCAGAAAAATTAGCGCAGCGGCAGTACGCCTTACTGACAGCCGCATTGCTCGCTTGCAAATCTGGCGGGCGAATAGTCTATTCGACATGTTCGATTTCCAACTTAGAAAATGATGAAGTGATTGCCAGACTTCTAAAAAAGAAAAAGGATCAATTTCAAGTTGTCGACGCTGCGCCAGCTTTGTCCTACGCTGAGAAAACTGAATTCGGCTGGCAATTTCTGCCGGATTTCAAAGGCTCTGGAATGGGGCCTATTTACTATTCGGTGCTTGTAAAAAACTAGAATTAAAAAATTAAATTAAGCTGCTTTGCTTTGTTCTTCTTGGTGATGAATAGGTATTTTTAGAGTGAATCGAGTATTTTTGCAGTCTTTATCATAATAGAGCGAGCCATTGTGCATTTTTGCAATTCCCGAAGAAACACTTAAACCCAAGCCTGTTCCTTTGCCCACTTCTTTAGTGGTAAAAAATGGCGACATCAATTTTTGTACGACTTCATCTGGAATGCCTTTTCCGCTGTCAGTGACATGAATATAGGCGTCATCATTTTTTCTATAGGCTTCAATTTCAACCCATTTTTCGGGGTAGTCTAAGACCGCATCAAAGGCATTGTTCAAAAGATTCAGTACGACTTGCTCAATTTGAATCAGCTGACAGTCAAAACTTAAATTGGGTTCAAGCTTCAGGCGCAAATGAACTTCGTTTGCTTTCAATCGTTCAGCTGAAAAGGCCATAACGTCATCGACAATTTGTTTCACCGGAGTGGTTTCAAAAGAATCATTTTGTCCGTCCCGAGCAAAAGTTCTTAGCGCTTTTACGATTTTTGCCATACGGTCAATGGTGCTTAAGATCTTTTCGAAAGCTTCTTTCAGCGACTCATTGGTGGCTTTGTCCATTTGAATTCTTCGCAAATGCAATTCAGCCGTGCCTCGAATAATCGCCAAAGGATTGTTGATCTCGTGAGCGACTCCGCCGGCCATTTCACCTAATGAGGAAAGTTTAGCCGTTTGTATATTTCGGGCTCGTTCTGTCTCCAGGGTATTCTCAGCCGCAAGGCGGGCGATATTGCTGGATTGATAGGCTCTAAAGACAAGCGTCCAAAATCCTAAAATAAAGGCCAGTGCTAGACTTGAAGCAATCAAGAACACAAAAAAGGTTTTGTTGTTCGAGCTTAAATTCTTTTCGTGTTGAGTAGAAAGTGAAAATGCGATCTGCGATAGAGCCTCTCTGGTTTTGACGATCTCAGGAAGGTATTTTTCATAATAGACTTTTTCTGCAGTTTTCCAATCTTGGTTTTGGCAAAGTTTGAATAATTCATTGTCAATTGAGAAAGCCATCTTTAAGTCGTCGTATAAGATCGGGGCATCGGCAATGGAAGAATGGGACTTTAATTCTTCCATTTGATCCATGTTTTCGACAAACGCATCTTCGGTATTCAAATACTCTTCCAAGGTGTCCAATTTTTTTTCAGAGATGATAAAGACCATCATATGATTGGCTTGTTCAGCCAACCGGAGCGAGGAGGAGACGACTTGCAACAGTGGAAATTCGGTGCTTTGGATTTTTTCAAGTTCGTTATGCGCCTTTTGCAGTAAAAATATTTGGCCCACAAACAGTGCCACTGTCGAAAAAAGAGCCGCAATACTAAGGCGAATTGGAAACGAATATCCCACAAGTAGTTATCGGGAAAAAAGGTCATTAGGTTAACAGAGAAATTCTGAACTTGAGTTAAGGGAAAGCTAATTCAAAGGTGAATGATTCAATTCGAGAATATTCAGGATTTGAGGTCTAATTAGGGCTCAACTTAAGTCCAGGATTTGTAGACAGAGATTTCAGAAGTCTGTAGCTTTAAGAAACAATGATCAAAAGAAGAAGATCTCAGACAAATAGTGGCTTATTTCAAATCGGTTTTTTTATTTGTGTCTCAATGGTCAGTTCATTAGCGCTGGCAGCGCCAATTCAGCTGGGGCTTGCACAATTGGAAGCGGTTCAAGATGTTTCCGCGAAACTTTTAGCGGACATATACAAACGAGCAAATGTAGATGTCAAAATCACACCGGCACCGGCGGCGCGATTAACCTATCAAATACTACATGATGAAATTGATGGTGAAGTCGCTCGGATCGGTCCCTATTTTGAAAAAAACCCAACATTGGTTAAAGTTGAACCGAGCTACTATTATTTGGTGACCACAGTCTTTGC
>CAZDHC010000116.1:0-9993 GCA_964505225.1 uncultured Bdellovibrio sp. | reverse complement strand
TTTAGAGTCGAAAATAAGGTAGCCAAATTTGCGTTGATATCAATTTCCGTAATCTCGCAATTTTGAATAGAAATAACATCGTGAGACTGTTTTGCAAAAAACCCCAAATTTTTACCGTCAAATTTAAGCTGAATTCGATTTCTATAGTGAAACTGACTTGGACTGGGAACTATTTTTCCGACTTGTGTGTTAGAATCGATAGTTTTAGATAGCTGTTCTTCGACGATATTTTGCTTTTGAATCAGCTGTTGATCATAGGAAATATGTTGCCAATTACAGCCGCCACATTTGCCGTAAACAGGGCACGGGGGTTTGATTCTATAAGGACTTGGCGACAAAATTTCAGTAATTTCGGCTCGTGCAAAGTTCTTCTTTTTTTCGGTGATTTTTGCAAGAATTCGGTCACCTGGAGCAGAGAAGGGGACAAAGTAAACAAGTCCATCTTTTCGAGCTATTCCGTCGCCCCCAAAACTGAGCTTTTCAATTTCAAGTTCAATTGAAAAGCCGTTTGCCGACTCCAGGTTTCCTTTGGACATTACAGATTACAAATTTCGTGTTTTTCGAAAAACAAAGCCAATTCGCGCTCAGCAGAAGCTACGCTATCAGAACCGTGAACTGCATTTTCGCCCATGTTGTCGCCAAACTTGAAACGAACAGTTCCAGGAGTTGCTTTTTTAGGGTCAGTTGCGCCCATGATTTCACGATTTTTCAAAACTGCATTTTCACCAGCTAAGCACATCAACATTACAGGTCCAGAAGTCATGAAAGACACAAGTTCGCCAAAAAATGGACGAGCGCTGTGTTCTGCATAAAACTCTTCTGCTTTTCCTTTTGAAAGAACAGCGATTTTAGCACCGGCTATTTTAAGGCCGTTTGCTTCGAACATGCTGATAATGTCGCCTAAGCAATTTTTCTTCATTGCGTTTGGCTTGATGATTGAAAATGTTTTTTCCATTGCCATTTGATTCTCCTAGCGCTCTTGGGGCGGCAGCCTTTAGAGCATTGATTTCAATGTTTTGCCCATATCTGCCGGAGAACGAGAGATTTTGCAACCTGCCTCTTCAAGAGCCGCAAATTTTGCTTCTGCTGTGCCTTTTCCGCCGCTAATAATGGCACCCGCGTGGCCCATTCGCTTACCTTTTGGAGCACTCGCGCCCGCAATAAAGGCCGCAACTGGCTTTTTGAACTCTTTTTTGATGTATTCAGCCGCTTCTTCTTCAGCGGATCCGCCGATTTCACCGATCATGATGACGCCATCAGTGTCTGGATCTGCATTGAAAAGCTTTAAAACATCAATAAAGTTGGTTCCATTGACTGGGTCGCCGCCAATACCAACGCAAGTAGATTGGCCAAGGCCAACCGCTGTCAATTGATGAACGGCCTCATAAGTCAAAGTTCCAGAGCGTGATAAAACGCCGATTCTACCTGGTTTGTGAATATGGCCAGGCATAATTCCAATTTTACATTCCCCCGGAGTAATAACGCCTGGGCAGTTTGGACCAACCAAACGAGTTCTGCGACCTTGCATATAGCGCTTTACTTTTACCATATCCAAAACAGGAATTCCCTCGGTGATACAGATTACTAAATCTAGATCAGCGTCGACAGCTTCCATAATTGAGTCTGCCGCAAAAGGAGGAGGTACAAATACCACAGAGGCATTACATCCGGTTTGTGCTTTTGCATCTTTAACAGTGTTAAAAACTGGAAGATTCAAATGCTTAGTGCCACCTTTTCCCGGGGTGACTCCGCCAACCATTTTAGTTCCGTAGGCAATTGCCTGCTCCGAGTGAAAGGTTCCTTGTGCGCCAGTGAATCCCTGACAAATAACTTTTGTATTTTTGTTCACTAAGATTGCCATGATTACCCCCGAATCGCTTTCACAATTTTTTGAGCAGCGTCAGTTAAATCATCAGCAGGTGTGATGTTCAATCCGCTCTCTTTCAGCATTTTTTTACCCAATTCAACATTTGTTCCCTCTAGTCGGCAAACAAGAGGAACTTTTAATCCAACTTCTTTCGAAGCCGCAATTACGCCCTCAGCAATGATGTCGCATTTCATGATTCCACCAAAAATGTTAACCAAAATTCCTTTAACATTTGGGTCTTTCAAAATGATTTTGAATGCAGCTGTCACTTTTTCTTTGTTCGCGCCGCCGCCAACATCCAAAAAGTTTGCTGGAGATTCGCCTTGAAGTTTAATGATGTCTAGGGTTGCCATTGCAAGACCGGCACCGTTCACCAAACAGCCAATGTTTCCATCTAATTTGATGAAAGCAAGGTCATACTTTGAAGCTTCAATTTCAGTCGGCTCTTCTTCATTCAAATCGCGGTATTCAACCACATCTTTGTGACGATAAAGTGCATTTGAATCGAAGTTCATTTTTGCATCCAACGCCAAAATGTCGCCCTCTTTGGTTAGTACCAAAGGATTTATTTCAGCAATCGAGCAATCGCAATCTACAAAGGCCTTATATAGGCTGGTCATAAATGCGACAGCTTTATTTACGCTATCTGCCGGAATGCCAATGGCAAACGCCAATTCGCGAGCCTGAAATGGCATCAAGCCAGAAACCGGATCAATATCTACTTTTTTAATCGCATCTGGATTGTGCGCAGCAACTTCTTCGATATCCATTCCACCCTCAGAAGATCCCATCATGGCAACTCGGCCAGTGGCGCGATCAACAAGAGCAGCAATGTAATATTCTTTTGCAATGTTACAGCCTTGTTCGATGAAAACTTTTTGAACAACTTTACCTTCTGGTCCCGATTGGTGGGTTACCAAAGTGTTGCCAATCATCTTTTTTGAAAAGTCTTTTACTTCATCTAAAGATTTTGCAACTTTAACGCCGCCCTTAAATCCGTCCTTAAAAGTTCCTTTTCCTCGTCCACCAGCATGAATTTGGGATTTAACAACCCACAAACTTCCACCAACTTCTTGAGCGGCTTTCACAGCATCTTCAGCGTTGAAAGCAACTTTTCCCTTTAAGGTTGCGACCCCATATTTTCTTAAAAGCTCTTTGGCCTGATATTCATGTATATTCATTTTATTCCTACACTCCTGCAGCAGCTAAGCCGTCAACAAGGCTTTTCACTGCAGCAACTGACTTTTCAAACTCAGCTTGCTCATCAGCATTCAATTTGAATTGGTAAATACCTTCCATACCGCTGCCACCGAGCTTACAAACCACACCAACAAACATTCCGTTGATGCCGTATTCGCCAGTCAATTCAACCGCGCAAGGAAGCATACGTTTCTGATCTTTTAAAATCGCCTCTGCCATCTCAACCGCACCAGCAGATGGAGCGTAATAAGCAGAACCAGTTTTCAATAAACCGCCAATTTCTGCACCGGCAGATTTTGTTCTAGCAACGATAGCGTTGATTTTGTCAGCCGACAGAAGTTCGTTCAAAGGAACTCCACCAACTGAAGCCAATCTTGGAAGTGGAACCATGGCATCCCCGTGGTTTCCGATTACGATTCCAGTCACGTCTTTTACTGAAACCTTTAACTCGTCAGCAATAAAAGTACGGAAACGAGATGAATCTAAAGCGCCGCCCATTCCGATGACTCGCTCGCGAGGAAAACCCAAGCATTTTTTTGCGTGAACCGCCATCGCGTCCATTGGATTACAAACAACGATCACAATCGAGTTTGGAGCATATTTTTTAATTCCATCGCAGCAGGCTTGAACGATTTTTCCGTTGATTCCCAAAAGTTCGTCGCGGCTCATGCCAGGCTTTCTTGGCATTCCGGCTGTTAAAATCACAACGTCAGAATCAGCGATATCTGCATAGTCAGCAGTTCCCTTAACATTTGAATCAAATTTATAAATCGGACTTGCTTGCAATAGATCTAAAGATTTTCCTTTAGCGGCACCATCGTTGATGTCCAAGACTACAACATCGCCAAGTTCTTTAGCGGCTGCCCAGTGTGCACATGTTGATCCAACAAATCCAGCGCCGATGACGGCAATTTTTTTACGTTTGTGAGCCATAATTATCTCCTAAAATTAATGATTTATCTGCTCGATCATTCAATCTTAATTCCGAATGATAGACAAGGACTCCACGACATTTTCAGGACCTTAAAGCAAGGCGTTGTATTCGAGTTTATCATCTATTTTTTTAAGCTATCTTCAGAATTATAAATCCGAGTCGCGCAAATAATGGGCGACTTTTTCTTGCAAGATGGCGTCAAACTGGACAAAGTTAATGAAGAGGTAATTTGGAATGAAGTTATGTGTGATGTTTTTGACAATTTTAACAGCAAATTTAGTTTGGGCTGGACCGGCAGTTCCTTTTGACGAAGTGGAAGTTAAAACGGTCGAGTCTGAAGCGCAGTCTTTAAAAAGATCCAGCCGCGAAAGTGGCTATGAAAAATTGATTGCGCCATTGTCTCAGCGATCTTCGTTAAAAGAGACTTATTTAAATCAAAGTTTTCAATCCACCTCTGATCTAAGAAGTCATCGCAGAGTAGGTCTGGGTTTTCAAACCATGGGAACAACGGGGTTGCTTGGAGCTATGATTGAGTTGAATTTTAGACCAAGCGATTCCATGGTCGCTGGTTATGGCGGTGGTTCCGGTTATTCAGCATTTAGTTTTCAGTGGAAGCACTTGTTTTTGGGTCAAAAACTAGCTCCCTACACACAAATTGGTTACGCCAGGTGGAGCAGCGCGCCGGGTGCCGGCGGCAATTTAAATCAAACAACTCCGTCCTCATTGGGATCGAAGTTTTTAACGAGCTCGGAAAAAGAGTCCGGAAAGTTTGTCGCGGATCTAATCGCGCCAGCCATAGGGATAGAATATCATTTATTAAATGGATCAAGCGCTGGAACAGGTTTTTTCGGTGAGATTACCCTTTTGACCCGAATATCTAGGCCAAACCCAGCGCCAGCGGGATCTTTTGGAGCGCTTTACTATTTCTAATATCTATTGGGGAATTGAATGAGCAAATTGACAGCAGTTTTAATCTTTTTTTGGTTATCGCTTGGCCAAGCCAAGGAATTTACTCTTTTAGCCGAGGACGCTTGGTACCCATATTCTGGTGCAAAAAATCGCGAGATTTACAAAGCCGAAGGTTTTGCATTGGATTTAATAACAGCAGCATATTCGGCTGCCGGACACACTGTTTCGTTTCAAACGGTTCCATATTCTAGATGTTTAGATCAGGTAAAAAAAGATATTTCCATCGGGTGTTTTGATGTGGGAAAAAACAAGGAAATTGAAGCTCAATTTAATTTCCCCAAATATCCGTTATTCACGGCTCGAAGTGATATTTATACCTTGGTTGAAAACCCGGTGCAAAAAATGACAATAAAAGATCTTTATAAAGTCGGAAAAGTTGGAGTTGTTCGGGACGCACAATATTCTGACGAGTTTGATTTGGATAAAAAAATTGAGAGAGCTTTCGCGCGGAACGACCCGGGAAATGCTGATATGCTTGCGGCCAAAAGATTTAAATATGCAATTCTTTTTGATTTGCCCCTAGCTGCCTATATCAAAGAGAAGCCGGCTCTTGCTGGAAGGTTTAAAGCGGTTGGTTTAATTGCTAAAACAGATTTTTGGATCGCCTTTTCAAAGAATCATCCGATGGCAAAAGAAGCGATGGCTGAATTCGACAAAGGCATGGAGATTATAATCAAAGACGGCAGACTTAAATCAATTCAAGATAAGTGGAAATAGCTCGTCGATAGTCTTGTCATTAGACTAATCGAGCCTATTCAATAAAAAAACCCTCGATTCATCACCGAGGGTTTTAGAAATCCTAAAAATAGGACAGAAAAAACTACTTCTTCTTAGTAGCTTTTTTCTTAGTAGCTTTTTTAGCTGCTTTCTTAGTTGCTTTCTTCTTTGCCATGTATTCCTCCTAAGTGGACACCCTTTTCGGATGCAAAGTTGTTGTTCTTGTTTC
This sequence comes from uncultured Bdellovibrio sp., assembly GCA_964505225.1. GTDB lineage: Bacteria > Bdellovibrionota > Bdellovibrionia > Bdellovibrionales > Bdellovibrionaceae > 21-14-0-10-47-8. The sequence continues at coordinate 4,077 of CAZDHC010000116.1, read as the reverse complement.
TTCAAGCCTCACGGCTTAACTCTTCAATTCTAAAACTTGCTAACCTTCGTTAGCTTTCTCTCCATCCGATTAAAGATAAAAAGAAGACTTCTAACTAAATTGTTAACAACCTGACTTCTATCGTCAATAGAAATTTTTTTCTTGAGCATTTTTTTTGAATAGTGGCCATAAATTTGGAGGAAAAATGTTTGTTTGGTCTTTGCTTTCGATGTTCGGATTGATGATTGCACATCGGACATTGTCTGTTTGTGAGGAACTTAAATTAGTTTCTGGTAAAAGTATTCCTTCATTGAGAGCGTTTGTGTTTTTAGGTGTTATATCGCTCAATTTGGTCTTTAAGAACAATCTATCGGCACTAAAAATACTTTCTATTTGTATGTGGTTCGCCCCATTGCTCGCAAAAAAAGCCATAGTACGGTATCGCGAGAAACAATTTATTGATGAATTTGTCCCAAATTTAGACATTTTAGTTCTTTCAATGAAATCCGGAAAAAGTTTTCGACAGTCATTGCAGTCAAATATCAATTCTATGTCCGAAATAAGCAAAATGATCATGACCGAGTTTCTAAGCGCCATTCAATTTCAAAAAATGATAAGCGAAATAACTTCGAACAAAGAAATTCTGTTTTTTCTGTCTGAACTTCAGCAAGTCGATTCTTCTTCACATATGGTGGTTGAGCGTTTGAAATCTCTTAGAGCAAAGTTGATGATTCAAAGATCGTTTCGACAGAAGTCGAGTCAGGCGTTAATACAAATAAAGGCCCAATCTTGGATTATATCTGCAATGTATTTATGTCTGCTTATGTTTGTGAATGTTCAATTTGGTTTCGAGAAGAATTTTAAAACTATTTTAACCTCAGCAATTTTCTTTGTTTTTGGGTTTATTTGGATCAATCGAGCCGGAAGGAAATATAAATGGAAAATTTAGCCCCACCTGTAGATCTTTTAATTGAAATTAGATTTGGCATTGAAAAGGGCCAATCCGTTAGAGCATCATTGCTTAAATATTTGGGTTCCAAGGACCTGTCCGATTGGGCAATTGAGGTTCGCTTATGGCTGAACTTATTGGAGTTGGGTCGTCCGACTGGGCATGTGACAGCTAAGATGCCGATTTCTCGTCGGCAGGTCCTTGACGTGATCGAGAGAGGGTTGAGGGGGGAATCCATATTGCCCTTGGTTTTGTCCTTGGAAACAGAATTAATCCAGGCAATGAACTTGGAAATTGAGGAGTTTGCAGCAAAATTGCCGATAAAGTCGATGATCCCCCTTCTATTCTTTCAATTTCCTGCGTTTTTACTGCTACTTTTGGGTCCTTTTTTGACTCAGTTTTTAAATCAGTCATAGTTGTTGATACGGCAAAAGCCTCTGGTTAGATTTAGAAAAAGTTCAAATTGAGCGGAGGCCAAATGGTTAAAAATAAGACGGACTTATCTACTGAACTATCAGTTGAAATGTTGGAGCCACTGATCGTGGAGCTCACTAAAGAAAAACCGAATGCCTCAAAAGTAAAATCTTAAATGTTAAGTACTGGTCTGGACTATACAACAGACCCAATTCAACAAATGAGCTGTGTTTTGACTGCAATGTCGGATATATCTGGCCAAATTAAACGTCGAAAACGGTCAGAAATGGTAGATCTATGAAAAATGATGGTAATGATTTAAGCGGCAAGAATGTTTTTAACAGTTTGTTAGATTCAGTAGGAAACACTCCGCTTATTAGACTTAACAAGGTCGCTAAAGGTTCCCCTCATACTTTTTGGGCAAAACTTGAAACCTTTAATCCCGGCGGAAGCGTAAAAGATAGAATCGCTATTGAAATTATTGAAGAAGCCGAAAAGCGCGGTGATCTTAAGCCTGGTGGAACAATTGTAGAGGCCACGTCTGGAAATACGGGTCTTGGTTTGGCTATGGTCGCAGCAATTAAGGGTTATAAATCAATTTTTGTAATGCCCGATAAAATATCTGAAGAAAAAAGAGCTATTTTGAGAGCTTATGGTTCCGAGGTTATTATCACTCCGACAGGAGTGGAGCCTGAAGACCCAAGAAGTCACTATTCGGTGACCGCAAAGTTGGCAAAAGAGATTCCAGGAGCCTTTTGCACGAACCAATATCACAATCCCGACAATGTTAAGAGACATTATAAAACCACTGGCCCCGAATTATGGGATCAGCTGGGAGATAAGCTTGATGTTTTTGTCGCTGGTGCAGGTACCGGCGGAACAATTTCTGGTGTCGGCCGGTTTTTAAAGGAAAAGAATAAAAACGTTAAAATTGTTTTGGCTGATCCAATCGGCAGTATTCTTTTTGATCTTTTCTATCACAAAAAAGTAGTGACTCCGCCGGCCCCTTATAAAGTTGAGGGAATTGGTGAGGACATGCTGCCGGACAATGTACACCTTAGTATTTTGGATGACGTGGTCCAAGTTGCCGACAAGCCGGCATTTCAAATGACAAAAGAACTGACGCGGTCAGAGGGAATTTGTGTCGGTCCATCTTCGGCGTTGGCTTTGGTTGCCGCAATTGAATATTCGAAAAAGCTAACTAAGCCTTCCAATATTGTTGTGATCTTTCCGGACAGTGGGCGAGCGTATTTGAGCAAAGCATTTAATGATCAATGGTTAGAGGAAAATAAATTAATATGAAAACAGAAAATAAGAACTTAGGTTTTTCAACAAGAGCGATTCATGCTGGCCAATCTCCGGATCCAACGACTGGTGCAATCATGACGCCGGTGTATTTGTCGTCAACTTATGTTCAAGAATCTCCTGGAGTGCACAAGGGTTGGGAATATAGCAGAACTCACAATCCGACCAGACGGGCATTTGAAAACTGTCTTGCCAGTCTTGAGGGTGGCACCCATGGTTTTGCATTTTCCTCGGGTTGTGCAGCCACGACAACAATTCTTCATCAATTTAAGCAGGGTGATCATATCATTGCAGGTGATGATATGTACGGTGGAACTTTTCGGCTTTTTGACAAGATTCTTAGCCACAACGGACTACAGTTTTCGTATATTGACCTTACAAATCCCGAAAATTTTGTGAAGGCAATTCAACCGAACACCAAAATGGTGTGGCTTGAGACTCCAACTAATCCGACTTTGAAGCTTGTTGATATCAAGAAAATTTCAACTGAGGCCAAAAAACATGGAATTATGGTCGTTGTTGATAACACTTTTATGAGCCCATACTTTCAACGTCCACTGAGCTTAGGGGCGGATATTGTGGTTCATTCTGTCACTAAATATATTGGCGGACATTCAGATGTGGTGGGCGGCGCTGCGGTTACCAATCGCGCTGATATTGCCGAGAAAATTCAGTTTTTAACCAATTCAATGGGTGGAATTCAGGCAACTTTTGATTCTTTTTTATGCCTAAGAAGTCTAAAAACTTTGCCGATCCGAATGAAGGCCCATGATTCGAATGCCATGGCTATTGCCAAATTTTTAGAGTCTCACCCTAAAGTTCAAAAGGTCATTTACCCTGGATTGGCTTCTCACCCCCAGCACCAACTGGCGAAAGAACAAATGTTGGGCATGGGCGGAATGATCACTTTTTACATTAAAGGTGGAATGGATGCGGCCAGAAAGTTTTTAGAAAACGTGTCTGTTTTCGCATTGGCGGAAAGCCTTGGTGGAGTTGAATCTTTGATTGAGCACCCGGCGATCATGACGCACGCTAGCGTTCCGGCAGAAAATCGAAAAACCCTGGGGATTGATGACTCTTTAATTCGTCTAAGTGTTGGAATTGAGGACTTAGAAGATCTGATCGGGGATTTAAAAGCAGCTTTTGATAAGGTCTGATTGACACGAAAGCGGTTTGCTAGGTATCTATACCTCTCGTTTTTTAGATTCATTTCTAAAGTGGCTTGGTAGCTCAGTCGGTAGAGCAGAGGACTGAAAATCCTTGTGTCGGCGGTTCAATTCCGTCTCTGGCCACCATTTCTATACTCATCAGTTCTGATTGTTTTTTGTTTCAAATAAAATCAAACGGACAATTCGTAGGCCGCGGCTGTATGAGCGCCAATCAGTATTATCAGAAACCATTTATGAGAAATGATTATTTGGTTTATGTAA
>CAZDHC010000115.1:0-10078 GCA_964505225.1 uncultured Bdellovibrio sp. | reverse complement strand
GGTGTATGGCCATGGATAAAATGGAAGATTCGACATATTCGTTCCAATTTTTTTATCATTGAAACTTTGAAACACCACATACTTTGCAGAATTTTTTGGTTTCAACTTTGAAATTAACTTGTCTAAAGAGAACCCACCCCAAGGAACAACCATGGACCAAGCTTCAACACAACGAAACCGATAAATTCTTTCTTCTTCGCCACCAGCTAATTTAATGAGATCCTCTACATTATAAATTTTCTTTTCATCGGTTAACCCAGTGACTTCGACCTGCCAATTGTCCGCCAACTTCCAACCTTCAACTTTTGGCTTCACTTCCCCTTTATCCAAACTAAATTCATAAAAATTATTGTACGAGGTTGCCAATTCTTCTTTGGTCACCTGGCGATCTTTATCTTCGACTTTAAAAAGAGGATTCACCGCAAAGGCCGCCATTGAAGCCGAGCCTGCCTTTAAAAAATCGCGTCTAGACTGACCAACTTTTTCCCTAGGAGCAAGATAGACACTTTCCTCGGTCACTTCGTTTTCAGAAATTTGCCAACTCGGTTTTGTCTTGATCATAAAATTCTCCCGTAGAACAATAAGCAAATGGTAAGCCTCAAAAAATGGCAGAACAAGTTCTTTCGACTATCTTTGTTTTTCCCCTTTATTTACTGGGCCTACCTAATCTTTTTCGGCGACTTAGGAGCTCAACCAGCCCAACGACTCAATCACCTAACAGGAAAGTTCTCTCTTTATTATTTTTTAGCCAACCTTTGGCTTGGCGTTTTACTGAGCTACAAATTGAAATGGCCTCGCTGGCTTTTGTTTTTACCACAGGAACGGCGCTGGCTCGGTGTCGTTAACTTTATTATCATTTGCTGTCATATTTTCCTTTATTTTACTTTGGAAGCATTTGAACCAAAAGCTCTTGAGCAAATATACACAAAAACTTATTTAATTTTCGGAGCCTTGGCTTTTCTGATTTTTCTTTTGTTGGCGGCAACTTCAAATAATATTTCAGTTCGCCTTTTGGGCTTAGTACGCTGGAAATGGTTTCACCGCTCAGCTTATTTGGCTGCGGTTCTGGTCACCTTTCATATTTTTTTGATCGAGAAAGCGGATCTTATTTTGTTTGCTGCCCTGACTGTGCCTATGTGGCTTGGACAAATCTTTCGAATTGTTCGGCATAAAAAAACTAAGCTGGCTTCTTAGCTTTCAAGGATTGATGAAGCCCCAGCAAACGGCCTATTTTTTTTCTCGTTTCTTCGTCCGGAGCTCCATACATTTGCGCTCGCAATGACTCCATTTCCAAAGCACGATTAACTGTATCTTCAAACTCTTTAGGTTTTGCGCCTTTTAATATTAAATCCGCAGCCCCCAACCTAAAAACCTTAAGAACGACTTCGCGTGAATCATCAGCGGTGATAAACAGAATTGGATAAGACCGGCCATTTTTTCGAATGTGACTTATGAATTCACCACCATCCATTTCTGGCATGTGAAAATCACAAATAATCAAATCCGGGTCATATTCGTAAACTTTTTTAAGGGCTTCGACAGGATTTTCAAATGTCTGAATTTCATGGCCAGCATGACTGAGTATAAAGGCAAGGGTCTGCCCATCACTTACATTATCATCTACGATCATTATTCGAGCTGCCATTATTTAGAATTCCTCACTCCTTATCTTCGGAAGATTGAGGTGAGATCTGTATTATTTGGGCCAGCAAAAGAACTTTATTAACTACCTTTTAAGTTGCTGCCGGACGTAGGTCTCAACAGCTGACACCACTTCATCAAAGTCCATTTGCGTCGTATCCACGACTAAGGCATTTTCCGGGACCTTCATCGGTGCTTCTTTTCTAGTCGAATCCTGCAAATCTCTTTGAGTCTGCTCGGCCAACATTGCTTCTACAGATCCGCCTTGCTCTTTCACTCGGCGCTCTGCGCGGCTTTCAGATCTTGCCGTCAGAAAAACTTTTACTTCAGCATCAGGAAAAACAACTGTGCCGCAATCTCGGCCTTCAGCGACTAAGCCTTCGGTTCTTGCTTTGCAATCACGCTGACCTGCCAACAGGCTAGCTCGAACTTTTGGAAAGTGACTGATTTTGCTCGCGACACTTCCCACCTCTTCCTTAGATATTTCATCGGTGACATCTAGTCCTTTAAAATAGACCCGCGTGCGTGTCTCGGCCATTTCCACTCGCCACAAATTGCTCTCGGCTAATTCCGCAAGGGCAGCTTCGTCCGCTGTGTTTGCTCCAGACTTATAAGCTGCGTAGCCAAGCCCCCGATAGAACGCTCCAGTAGAAACCCAGTACCAACCCATTCGTTTCGCAAGTTCGCGACTGACTGAAGTTTTTCCAGATGCGGCAGGCCCATCAATAGTAATTACTTTTCCCATGCATTTCTCTTCCATCATATCGACTTCACCGGCGGTATTTCTTTTAATACTTCTTTCAGAGCAGCCATTGCCTTTTGATTTTCTTCAGGCAACCCCACGCTGATTCGCATTTCGGTTGGAAAGCCATAGTTTAAAATAGGTCTCATGATAATGCCTCTTTTCAAAAGGGCATGATCCACTAACTTTATATCTCTTAAGGTATCAAACATCACAAAATTTCCCTGCGACTCTACAAAGGGCAATCCCATCGCCGCAAGTTCTTTATAAAAATAGTCCAATCCTTGCCAAGTCACTTCACAGGTTTTTTTCACAAAATCAAAATCATCAATTGCCGCAATCGCCGCCACCTGAGCGTATTCGTTAACGTTGAATGGAGTGCGCACTCGATTCACAAGCTCAATGGTTTCACTTGGGGCCAGCATCACGCCGACTCTTAAACCAGCCAAGCCATAAATTTTCGACATGGTTTTAAGAACCACCAAATTTTTATACTTCTTCATTTTACCTTGTGCTGACACATAGTCGTGTGCTCGCACAAATTCGGTATAGGCCTCATCAAATACTATCAAAATATCTTCACAGTTTCCGAACTCTTGCAGAAAGGACTCGACTTCATCTGCCGGAATATAGGTTCCCGTTGGATTATTTGGATTTGGAATAAAAACCAATCGTATTTTTTTATTTTCGCGATCTTTTCGTAAAACTTCCGCCATGGCCTCAAGGTCGGTACGATAACCTGGCTTTAAAGGTGAACGTATAACTTTGATTCTCGATGCCGATGCCCGAACTGAATAGGCAACAAAAGCCGCTTCACTGGTTAGTATCGCCTCTTGGGGCAAACAATAAATACGAACTAAAAGATCAATCAACTCGTCAGAGCCATTGCCAATTGAAATTTGCTCTTTAGGAACTTGCCAAACTTCAGAAATTTTTTGAACCAATTCATAGCAAGTCGCATCTGGATAGCGATACCCTTGAGTCAGGGCCTGTTGAACGGCCATTTGAGCCCGAGTGGACATTCCCAAGGGATTTTCATTGCTGGCTAACTTTATAACTTCTTTGATTCCAAATTCCCGTTGAGTCTCCGAAATTGGTTTACCTGGCTTATAGGGAATCATTTTCAATAATTCTTCAGAAACCTTCACTGACCCCCCTCTCAACTGAAATAATTCTGATTATCTCTTGAAGTTAAGTTTTCGTTAAATTATGTTGTCGCCAAGAAATGAAACACATGACGCCCACCTCTGCAACATTACATATAGGCCTCTCATTTGCCACGGTGGATTTTTTTGTCAATCAAACTCTAACTGCGCAACGCCGTTTTTACCTCCCTCAAGAGTCTTTTTCCTCTAGCCTTAAGAAGTTTTGGGATGAGGTTGGCTATCCGCAGCAAATCCAGGTGTCATCTCGTTATCTTGAGAAAATCTTAGATGCCAAATTAGGAGGCACAGTTGCTCAAATCGTCACCAAAGGTTTCGAGACTTGGTGCCATTTAAAACAACCGATTTCTCCAAATCATTTTTCATTTCAATCGAGTCGCCAGGAACCCTTAGCCTCGCAAGAGTTGATTTTTGGCATCTCGGAACGCGTCGATAGCCAAGGAAAAATACTTGAGCCCGTGGCTCTAAGTGAACTTGAATTTATCAATGCGAAATTGAAGCTCATGAACGTCAAACGAGTTTGCGTAAATTTGCTTTTTTCAAATATAAACCCCGAAAATCAAAATCAAGTTTCGCACTTCTTCAAAGAAAATGGTTTCGAAGTTTTTGCCATAGATCGCCAGGCAAATTTGAAAGATGAAGCCGCTGCCTGGAGAACAAATTTAATGAGCTCATGCTTGGCAGGAGCTTTTGCTGAACATCTCGAGGAAATTCAAAAAAGTTTTGCCGAAAATCCAGTTCAACTTTCCGTTCTGGACGAGCATGGTAAGGGATTTGAAGAAGATAAAAATAAAATCGCTGGCAGCTTGTTTTCCTGGGTTCGCTTATTAAAACAAAAACACTCAAATCAAAAATTCGATGGAATTCTTTTTCTAGGCTTAGAAAATTGGTCATTGATCCAACCCAACTCAGAGTCTTCAAATTGGAAGAGCGCATGGGGCCCCTTAGAAATTCAAACCCCTACCTTTACCAAACTCTCAAGACAGCCCACTCAAGAATTGAGCATCAATCCACATGGAACCCTTGAGTTTTCAAACACAGAGTTAGGCTTTGAACCCGGACCTATGTCATTTGGCCGAGCTCACAAAATTACTTTGTTTGATGTTTTGCAAAGTCAGTTGCAATTTTCCTTGCCGCAAATTCAAGCCTCTGGCTGCCAAAGGTTTCAAGACAATCTTGGCGCCCTAATGAAACATCAAAAACAAAGTCCAACTCAATCGCTCAAGAAAATGATCGATTCGCTATGTGATTCGGCACTAAATGATTTGGCTTTAGAAATGCACTTTCTTCCTAATTCTCCGAAAAAAATTTTAGTCACCGGCTTCTTTGCTCCACTGCTTTCTGAGCGACTTAAAAAGATTTATCCTGGTGAATTTAACAAAGACTCCTGGGTCACGGTGGAGTCATTGTTATGAGCAATATGGATGTTCAAAACCTACAAAAGCTCATTGCCCAAATTTTGAATCCATTTCAATCTGCTGCGATCTTGAATTCTGAAGGACAAATCCTAGGGCTAAAATATTTTAAGGTGACTGAAATTGGCACCTTTGCTCCTCTGGTTCAAACTGTGACCAAATATTGTAGCCCCAATTCCGGAGACTATATCATCGCCAATGATCCATATATTGGCGGCGTTTCCTTGGCCGTATTCAGCTTGGTCACTAGCTTCCAGGTTCAGGATCAAAAATTTTATCTAGCAGCCCGAGTACACACAAATCCTCATCTAAACACGGCTGCGAAATTGGACCAAGAGGGTGTTAGAATTCCTCCTACACCCATCGCGAGCAAAAATAAAATAAATGAAGTCATGCTGGGTGCGATTTCACAGCATCCTATGGCACCAAAAGAATTAAGTACGACCATCAACGAACTTTTGAACCAAATGCATGAACAAATTCAAAAAGTTGAATCTTGGACCAAAAAGCACCCAAATGTTTTTTCAAAAGTTCACCAGAAGAATTTAATCACAGAAACAAAATCAAGAATTTTAAACAAAATCAAAGAAACCCCTCGAGGGGAAGTTTTTTTAGAAACTTGCCTAGCGCCAAATGAATTATTAAAAGTGCATATTGAAATTGATTCGGCGGAAATCCGCATTGATTTTGCCGGAACCACTCCTTCCAAGCGAATCTTTCTAAATGATGTCGCAACCTATGGAGCCTGCCTCAGTGCCCTTTTAACTTTTCTGGATGACTCGCTGCTAATCAATGATGGAGTTCTAGCCGCCCTTAAAGTGACAACTCCACAAGGTAGCTTTTTAAATGCAAAATTCCCATCTCCGGTTCTGGCCGGCATCATTGAAGCAGCCCCCATTGTTGCTAACACTGTCTTCCAAGGTTTGGCTCAAATTTCTTCGCAAAAACAATTGGGTCTTAACAGCTCATTTCCGGCCATGTATTCACTGACTTTCCCAGATGGAGGTCGCTATTTTGATTCTTTGCACGGAGGCAGTGGTGCTTCGAAAAAATCAAATGGCATCGACGGTTGTCAAATGTGGAGCCTAAACCGAGCCACACCAGAAATTGAAAATGCCGAACTGAAGTTTCCAGTTTTGTTCCGCCAATCTGGGATTCGACAAACTTCTGGCGGCAAAGGTAAAAATAACGGTGGCAACGGGATCCTTCGGGAGATCGAATTGAATTCTGATGCTGAATTGAACTGGTATGTAAATTTGCAAAACACTCAAATCAAAAACCTTTCACTTTCAATTCCCGGCGCTGCTGGTGAAAATGCTCAGATTCAAATCTTAAAGAAATCTGGGGAAAAAATCGAAATTGATATTTCTCGTGGCCAAATGAAGCTTAACTTGGGTGACAAAGTTATTGTTACAAGTTGTGGCGGCGGTGGTTTCGAGAAGACTTAAGACCAGTAAAATTGTCACTATTCTTGTAAGCAAATCTCCAGTCTAGACTTCTAAAAATCCTGCATAGTCCGAAAAGTACTAGCATGCCAAAAGCCACCAGCAATGAATTTAGCCAGGAATTTTTAAGTAGTCACATTAAACTACTTAGAACATTTTCTATCATCGGCGGATTTCTTTTCATTGGATGGGCCCTAACAGTTTCCTATTTTGAAAGCGCACAATTTGAAATCTGGCCCATTCGAATACTAATTTCGCTTTTGCTAGTTCTGCTGGGCTTACTTTCGAAACCCCTCAAATTTACTCTTTTGGTTATGGAGTGGAGTTTTGCTGTCATTGGATTTTCAGCAATAGTCTACGCGTTCACTGTTTCTTGGAATCATGGACTGCACCCTACTTGGATTACAGGCAGTGTATTGATTATCGTAGGTGTTCTAAGCTTTCTAACTTATCTTGGACCCACCATTTTTATCGGTGCCGGCACCCTGGCGTTGTGCCTAGCGACTTTAGCCTATCAAGATACAAATCATTTGATGAATCCTGCTTCCGTTTTTTTGAATTTCATCACTGCAGTCGCTTTGGGATCTTACTCTTCGATTCAAAGAAATCGATTTTTAATAGAAGTCCTTCGTTCTCAGGCCCAGCAAAATCAAATTTTGACCAACATGAGTGAAGCCGTAATACTTCACGACAAAACCGGCAGAATCATTGCCGCCAACCCTTCAGCTCCAAAGATTTTAGGCCTTTCTTCGGATCAAATGTTGGGAAAAGACAATATGGATCCACAGTGGAAGACCTTCAATGAAGACGGGACCATTTGCACACCTGATCGCCACCCTTCGACTATCGCAATAAAAACTGGAATGTCAGTTTCAAACTTCACCATGCTTTTACAAAGGCCTGATCAAAGTAAGTCTTGGTTGGACATTTCCGCTGTCCCTATTTTCAACAATCAAAAATCCGAGACCGATGGCGCCTTAGTCACCATCCGCGACATCACCAACTTGAAAAAAGCCTTAGAAACAGTTGAGTCTCAGAGACAATCATTATTTGCAACTTCAAAGCTATCAGCCCTTGGAGAAATGTCGGCAGGTATCGCCCACGAGATCAACAACCCACTAGCAGTTATCATGGGAAACACACAACAGTTGGAAAGAAAACTGAAGCTCGGTGACTTTGTTCCCCAAGATCTAATTAAAAATACAGACACCATTCTTAGAACAACTGAACGAATCAGTAAAATCATCTCAAGCATGCGATCGTTGTCGCGACAAAATGATTCAGACGATCTTCAAAAGACTAATTTAAGTTCCATTTTTTCAGAAGTCTCAGAGGTTTGCCAAGAGGGCGTAAAACATTCAGGTATCGATCTGAAATTTATTGCCAAAAGTGATGTTGAACTTTCTTGTCACCGAGGTCAAATCGGACAAGTCATTTTAAATCTGATCAACAATGCAAAGGACGCAATTCAAAACCTAGATGAAAAGTGGATTCAGGTTGAAGGTAAAGAATTTGGACCTAATGAAATTGAAATTAGCATTACCGATAGCGGATCCGGAATACCCAAAGAAATTCAAGAAAAAATAATGCAGCCTTTTTTTACAACAAAGGAAATTGGCAAAGGGACCGGCTTAGGACTAAGTCTTGTTCGATCCATTGTCTTACATCATCAAGGAAAATTCGTTTTGGATTCAAATAGCAAAAATACGCGATTTGTAATCCACCTGCCTAAGAATACTTAATCAAAATCGAGCCAGCCCCGTCGCTTAAACCAAATATAAATAGTGATCACCACAAAGGCCATAAAACCCCAGACAGCCACATATCCGTATTGCATATCCAACTCTGGCATATAATGAAAATTCATTCCATAGACGCCCACGATAAATGTTAGAGGTAGAAAAAAAACTGAAAACAAAGTCAGGACCCGCATCACTTCATTGGTTCGGTGAGAGGCTAGCGACAAATGCAAGTGAATCAGTTGGGAAATACTTTCATAAAGTTTATTAGAATAGAACACGTGGCGCTGAGCTTCGCTTTGAAGGCGCTTCAACATTGAGGCATTGCGACCGTTTCCCGATTGAAAGAAAATTTGTGGCGTCAAAAGCGCTTCGGTTAATTCGATCATTTCCCGAAAAACCACAGCTTTTCTTCGGGTCAGATAAAGCTCTTCAATAATGGATTGGCCTTTGTTTTCTTTAAAAACCTTCATTTCAAAAGTTTCCAAACATCGTGTCGCAACTTGAATTGGCTGCTCAAAATGGGAAATGGCTTCTTGAATTAATTTGGTGACCAAGGCCTCGGTGGCATTTTTCTTAATTTGAAAGGCATTTGAATTTGTTTTGATTTTATCAAGCCAGTCAATTGGCCGTCGATGAACGGTCACCACAAATTTCGTCCCATAAAATACCGCAATTTTTCTGGTTAACTCTCGAACGGTGTCTGAATTTGCCGTACAATCTGAATCATAAATTCGCAAGATCAGCAAATGCAGATCATCATTTACAACCTCTAGTCTCGGAAAATGCTCCGGGTTCATTGAATCTGAAATCAAGAATGGCTCAATCACAAACTTGTTTGAGATTTCCTTGATTTCATCTTCAGTTGGATTGACGAGATCAATCCATGTCCAACCTTGAGCGCCATTTACCACAACTTCTGTCATAAACTGATCACCTTAAAGTTAAATGATTCTTCCACCCGCTTGAACCAAAGACTGTCGTATTTCCTCTGCATGTTCGTTGCCTGTGGTTTCTAATACAAAATCGATTTTCGTTTCGCGAAGATACAACCCTTTGCTAACCCGGTCGTGGTGGACTTCTAAAATATTTCCACCGTGATCCGCGATGACTTTGGTCATTCGACTTAAATTACCAGGAAGATCATCCACGATAATCGACACTTCGGCCAAGCGACCCTTGCGAATCAATCCTTTATCGATAACTTTGGCGATAATATTCAAATCAATATTACCACCACACAAAAGAACACAAGTTTTTTTGCCCAAATCCATTCTTCTATTGAGCAGGGCTGCCGCTCCTGCCGCTCCAGCACCTTCAACAACCGTTTTAGCACGCTCAAGTAAAAAGACGATGGCTTCGGCAATTTCATCATCACTGACTGTCACTACGTCATCGACTAACTTTGAAATGAAACTATCGTAAATAGGCTGACTTGGCTTTTTAATCGCAATTCCATCTGCGATGGTCGAGATTCTTTTGACAGCTTCCAATTGCTCTAGGTGGTGGAACATTTTTTCCATTCCAGGAGCCTGAGCGCTTTGCACTCCAAATATTTTACATTTGGGATTGATGGTTTTGATCGCAGTCGCGACTCCACTGATCAGACCGCCACCGCCAATGGGAACAATAACCGAGTCTAAATCGGGCAACTTTTCTAAGATTTCAATTCCAATTGTGCCCTGGCCGGCTATGACTTTTTCGTCCTCATAGGGATGTATAAAAATGGCTCCGGTACGCTTTTCAAAATCTTTGGCATATTCAAAGCATTCATCTACGACGTTTCCGTGTAAAATTACTTCGGCGCCATAGTCTTTGGTGCCTTGAACTTTGACCAGCGGTGCCTGCACTGGCATCACGATTGTAGATTTGACTCCGGAGCGTGTCGCACTAAAGGCAACGCCTTGGGCATGATTTCCAGCAGAAGCCGCGC
>CAZDHC010000114.1:0-10279 GCA_964505225.1 uncultured Bdellovibrio sp. | reverse complement strand
ACTGCGCTAGTCAGAACTATTGGAGAGGGGATTAAAATTTTACTGATGGAATTCGCGATGCAATCTAGTTGGGTAAATTCAGTTGCTGTAAGACCCAAAAAATGAGGGAATTAAGGTTTGAGATGCGATTCCATCTGCTTTTTCTCACCCGGAATAAGGAGTGATTGATGAAGATTGTTTTAGTTGGTGTCCCGATGATGAATTCTCGGGTTCCTCCTTTGTCACTGGCTTTGTTAGCTGCGCAAATGCGTAAAGATGGATACCAAGTTAAAACTTTCGATTTCAATATTGAAACCTATCATAAAGTGGTACCTGAACTAAAAGATCAGTGGACCTTTTATAAAGGTATGCAGTGGATGGACAATTCCTATTTTGAAAACTTTGTTTATCCAAATGTCATTGGCAAAAATCTACCATTTTGGATTGAGAAAATTTTAAATGAAAATCCAGACGTCATAGGGATTTCTGTAACATCCCATCCGTCGGCCCGAATTTTAGCTGAAAAACTAAAGCTACTTAGGCCCGAAGTGAAGATAGTTATTGGAGGACCGGTTTGTAGTAAATCTTTTGATCATAAAGCGTATTTTCCTAATGAAATCTATGATGCTGTCGTACACAACGAGGGTGAGCTGACTCTATCAGAGCTTATGAAAGAGTTTGTTCGGACTGGCAAGATGCAGCCAGTTCTAGGTGCTTCAGTATTAGGTGAAAATGGTGAGATCGTTTATCCAGGTCTTCGCGAGGCCGTGATGGACCTAGATCAAATGGTGACACCGGATTTTGATGATTTCGATTTTGCTTTATATGTTGACGCCGATTCTCCAGATAGAAAGGCAAGAGAAATTCCTTACTATACGACTCGCGGCTGTCCGGCACGATGTAATTTCTGTATGGATTATAAAATGTGGGATTCGCGGTATCGGCAAAAGTCCCCCGGTAGAATTATCGAAGAAATGATTTTTCTTTCTGAGAGATACAAAATTAAAGATTTTATGCTGATCGAATTGATCTTTAATGGACATATGGAAAAGTTAAGAACTTTTGTTCGCGATCTTGCGTCTAGAAAATTAGGATTTAGGTTTTGGGGACACGGACGAATTGATCCAAGGTTGGACATAGAAACCATTCAACTATTGAAAGATGCGGGATTTCACTGGTTTGTTTTTGGTCTTGAAAGCGGTTCAGACAAGGTTCTTAAAGCAATGCGAAAAGGTTATGATGTGGCGGTCGCAGATCGTGTATTAACTAATATGCAAACAGTGGGGCTTACTTGCTCTGTAAATGTCATTGTTGGTTTTCCAGGTGAATCTTGGGACGATTATCTGCAGACAATTAAGTTTATCTATAAACATCGTAAAACAATTGGGTTACCTCCTTCTTTATGTTCCTGCAATGTCATGCCTGGATCTGATATTTTTCTTTATCCTGATAAATTTGGAATTAAGCACCTACCGGGCCATCCGCCGCCAGTTATTGAATGGGAGTCAGTTGACGGGGAAAACACCAATGAAGTTCGCGAATTCCGAAAAGAATTTATGCGAGATTACTTCTTTAAATTTCGTTGGAAAATGGATCCTGAAGACAAGCCAGATTTTGACATTGAAGCAATACCTGATCCTTACCAAGAGTTTTTGAAAACAAAAGGTAAAAGATTGCTAGATGAATTGAAAATGTCCGAAGTGCTGAATGGGATGAAAATAAAAAATAGGAAGAAATCAAAAAGCAAATCGACGACTAAAGTTGCTGCGAAGAAAAAGTAGCGACGAAGAAAAAATAGCAGAGGCTCTGATGAAAGAAACAGTCATACTTGGTTCAGGATGCTTTTGGGGAGCTCAGGATATTTTGCGAAAAATTCCGGGAGTCGAAAAGACCGAAGTTGGCTACTGTGGCGGAGATCTAGAAAACCCCAAATATTCCCAAGTTAAAATGGGTCAAACGGGTCACGCCGAGGTCACTTGGGTTCAATTCGAAAATTCAAAAGTTCAATTGGCACAAATATTAGATGTTTTTTTTCGAATGCATGACCCGACAACTCAAGATCAGCAGGGTAATGATTTGGGCTCCCAATATCGCTCTGTCATTTTTTACCAAGATGAACTGCAAAAACTGACTGTCCAAAAAAAAATTGAAGAAATTAACAAAATTGGATTTTGGAAAAGGCCAGTGGTCACTCAAGTAGCAGCTTTAAAAAAATACTATTCTGCCGAGGACTATCATCAAGACTATTTAGTTAAAAACCCCAATGGCTACAGCTGTCACTTTTTGAGACAATTCTAATGGCGCCTGGCGGTCGAATTCAAATTTGAATTGTTAAATTCTTACGGGTAAATAGATTTTTACTGATTTTCTAGCTCACAGCTATTCAGGGAACCAGACCTTTGTCCGATCTATTTATCATGAATGATAGGCGTGGACTAATCTCAACAAGGTGGCTCATTTTGATACTGAGCTTTATCTTGCTTTCATTTTATCAAAACATGTCCTGGGTGGATATTCGTCAGTTGGCACCGCCAGAGCCCGAGGGGTACTCTAAGGATCCGATGATAAATTTTTTGCCTAAAGATTTTCATGGTCAGACCTTGTCTGATTTTGGGCAAGGTGTTTTGTCCCACAATATGGATCCCTGGTTTCAGCAATTTGAAAGTCAGTACTTAAAATCAGAAACTCCCTTTTTTGGGGTTTCCTTTTTGCAAAAAGAGAATTTAGAAAGTGGTGAAATTGCTGCGCTTGGCGACCAGGCCAAGTCTTCGGCTATTTCAAAAGACTGGCGATGGCGCTTTGCTGTGGTTAATGCTGATAAAATGCGACTGACAATCTTGAAAAAATGGGACGGCAAGGACATTGAAATGATTTGTGAAAGTTTGACGGCCGAACAAGGGGTTCGAGTGACCATGAATCGGTCCCTGAACCAACAGGTGAATTTGGGTTTGAATCATCAAACCGCGTTGCGCCACAGCCAGCTTCTTCTGACCTACCAGTTCTAAATCTAGGCAATCCGCCAAAATCTCGCTATGTTTGTCATTATGAAAAGTATGATGAAAAAACCTTGGGTTGAGCAGATTCTGCTGTCTTTAGGTATCGCGCTGATTTTAGTGGCAGGGGACTTTCTATTTTTTTGGATGATGTTCCAAGAGAAGTACCCAAGACATTGGACGGCGATTCATGAAACATTCGGTTTGGTTTTTTTGTTGTCTTTGGCTTTTCGTCGCCGTGGATTTTATTTGGCAAACATCATTTTGTTATCTTTGGCTTTCGTGCAAATGGCTCATTTAAGTTTTTTTGGAAATTTTGTTCATCCAACCAAAATATACCTATTTTTCACCAATTTAGGTGAGGTGGGTGAAACATTGGGGCAAGTTGGTAAGCTTTTGGCGATACCCGTTTGGGTTTTTGGTTTTTCTCTTTTGGGATTTTGGGGGACATCTCTTGTTTTCAAAAAAACCAATCGAGTTTTTATGCCAATGCGATGGGTTTTGCTAGTTGCCGTTTTGTATATTCCAATTCGAACAGCTGTCATAAAAGATGATTACGGCAAGCAACCGGCAATCCACAATATGGCCTTTTCAAATTTGTACTCAAGTTTTAGCTATTTCTTTGCTCGAACTTTGCCGTTTAAGTTAAGTCAACGTGGGCAAAGTCAGATAATAATTTCTAAGCTAGAAAAAACTCAAGCAAACCCTCAGGTCAATGTGGTTTTTATTTTGGGTGAAAGTTTGCGATATCAGAATTTGGAACTATTTGGTTACCCAAGGGCAACAACACCAAATTTGATTCAACTCAGTCGTGAAGTTCCCTTTGTTTTCAGAAAAGGAATTGCCGGGGGAGTTTGTACCGACGTCGCAATCCCGATGTTTATCAACAACTATCAAAGTACCGCGCCTATGCCCGTTATCTTAGGGCAAGAGCAATGTCTTTTTAAGTTAGCTAAAAACAATGGATTCGAAACTCATTTTTATAGCGCTCAAGCTGAAGGTGACCTGAAGCATATTGTAAATTACATTTGCACTGGATCCATTGATCACATGACAATCGGTCCAGGTATCTCACTTATGGAAGATAAGGATCGACGGTACTATGATGATATTTTAGTTCGGCAGACCGAGAAGCTAGATTTTTCAAAGCCTCAGTTTTTGGTACTTCATCAGCGGGGGTCTCATTCCCCATATAATTTACGGTATCCGGCCGATAAGGCGGTATTTCCAGTTTCTGAAAGTATGGATATGGGCGATCGAATGATCACCGAGTACGACAATAGCGTCGCTTATACGGATGTTATCGTGAATCAGCTGGTTCGAGAAATACTCAAAAAGTCAAAAATTCCGACTTACTTTATCTTTACTTCAGACCATGGTCAGATTTTAGGTGAAAATAAAAGCTGGGGTCACAACGACTTAAATGAGTATGTATTTAAGGTGCCATTTGTGTTTGTTGCCTCGCAGAAAGACGCAATTTATAACCAAGTTAATCAGATGACCGAGATTATTTCCCATAAAGAAATGTCTGATTTGATTGTGCAGTTGTTAGGATATCAACCATCGAAAATTCAAATGGGTCATCCAGGCAGCGAATTGGCCCAAAAAGAGAAAAACAAAGTATTTGTTATGGGCTATGACTTAGACGGTCTAGAGGGCGGAATGTGGATTGATCTAGGAAAGGACAAAAATAGTATCGAGGCAGTTCATGTCGATGATCTTAGTCCTTTAAAATCTAGGCAATGATGAAAGCTGACACTGAGCTTGATGTGAAAGATTCGCTCAGGTAGCATGTTGTCTATGTCAAAAGACAAAAAGAAGTTTCAATTAGAACAATCCAAAGTATTTTGTATGCTTCCGTGGGTCCATCTGCATTTTCTACCAGATGGGGGGGCGCACGCCTGCTGTCTATCGGATTCCACTAAACCTTTTGGAAATTTCAGTGAAACTCCGTCAATAGTTGAACTTTGGAATTCTGAAAAAGCAAAAGAGTTGCGTTCTAATATGATTGCCGACAAGCCTTCAGCACTTTGCGGGCGTTGTTATGAGTTAGAAGATCATGGCGTTTATACGCTTCGAAAAATGGCCAATGAGTCTTTTGGAAAAGATTGGGAAAGTAAAATTCCTGCTACAAAAAAAGACGGTGAGATTAAAGATCCAAAAATGAAATATTTGGATGTGCGTTTTTCAAATATTTGCAATTTTAAATGTCAAACTTGTGGGCCTCAATTTAGCAGTTCTTGGCATGATGATCAAAAGGCAATGTATCCTGGATATGTTGGAAAAAAACTGACTCGTGTTGATCCAAGTGAAGAGTTCATGGCGCAATTAAAACCCATGTTGCTAGAGACCGAGAAAGTATATTTTGCGGGTGGAGAGCCGATCATTACCGAAGAAATCTATGAAGTGTTAGAGCACTGGATTGAAAAGAAAAAATTTGATGTTGAAGTGGCCTTTACCACCAACTTTAGCGTCATAAAATTTGGCAAAAAAAATATTTTGGATTACTGGAAGCTTTTTAAAAATGTTCGGATATCTGCCAGCTTAGATGACTCGGGCCCAAGGGCCGAGTATTTAAGAAAAGGAACGATTTGGAAGAATATCGAAAATAATAGACAAGAGATGTTAAAAGTATGTCCCGAGATCTATTTCGAGATTACTCCAACTATAAGCATTTTTAATGTATGGCATTTCCCAGATTTCCATAGAGATTGGATTGATCGAGGACTGTTAAAGCCTAATAATTTAAGGCTCAACATCTTAACTTTTCCAAGGGAGATGTCAGTTGCTTTGATTCCGATAAAGAAACGGAAAAAAATTATTGAAAAGTGGCAGAAGGCGAAGTCGGAGATTGTTGAACTTAGCAAAAAGTTTCATGAAGGAAGTCATAATATTGAAATGGGCTATGATTCAATTATTCACTGTTTAGAGACAGAGCCAGAATTGAGCGAACTTAGACTGGATCTATTTAGAAGACTTTCAATGTTGGCAAAGGTTCGCAATGAATCATTGGATTTAGTGTATCCAGAATTTGAAAAAATTTATGATTTGCCAAATTTAGACGGGATGAATGGTAAATTAGCGTGAATCAAAATAAATTAATGGCGATTTCGCCAGTTAAAGAGAAGTTTGCAAATATAGTCTGGCAAGTAAGTGATGTCTGTAATTTCAGATGTTCTTACTGTAATCCTGGAAATTGGGGCGGGGCTCAGCCAAATGTCGATACAAAGGCGTATCTAAAAAGTTTAAAGAAATTGATTTCTCAATTTAAAGAGCAAGACTATACAACTTTTAAAATTTTCTTTTCCGGTGGTGAGCCGACTTATTGGAAGCCGCTGATTGATATTTGTAAATTTTTGCATGATGAAATTGATCGGCCATTGATTGCAGTCAATACCAATTTAAGTCGCAATTTAGATTGGTGGGAGAAAAACTACCACTACTTCCGAGATGTGGTTGCCAGTTTTCATATTGAAGGCGTCAAGCCCGATCAATATATGGAAAACATTAAATTTCTACAATATCGAATGCCCTATGTGGCCTGTCGATTGCTGATGCATGATAAGAGGTTTGACGAGGTCGTGGCTTTTTCCGAGAGACTGAAGTCAGAATTAGATAATTATGTGATCGAATATGGAGCCTTGTTTAACGATTTGATGCCGCATTCGCCCATGTACGAATATAAAGAAAAATGGAAGCGAGACTTTCTCGAAACACATTCCTATGAATCGCAAAGGAAAGTGGATTTTTGTCGTATTGATGAAGCTAAAGAAGCGGCCTGTTTGGAAAGATATTCTGATGGAACAGATCGCACCTTAATTGCGACTCGATTGATTTCGGAAAATCTGAATCGCTTCAAAGGTTGGAAGTGCCATATTAATAACTCTGTTTTTATAAACACGCTGGGGCACATTCGATTGGCCAGTTGTGATGCTGGAAAAATCGTCGGAAATATACGAACTGGGGAAATCCAACTTTTAAGTAAACCTATAATTTGTCCCTATGATTCATGTGGCTGCGGCACGGACATCAATATACCAAAGGAACGGATGTAATAAAGTGCATCCACGTTATCTTTGTATTCATGATGCCTCACCAAAATTTCAAAATGAATTAGAGCTCATTTTTAAGAAAATGTCGGCGATTGAGGCTGCAAATAAATTTATTGCAGTTGTCCCGAATTGGGGCGAGAAGTGGGATATTCGAAAGTATCCAAATTTCTTAAACCTTATAAAAGAACAAGAAAAATTAGGATGGAAAATTGTTTTGCACGGATATTCACACACAGCGGTAGGTAAGATTCCTTGGTTTGGCTCGCTAATTGGTTCAAATGAATGCTGGGAATTTTATTCACTCGACTATCATCAAGCAAAATTTAGGCTGAAATCAGGTATTGATGTATTTTATGAAGCGTTCGGCTATCGGCCGCAAGGATTTATTGCGCCAAATTGGCTTTTATCTTCGGGGGCAAAAAGAGCATTGATGGAATTTGACTTTAAATTTCAAATGAGCTTTTCAAATGTACACTATTTTGGTTTGCGACGGGAGTTTGCTTTAATTGATCATTTTCATCTTCGTTCGACAGTATTAAATGAAATTTTTGGAAAAATTTTAAAACTGATTTCGAATGGGAACCATGTGGTGATTCATCCCACCGTTCGCGGCGAAAGCATATTGTCTATTGAGAACTATAACAATTGGTAAGCATCACTGCAAATCGGTTGTGAGATGGAGTCAATTGCACCTCTATTAGTCTACAATCAAAATCAATCTCCTTGGACAATTTTTCCAAACTTACAAATGAAGTCTTAAGCAACCCCTGTTTTTTTTGAAATAAAATTGAATTAGTGATGTGCTTCAAATAGGGAAAAAATAGATTTGATCGCGAGGCAAAGTAAAGATCAGAGATAGCTGATCTAATAGGCGTATAGTTTTCCGGGATGATGTCGCTTAAGATAATTCTGCCGCTTTTAGAAATTTTCTCTTTAAGATCGGTTAATATTTCCTTCAACTCGGATTCATTGTTCAAATACTGTATGACGCTATTAATTAAAATAATGTCGTAGTGATTGTTTGGAATTTCTTCGGCAGTTTTGAAAATTCTATGTTTTTTGTTGGTCGACTGACTAATGGCAATTTTTCGTTCGATCTCATCAGGGTCGTAGCCGTCAAATTTAAATAAAGAGTCTTTAAGTAGAACTGCTAAATTGAAATGTCCACAACCAAAATCTAAAATCGATAAGTTTCCTTGAAAATTTATTTCAAGCCAGATCGCAAGTGGCTTCAGCCACTCAATAGAAAGAATAGGTTCTCTGCGAAATGTGAGGGATTTCTGAATTGCGTGTTTTGACATATCTGTTCATACTAATAGCCAATTAATAGAATAGGCAACATCGTGGTTGAGGTAAGAAAATATAGGTTTATAACGTTCTGGCTTTGTGTTGCCATAGCGACCTTTGCATACTACTTCAAAGTAAGTGGTTTTGGTCTTTATGAAGATGATTTTGTTTTTGTTGGTGTGCCGATAAGTTTCTCTTCCCTTAATGATCTTTGGTTGGCTATTTTTCATGAAATGGTCCACTGGCCCGAGGGACGGCCTCTGGGTTTTATTCTTCCACTCGTATTTAGCTACCTAGGTGAGCAGGCTTTCCATTCCCTTGTTGGGCTCTACTTTTTTGGTTGGCTACTTTTTTCAATCTGTTTATATTCGCTCTTCACTTTTTCTCGGTATCTTTTCGATGACGTCAAGTTTTGTTTTCTGGTCACGCTTATATTTGCTTTGTGGCCAGCTGATACAAATAAGGCATTGTTGACCCACACTTATATTTTATATCCGTCACTCACCTTTTTCCTTTTTTCATTCATATGCCACTTTAGAAACAAAAAAATGTCTTCCTCAATCCTGCTAATGTTGTCCTTTTTAACCTATGAGTCGACTGTCGCACTGGCACTGATTGTACCTGTTACAAATTTCTTTATAGAAAGAACAACAAAAATAACAATATCAAGAAATGAGAAGATCCGGACTTTATGCAGGGACTATGTTCGAATTAGCGCAGTCATTCTTTTATATATTTTTTCGAGGACTTACTTTTTTCACGAAACTAGAGTTTGGAATACAGAGAGTGATATTTCCGACCTTTTTATGAAAATGGTAGATTGTTTATATTTGGGACCCATGACTTTGGTGTCCGCTCCTTTTCTGTTTAAGAAGATTGATCCATCTTTATTTGAAATTTCGATTGCAACAGTCCTAGGGCTTTTAGTGTTTGTTTTTCTAATTGTTAGAATAAAAAACAAACCTATAAAATTAGGTAAAGACTCCTTCTTCTTTAAATACATGGCTTGCTTGGTTGGTTTTGGAATTCTATGGCTAATGGTTGCTTATCCAATATATTCACTTGCGCCAGAAAGGTTTCCGCCGACAATGCTTGTTGGGCGTATGAATGGTATTCATCAATTTAGTAGCGTTGGTTTAGCGATTGCAATTGGTGGAGTCGGCGCAATTGGATTGCAGATATCTCGTCGATCTCAAATTCTCATTGCACTTTTAATGGCGATTATGACTTCGGTGTATACAATGTATGGTTTTGATGTGCAAAAAGATTTCGTTAAGGCTTGGGCGGACACTCGACATAGGTGGAATAGATATTTCGATCAGCTGCCAGATATTTTAGAGGATTCAGTTATTTTTGTATCTGAAAAAATCGAAAACACTTATCATATTTCTTCCTATAGTTGGTATGAACCCAAATTATTTACAGATTTACTTATCGCACCAAAAGTTTGGAAGCGATACCCATTGATCTTCAGTACTAGTGCACATCAACCCGAATCTGCCAGCTATGAGGTGCAGAATAGGGCAGGAGTCGTTGATTTGAATGTTCCATCACTTTTTCGAGGATATCGCGAGAACAATCAAATAAAGGGAGCGGAATTGATTACATGTGAAGAAAGAAATGAAAGTAATTTGGACTGTGAAGTGGGTAAATCACAAAGCAAAAGTGACAAATTTAAAATTGAAAGCATCCCAATTAAAGAAATTGAAAAGAAAAATCTTTATAGGTATTTAATGAATTTCTAGATTAGCGTTTCAAATTCAATAGAATCCAGTGTTTTGCTATTGAAAGTTTAGTTACAAAATTTACCGAGAATTGGGAAAGAAGTAGTTTTCGAAGACGCCAAGAGAAAGGACTGACATCGGTCGGTTGTTGGTCGACACCCAATTGGCTCATCAAAAGATCTTGAGGAATATTTTGTATTTTAGATTCGTGAATGTAAAGAAAGACGTTATACCGGTACCAAGG
>CAZDHC010000113.1:386-10292 GCA_964505225.1 uncultured Bdellovibrio sp. | reverse complement strand
CAGCACGGAAGATTAACCCCAGAAGATATAGAAAAATTTAGAATTTGGGTCATTTATAAATTTTGCTAACAAAACTAAAATTTTTAAAAGCACCTGGTTGTAGCTAAAATATTGACCCGCTAAGCCACTGGCCGCAGTCAGATTTATTTTAAATCTCTAACTGCAGCCGCCAATAACAGTCTAAAATTCTAAATCTTAAGTCTAATTTTTTAGGACTTAATTTTTAAATTTGGTCGACATGATTTGAAGTTGATCATCTCTTTCGATATCTGAAAAAACACTTCGATTGTCTGGCATTAACAATAACAAACGCGCATCGCCTTGGCCTTTTTCAAAATCAACTGTTGCTGACTGACCGGCTTTGACTTCGACAGATTCAGGCAAGCCAACAAAGGCTTGGCTTTGCGGATCTACTGAAATCAACTTCCACTCTTTCGCTTGATTCGCCAAAAAATCGTCCATTTCAACAGAGCTGGCTTCGTTAAACACCGTCGCCACCTTTATTGCCAATTGTCCATCAGTTCGCCGAGCCAATTTGGTCACATCCGCTTCAACAATCACGATTGTGGATCGATTGAAAACAGACATCTCTTGTTCGTCGATCACAGAGTCAGCATAGGATTCTTCTGCTTTGTTACCTGCCAAAATGGCTTGCTCGTATTCGGAACGAACAGATCTAGCCTTGGTCGCATCTAACAAGACGCTGACGAACTCATTTTCATTCGTCGCATTGGATAGGCCTTTAACATTGCCAAGTGCAAATCCGGCAAGCTCCTGCTCGGCCACTTGGTCACCGTCGGAGTCAATCAAAACTGAAAGCTCACAAGCATTCCAAGTCGTCATTGGTTCATAGATTTTAGCACCCACTTGTAAAACGGTGATCTTATTGCCTTCGACCACTTTGTCTACAAGTCGATACCCGACAGCCTGTAGGTCACAAGCTTTGCTCAAGTAAGGATCGTTGTTCGCATCGTTCTTACGTGCATCCAATCCCAATAAATTAAATGGCAGAACGACTCCGTCGTAAACGCCTTTGTTTTTAACGGTCAAATCCACTACTGCCCCAGAAGCAGATGCTTTCGAAGTAGCGCTTGTGACAAGGCCAGTTCCCACTGTCTGAGAAATCTTTTTGACCATCGCCAAAACTGGAATTCTGAACGCTTCATTTCCGTTACTTGAAAAAGTTAAAAGCCCGTTCAATTCAGCCACTTTTTCAGTTACCTTTGAAGCATCCAAAGTCACGCGGACCACAAGGTCTTTCGATTCACCTGGAGCCAATGCTAATGTTTCTTTTCCACCCAAGCTCAAAGTCATTCCAGAAACGTTATTTAGACTCAATGCTAAGTTTAAAACTTCTTTTGAAATATTTCGAACTCGTACTGTTTCTTTAAAAGTCTTAGATCCTTCAATATTCACTTCACCAAAAGAAATAGCCGTTCTATCTGAAACAAGGCTCGAAAGTGCAGACTCATAAGTTTGCACTCGGCCCGCACCTTGGCGAGAAAGAGGATAGTTGCTTTTCTTTTCATCCCCAATCGATTTTGCGTGACCCATCAAAATTGATTTTAGTTCCGCAGAAGTCAAATCAGGTCGAGCTTGCTTTAACAAGGCCATAACTCCGGCAATATGGGGACCAGACATTGAGGTTCCGGAAAGCTTAACCCCTTTGTTTCCTTTTCCCATAGCTGCGGAAATGATATTAGAACCTGGAGCAGAAATTTCTGGCTTCAAAAGAGCATCAATAGATCTTGGACCGCGAGAAGAAAAGTCCGTCAAAGTATCAATCAATTCCGCTTTTTCAATTTTCTGTGCAGACTGAAAATTCATTGTCACATCTGAAGACTTCATGAGGCCTTTTAGATTCGTCGCCAATGCTTGACTGATCATCACTGCCGGGATTTCATAATGACCTTCTCCACCCATAGCGAATGGATTTCCAGGCTGGTTGTTGCCGACCACAACACCGACTGCGCCGGCTTCAAAGGCACGACGAACTTTGTCAGCAAAAGGAACTTTGCCACGATCGATGAAAGCCACATTGCCTTTAATTTGTGAAGCCAACTCGGCAGAGAAATCTTGATCTGCGATTCCGGCAAATACCAGTTTGCCTGAAACATCTCCAGCTTCAGCGACCGGTTTAGAAATTGGGCCTTCAATCGCTTCGGCTAATTTTATGCCTTCAGCAGTCGAAAACTCAACCGCGCGAAATTGCCAATTGTGAAACGAATCATCAATACTCGCCGCAACTGAAATCGCATCGTCCGCCACCGATGGAGCACCTACGATGTAATCATGATTTCCTTCATTTCCAGCAGAGGCCACAACGACCGTTCCACCTTTTGAAAGATTTTGAATCGCTTCACCGTACAAGATGTGAGGATTTCCATAAGAACTTCCCAAAGACATATTCACCACGTCCAACTGATCATTCAACTGGCCGTCTTGATTTGGATCCGCTGCGTATTCCAAAGCCGCCACAACGACCGCATCTCCAGTTGAACCATCGGCGCCAAATACTTTAATCGCAAATAGATCTGCTTCTGGAGCCACTCCCGAGTAAGTTTCAACGTCATCACCAATTCCAGCTACGGTTCCTGCAACGTGAGTTCCGTGACCGCCTTCATCTAATGGATTTTCATCTGGTTTTGGTACGTGTTTAGAATAGTCGGCTGAGCCAGTGTCGTACTCGGTTCCTACGAGATCAATTCCCCCTACAACCTTAACAGAAGGAAATCCCGAAGCTGCTTTAGATGGGTCAATGGACTTATACGCCTCAGCTGTTCCTAGGCCACCAAACATTGAGTGGGTAAAATCGATACCGGTATCAATGATACCAACCTTCATACCTTTTCCAGCAACCGGAACTTGAACTCCGTTTTGGTCCACGGTTAATTTGTGAACTTTGTCTGCACCGATAAATTTAACCGAGTTCTTTTCAGTCAAGGCAGACGGAGAGCCAGAAGTGATTTCTTTTAAAACTGGTCTACTGAAAGGAGTTTCAGCTTCAACATAGGCCACATGCATTTGGGCTCGAATTTGATCCTGCAAAGAAATGGGAGCCACAATCGCAAGTCCGTTTAAAACCATTTTGTAGCGAAATAGAATTCGGATTTCATTTGAAAGTTTTTTAAGGTCATCGATTGCTTGTTGCTGTTCCGCTTCGACCGCTTTCGCTAAGTTGGCATCGACTTGTTTTTTTCCATCAACGAAGGTCACAGCTGTCAATAAACCCGGAGATTGCAATTTGAGCACGGCAATAAACTGATCTTGCTTGATGGGACGATTTGAAAATATACGCGGCTCTTCGCCACCCAAGGTTTCAAGCACCGTTGGTTTAGACTTTGAACATCCAGAAAGGACAGTGACCG
Source organism: uncultured Bdellovibrio sp. (assembly GCA_964505225.1). GTDB lineage: Bacteria > Bdellovibrionota > Bdellovibrionia > Bdellovibrionales > Bdellovibrionaceae > 21-14-0-10-47-8. Next base: position 6,924 of record CAZDHC010000113.1, on the reverse strand, counting down.
ACAATGCTATTGCCGACAAGACCAAAGCCGTGGTTGCTTTTGTGAATTGATTTTTCATCTTCATAATCCCCCGTTTAACGTAGTTTTTTTATACCCGGGGCGGAAACTACTGGCTGAATCAAAAAAATTCAAATAAAACTAAGTAATGGAGTCTCTCAAATTTTCTATTTCAAATGACTTCGCTCTCAATATTAAAAACTTCATCCTTTTTACAATGATCACCTTGTTTTTAGTTTTTCTTAACAATCCAAGAGCTTATGCGGCTCCGAGCCCGGCCACGTCTACCTCGGCTTTGCTGGCTCCGGAAAATGGCCTGTTTCTGAAAAACCGAGGCTTTTCTTTAAAAACAGCCGGCTCTGGCTGGCAATTGAGCGGCACCGACGAGCTTTTATATTCGAACCCAAGCTCGGCGACAGGCTCATTGACGGTAAAAACTGAGTCTTTAAAAGCTGAAATGTCGGTGGAAAATTACGCTAAACGTTGGATGAAAGACTATATTAATTACGGTTTTGATGTCCTTGGAACTAAGGTTTTTGGCTTGAACAACAATACGGGTTTGGTGATCGATCTGGATCACAAGAAAACAGGCCAACAACTTCGTCAAATCCTGTTTTTAAAAGACAGACGAGTGGTGATTTTAACCTGTAAAGATTTAAAGAAAAATTTCGAATCAACTCTTCAGGGATGCAATCAGATCACGAAAACATTCGAGTGGTCGACCACTACTCCCCAAAAAGCTTTTTAAAAAATCCTGATACTTTTCCTACGATACCCGCTGGAGGCTTGCTAGCGCCATGCGGTTTGCGATGCGCACCATGGGATTTGTTCCCATGTTTAGGACGATCACCCTGTTTTGCGTGTGGTCTGTTTTCAGAATGTTTCTGATGTGGCCCATCACGCTTTGGTCCGCGATTGTCGGGACGGTCACCATGTTTTGGATGACCGCCTTGGCCTTCACGTCTTGGCCCACGATTGTCGGGACGACCGCCACCAGAATGTCCGCCACCTGGATGAGCGCCTTGGCCTTCTCTTCTTGGTCCACGATTATCAGGACGGTCACCATGCTTTGGATGGCCGCCTTGGCCTTCACGTCTTGGTCCGCGATTGTCAGGACGACCGCCGCCAGAATGTCCACCTTCACGTCTTGGTCCGCGATTGTCAGGACGACCGCCGCCAGAATGTCCACCTTCGCGTCTTGGCCCACGATTGTCAGGACGACCGCCACCAGAATGTCCACCTTCGCGTCTTGGTCCACGATCTTCGCGACCATGACCATAATCATCTCTTGGAAATGCCTTAAACTCGCGAACGAATTCAGTGTCTTCCATCCAACCAATTTCTAATTTGTGCTTTAAATAATCTTCGATGCGACTTAACGAATCCACATCTCTATCACTGACCAAAGACACGGCCACACCTTCGCTGCCGGCTCGGCCTGTACGACCTATTCGGTGCACATAACTTTCAGCATCCATTGGCAATTCATAATTGATTACCATATCGACGCCTTTGATATCCAAACCGCGAGCGGCAACATCAGTAGCGACTAAAATATTTTTTTCGTTTTCTGCTTTAAACTGCTCAAGCACTCGATTTCTTTGAGCCTGAGTCAATAAACTTGAAATACCAGCTGCAGGAACTCCATTTTCAGATAGGAATCGAGCAATTTTATCAACATTGGCTTTAAAATTACTAAAAATAATCGCCTGTTTTGGACTGTGTTTTTTCAAAGCCGAAAGCAAGTACATTGGCTTTTCATCATGGCCCACGTGAAAGATATTATCTTTCACATTTTCAGCTCGTGCTTGATCGCGACTAACGTCAATTTCAATTGGCTCAGCACCAAATTGATAAGCGGTATTTAAAACGTCAAAATTTAATGTCGCACTGAAAACTAAAAATTGTCTCTCACGAGGGACTCGAGACAAAATAAATTTCATATCGTCTTTAAATCCCATGTCGAACATGCGATCCGCTTCATCAAACACAATCGCCCGAACTTGCTTTAAATCGACAAAGTGTTCTTTGTACAAATCAATCAATCGACCAGGAGTAGCGACCACAAATTCAACCTGATTTTTAAAAGCCTCTTTTTGTTTATCATAGCCGGTGCCACCATAGACAGCGATTCCACGAAGACCAGAAGCTTCACCCAGTTTTCCAATGTTTTCGTAAACTTGTTCCGCTAACTCGCGAGTCGGAACTAAAATCAAAATAAAATTTTGAGCTTTCCAATCTTGAAAAGATCGTTTTTGAACAAAAGCTTTTTGCTCGTCATTTAAAGCATCTAATTGCACTCGGCCTTTTAAAATTCGATCCATCATTGGGATCAAAAAGGCAGCGGTTTTACCAGTTCCAGTTTGTGCTAGGCCCGCGATGTCTTTTCCTTCGACCACCAAAGGCATTGTTGCCGCTTGAATGGGGGTCGAATCTTGATAGCCCAGTTTATCGATTGAACTTTGTAACGATGGTTCCAGAAGTAAGTCAGAAAATTTCAAGGTCAGATTCCTCGGTTGAAAATAAAAGCACAAGCTAGCTTAAGTCGTCAGTCCTGTAAACTTTCGAATGGTGCCTAAGAACAGTTGCGGCTGATCCGAATGAACCCAGTGCCCCGCGTTAGGTATTTCGACGCCACTGACTCTTGGATTCGACACCGACATTTTTACGAAAACCTCGTGGGAAAGCTCTTTCGAAGTCTCGCCCCGAACGATCAGAGTGTCCATTGGCAGCGATCTGAGCTCAGACCACTGATCTTTTGCTCGTCCTTGCAGCACGGCAGACAAAATCGCCTCTTTGGAAAAACGCCAATCTGCCTGCCCATCGGGCATTTCTATAATATTTGAATAAAAATATTGTCCTAGAGTGTCAGGATTTTCCACTTTTCCTTTAACCAACGGCTTAAACTCGTTCATAAAAAATTCTTTTGCTCTGAGCTTATTGACGAACGGAGTCGGCACCAGCCCCAAAAGCCAACGATAATAATCCGGTGCCGACGGATTGCCCTCGGGTCCAATGTCTTCAATGATCAGCTTTTCAATTTTTTCTGGAAATTTATGAGCATAGGAAAGAGCGTTTCTCCCTCCCATCGAGTGGCCAACTAAAATAAATTTTTCCCAATTCAACTCTTGAACAATTAAATCCAAATCATCTGCAAAATCTTCGGGAGCATAACCCGTTAAGGGCTTAAAAGATTTTCCGTGGCCACGCTGATCAAAAATTAAGACCTGCTCGGTCGCTTCTAAACCTTTTGCGATCGACCGCCAATTTAAGCCATAACCCATCAAGCCATGCAAAAACACCCAGCGACGACCATTTTCTGGCCCCAAGATTTGATAATTGAACTGAGACAAATATGATGACATAACAAGTTTTACCCTATGATGGACATTAAACAAAAACCTAGATTGCACGCAAGTTGGATTGATCCAAATGCCAAAGAAATTGTCAGAGTTCTTCAACGTGAAGGATTTCAAAGTTATTTGGTGGGTGGTTGTGTGCGCGATCTATTGGCAGGTCTCCATCCAAAAGATTACGATATTGCAACCAGTGCTGAGCCCAACCAGGTCAAACGAAAGATCTGGGGCAGTTATGTGATCGGCCGTCGTTTTCGTTTAGTTTTAGTCAAACGTGGCGATCAACAATATGAAGTCGCCACATTCAGACGTGAAATCAATGCAGAAGAGCTAGCTGCAGCCAATGCCGAAAATGAAATTCGAGATGCACAAGAGGACTCTGAAAACGAAGAGAACAACAGACCGGTAGTTCAAGGTGATAATTTCTTTGGAACTCCGGAACAGGATGCGCTTCGCCGAGATTTCACCATCAATGCTCTTTTTTATGATCCCATCAAAGATGAATTGATCGATTACGCTAAAGGCATGGTCGATATCGAAGCTCGCACCTTGCGCATGATCGGTAACCCCGTGGCTCGAATCAACGAGGATCCAATTCGCAGTCTTCGCGCCATTCGCTTGACTCACAAATTGGGATTTAAAATTGAGGAAAGTCTTCGTGCTGCAATTCAATCCGAAGCTTCTTCATTATTAAGATCGGTGCTACCAAGACGCCGCGAAGAATTTCTAAAATTTATGCGTCTACCGGATCCGATTCCCGCTTGGCTTGAAATCTATGACTTGGGAATTTTGGAATTTATTTTACCAAGTTTAAAACCAATTTTTGACGACATTGATCGCCGTGAATTGTTTTTGACTTATTTTACAAAATTTAATGATCTTTGCTTAGATCAAAACAAACCAACTGAAGTGTTGTTGCCAATTATTTTAGGCTTTTTACAAGCTTCAAAAGAGTTGCCAAACCGAGACGACCTTTTACAAAAACTTCTTAAAGATGAATTGATGATGTTTCGAACTGAACAAAGTTTTGTATTTGATGCCATCGAACTGATGGAAAATTTGAAAAATATCGACACCTTCAAAAGAAAAGGCGCTCGACGACAAGAGGCTTTTTTAAGAAACGAAACCCTGCCAATGGCCTTAAGAATTGCAAAAGTGGAACATTGGCTGCCGGCAGACGTTTATTGGTTTTGGTGGCATCAATTAAACAAGCCACCCCAAGAAAAAACTAAGCAGCCCGCTTCTGAAATTGACGACACAGCTCAGTCGAAATAGACGTCAAATCTAAAACCTGATCCAAAGCGCCGATTTGCGCTGCGGCCTGGGGCATTCCGTAAACCACACAAGTTTTTTCACTTTGACCAATATTATAGGCACCAGCTTGCTTCATAGCTAAAAGACCTTCAGCACCATCTTTTCCCATGCCAGTCAAAACCACACCAATAGCATTGGCGCCTGCATATTTCGCCACACTTTTCATTAAAATGTCAGCTGCCGGCCGCACTCCATGCATCAAGGGATCTTGATTTAACTTCACATGATAGTAGGCACCGTTTCGAACCATTTCCATATGAAAATTTCCTGGAGCTAGCAGCACTCGGCCCGGAACAACCTTGTCTCCATCTTGGGCTTCACGAACTTCAAATGGATATCTGGTATTTAAATTGTCAGCGTAGGTTTTTGTAAAACCAGCTGGCATGTGCTGAACAATCACAGTGCCCGGAAGATCCGGCGGCAATCCAGCAAGGACCACTTTCAAAGCTTCAGTTCCACCAGTGGAAGAAGCAATCGCCAGAACTTGGTGAGTGGTCTTAGCCATCGCAGCCACTTTTTTAACAGCGCCTGCCTGAGTTTTCGGGGGAGGGGTCATCTTTTGAACTCGGGCTTTAGCGGCCATGCGAATTTTTGTCGCTATGGCTTCGGTCATAGTCTCTAAAGTTTTAGTCACATCTAAAGATGGCTTTTCGATGACATCAATAGCACCAATTTCAAAGGCGCGTAAAGCGGTCTCGGATCCTTCTTTTGCCAAAGAAGAAATAATCAAAGTTCGGATCGGCATAAATTGCATGACTTTTTCTAGAAAACTTAAGCCGTCCATCTTTGGCATCTCAACATCCAAAGTCATCACGTCTGGCTTCGTTTCTACAATTTTCTCTCGCGCAACAAAAGGATCTGGTGCCGTGCCAACCAGTTCCATATCCGGGCATGACTCAATAATTTTTGACAATAATTTTCTAATCACTGCCGAGTCATCCACCACTAAAACTTTAATTTTATCTGCCATAAATTAACCTAACTTCTGATAAATTGCTCGAGACAAGGGTTTAATCTGTGGGTTCTTAACAGTTCCTGATTCTGAATGTCCCAGAATCAAAAAGCCCCCAACCGCCAACGAATCTACTAATTTTTGAATCACCGCTTTCGTCGTCGGAGGATCAAAGTAGATCAAAACATTTCGGCAAAAGATAACGTGAAACTTGTGCTGAAACGGATATTTCTCTGCCATCAAATTTAAAGGTGCAAAGCGAACCATTTTTGTTAGTTCCTCTTTTGCTTTATAAGTGGCCTCATCGCCGACCTTACCTTTTTGAAAATACTTTTGTCTTAAAATATCGGGACAGCCATCCATTTCAGTTTCTTTGTATTTTCCTGCTGCAGCCTTGGCTAAAACCTGCAAATCAATGTCGGTCGCCAAAAATTTTGTACGCATCAACTGACTTTGATCCAAGTTTTCACTTAAGACCATTGCGGTTGTATATGGTTCTTGACCTGTACTGGCCGCTGCACACCAAACGCGAAGCTCTTGATTATTTTTAAAGTGAGTCTTCAAATACTCTTTAAACCAATCAAAGTGACTATCTTCTCGGAAAAAATGAGTCTTATTTGTCGTCAGTGAAGAAACGAAATCATTGAGCAACTGCGGAGATGGCTTTTCCATCGCTTTCGCCAATTGATCATAGGAAGACATATTGCTCTTTCTCATCAGTTTTGAAAGTCGATTTTTAAGTAAAGCCTCGTTTTTAGGGCTCGGTGGCATATTCACACCCGAAATCTCATACATCATTTTTGTAAAGAAATCGTAGTGCTTTGGACTTAAATCAGGATCGGCAAAATTAGCTCCGACACTTTCACTTAATTTTTTTACTGGTCCAGCAGGTTGGGCAATTACTGCAGGTATTACAACT
>CAZDHC010000113.1:0-376 GCA_964505225.1 uncultured Bdellovibrio sp. | reverse complement strand
AGCAAACTTCTTCTGCTGGGTCATAGCCGTTGGATCAAGAATCAAGACTGTTCGACCATCTCCTAAAATCGCAGCTCCTGCGACCTCTGGAATTTGTTGACCTAAGCCAGTCGTGATCGGTTTCACCACCACCTGAGCTTGTCCAATGACTTCATCCACCGGTAAAGCCATCATTCCATAAATCGATTCGATGATGACCAACATGGTTTCTTCACGTCTTGATCTTAATGATTCTTTTTCTTCGCCACTGGTGTAGCGCATGTTATCCAGCTCTTCCCAATTGATCTTTCCAAGGGATTCGCTGATATCAATTACCGGCATTAAAACTTCGCGAATTTTGACGATTTTTCCACCGCCACTGATGACAGTGTAGTCT
>CAZDHC010000112.1:0-10406 GCA_964505225.1 uncultured Bdellovibrio sp. | reverse complement strand
CCCTGCCCGCCCAAACCCAAACAGAAATTTTAAATCAATTTCCGAATCTAAAAGGGAAAAACTTTCGCCAAAGTGATTTAGACAGCCTGGTTCGCTATTTGGTCACCAAAGAACAATTTGAAGGCGTGCAAATCTTAAAACAAGTTCAAGACAAAGTCTCAAATGATTCCGAACACTATTTTTTAAATGTGGGTAAAACAAGAAGAATCTCAAAATTGATTTTTACCGGAATGAAAAGCATTTCTGAAGGCGAAATTCGGCGCGAATTTGTCCTGGCTGAAAAATCAATTTTTGATCAACAATCCTTGATCGAAGCTGGCGAACGAATCCGCCGCATGTATCAAGACCGTGGCTTTCTAAATGCTGTGATAGATCTAGAATTTGCAAAACTGGCCCCCACTGAAATCCAAGTTCAAATCAATATCAAAGAAGGCATCAGGTCCACGATTCGATCCATAGAGCTCAAATCCAACAATGCTGAATTCAAAAATCAATACCTGGCTTTTTTAAACGATCAATTGTTGAAAGAGCCTTTAACGGATCAAACTTTGATGAGCATTAAAAAGGACCTTCGAGAAAGTTTGAATAAAAACCATTATTATCAGGCTGATCTCATCGGCCCCGAAGTCACCATGAGTGGAGATGACCTAGAGGCCAAACTCACTTTTGGAGTCACCAATTCGGATCAGATATTTCTGGAAATCGAAGGTGAAAAGCAAGAGCTTGAAGGTGAAATTTTTGACGCATTAGAGCTGGATACATTTTTCTCGGCAAACCCCAGCATTGGGCCTGAACTTTCCAGCAAAATTAAAGATTTCTATCTTTCCAGAGGCTATTCTCGCGTTGAAATATTGACCGAAGAGCGCGAAGGAAAGTCCCCTCACTCGAAGGTCATTTCTTTCAAGGTCAATGAGGGACCAAAAGTTCAAATTAAAGAAATTCGCTTCAATGGCAAGTACACGCTGAGCGAAAAAGAATACAGCAATTTTGTTTTTGAACATTCGTCAGACCTGGTGAATTCGAAACAATTGTACAATCGCGATCACATCGAAAATGGACTTAAAAACTTGGTTATCGATCGTCAAAACCAAGGTTTTTTACAGGCCAAAGTCATCAGCTCTAAAACTGTTTACCAAGGCAAAGATAAAAATGAAATTGTCATCACCGTCAATTTTGACGAAGGCCCCTTAACAATTTTGGACATCGTACAATTCGACGGGACTTCATCGTTTACCGAAGCTCAACTGCTTTCCGTCATTGGACTTAAAAACAATCAACCGCTGAAATTGAATCAATTGGAAGAAGGCATACAAAAGCTAAAAGACTTCTATCGCAATTCTGGTTATTTAGAAATGAATCTACTAAACGAAAAAGAAGATCTCATCCGCTACAATTCAGACGCCACCTTGGCCACTTTGAAATTTAAGGTTTACGAAGGACCAAAAGTGATTGTGGCTGGAATTTTAGTCGAAGGAAACTCGATCACGAAAGACTATGTCATTTTGAAAGAATTGGATTTCGCCATCGGCGACACGTTGACGCCGCAATTGATCGAGGAATCGACTAATCGCTTGCAGCGCTTGGGACATTTTACATTTGTCGACATTCGAACTTTAGAAGCTAAAACCCAAGTTTCAAAAAGAACAGTGGTGGTCAAAGTCAGCGACCGAGATCCGGGTTTATTTAACATGGGAATTGGCGCCAACAACGAACGAGAATTAACCATTCGCGGATATATGGGGTTAGCCTACCGAAATATTATGGGAACTGGCCGCGGAGCCTCAGCCAGGTTCGAAGGCAACTACAATATCGCTGACATTAAATTCCCTGAACGAAAAATCACTTTTGGCTATTTAGAACCCTACCTTTTTGATTCGCGAGTCAAAGGCCGAATTAACTACACTCAATCCGTGGCCATTTCTGATTTTGATTTGCGTAAAGCCACTGAGCTGAAACAGATCAGTTGGTCTGTGGAGCAGGATTTAACTTCGCATATTTCACTTTCCTATGACCTTTGGAATTCGTCTCAGTACCGGGACTTTCCGATCGATCCGGGAAACCACAAGATTCCAAACAACGAGCTCGTCATTGTGACGACCGGTCCGACTTTGGATATCGATTTCCGCGATCACCCTTTTAATCCGACCAAAGGGACTTTCACTCGATTGAATGCCGAATATTCGACACCGGACATTGGAAGTTCAAACTCGATTCAATATTTTAAAACCATGGGAAGCATCACCCACTATAAAGGCTTTTACAAACCCGGTTGGGTGGTGGCCAACTCGGTTCGCGGTGGCTATTTGAAAAATATGGCTTCGGGAAACGACCGTGCCGACGGCGTGCCTTATGACAAAAAAGGTTTGATCCTAGGTGGCCAATCCAGCATCCGCGGCTTTCAACCGGGCGAAGCCTTCCCCAATGCTTTTGATTTTCAAAAAGATCCAAGCAACTATGACCCAACTTCGGGAATCTACTATTTGAAGACCTCGGCGACCATGTACATGCTCAAATCGGAACTAAGATTTCCGATCAAAGGCAACTTTGGCGGAGCTCTATTCTACGACGGTGGAGCTGTTTATTTAAAAGACATTGGTATGGACGATCCTTACCGCGACGCAGTCGGCTTGGCCTTAAGGTATTCGACTCCGGTTGGAGCCGTTTCATTTGAATGGGGCTATAAACTAGATAAAAAATCGGACCGCCGTGAAGGCCAATTTCCGTTCTACTTTTCAATCGGAACTTTCTAGTCCTTTTCTATTTCTTATGGGTGCATAGCAGCATCAATCTTGACGCGCACATCAACCACATACAACGAGTTCCCCACTCTTAAATCACGTGTTAGCCTGACGACCTTTAAAACAAAGGAATTACCTCATGCGAAAACACCTGGTACGGGTCTACCCGTCTAAAGAAAAATTAGCTCGTGAAAATCAATTGGCTTGGAAGATTGCAGAAATCGCTTCTGACAATGCCGCTATTAAATCTGATGTCACTGATATGGTCATCAATCGAATCATCGACAACGCTTCCGTTGCTATTGCCTCTGCTAACCGCAGACCAGTTGCTTCAGCAAGATCCATGGCAATTGCTCACCCTCGCAGTGGTGGTGCGACTGTTTTTGGAATGCCGAACTCTCAAAAATTTGATTGCGAGTGGGCGGCTTGGGCCAACGGCACTGCAGTTCGCGAATTGGATTTTCATGACACCTATTTGGCGGCGGATTACTCACACCCAGGCGACAACATTCCACCGATATTGGCAGTTGCTCAGCAATTGAACAAATCTGGAAAAGATCTTTTAAAAGGCATCGTCACTGGTTACGAAGTTCACGTCGACCTAGTGAAAGCGATTTGTCTTCATGAGTTTAAAAAGGATCATATTGCTCACCTTTGCCCGGCTCAGGCTGCAGGCATCGGAACTTTGTTGGGTCTACCGACTGAAACAATTTTCCAAGCGGTTCAACAAGCCGTTCACGTTTCATTTACCACTCGCCAGTCTCGTAAAGGCGAAATTTCATCTTGGAAAGCCTACGCCCCTGCTCACGCCGGAAAATTGGCGATCGAAGCGGTGGATCGTTGCATGCGCGGCGAAGGCGCACCTTCACCAATCTATGAAGGTGAAGACTCGGTTATTTCTTACATGCTTTCTGGAAAAAATGGAAAATACGAAGTTCCGTTGCCAGAAGTGGGCGAAGACAAACGCGCCATCTTAGAAACTTACACCAAAGAACATTCGGCTGAATATCAATCACAAGCTTTGATTGATTTGGCAGCAAGAATGAAAAGCAAAATTCCAAATTTCGCAGACATCAAAGAAGTGGTCATTCACACTTCTCACCACACTCACTATGTGATCGGAACTGGTGCAGGCGATCCGCAAAAAATGGATCCAAATGCAAGTCGCGAAACTTTAGATCACTCGATCATGTACATTTTCGCAGTGGCTTTAGAAGACGGCCGATGGCACCACGTGAATTCTTATGCTCCTGAACGCGCTAAACGACCAGAGACAGTCGCTTTGTGGCACAAGATCCGAACAGTCGAAGATCCTAAGTGGACCGCGGCTTATCACGATCAAGATCCAAACAAAAAATGCTTTGGCGGCAAAGTGGAAATCATTTTCAAAAATGGTGAAACTTTGGTGGACGAACTTGGCGTGGCTAACGCTCACCCTGCTGGCGCGAAACCATTTGTTCGCAAAGACTATGTTCGTAAATTTGATGAGCTCACTGAAGGAATCATCACCAAAGACGAACGCAACCGCTTTATCAGTCTTGCTGAAAATTTGACCGATTTAACATCAGCCCAAGTGCAAGAGTTGAACGTGCAAATTCCAATCGAGAAATTGATCAACAACAAGCGCGACACCAAAGGGATTTTTTAAACCGCCTGGCGGAGGAAGCGAAGCTGAACTATGTTATTTAATGAAACAGACCCAAGAGATAAAAGAAAAAAATTTCGCGAAGGTTTAAAATCTGGAAAACTGCTCAAGTTCCCAGGCGCCTTTTCACCTTTGTCAGCCATGCAAATTGAAAAATTGGCAGGCTTTCAAGGCGTGTATATTTCGGGATCTGTTTTATCAAATGATTTAGGCTACCCAGATATCGGCTTGACCACCTTGACTGAAGTCGCTCATCGCGGGCGACAAATCGCAAGGGTCACAACTTTGCCTTCGATCATTGATGCCGACACTGGCTTTGGCGTGGCGATGAACGCAGCTAGAACCATTCAAGAATTTATTGAAAATGGTCTTTCTGGTTGTCACCTAGAAGACCAAGAAAATCCAAAACGTTGCGGCCACCTGGACGGAAAGTCTTTGGTCTCAACTTCGGAGATGACTCAAAAAATCAAAGCCGCTGATCAAGCCCGAAAATTAGATCCAAATTTTGTGATCATTGCTAGAACTGATGCTCGAGCCAGCGAAGGCCTAGACAAAGCCATCGAAAGAGCTAAGGCCTATATTGATGCTGGAGCTGATGTGATTTTCACCGAAGCTTTGGCGGACGAAAAAGAATTTGAAACATTTCGTCGCGAAGTCAAAGCTCCCCTTTTGGCCAATATGACCGAGTTTGGAAAATCAAAGCTTCTGACAATTTCGCAACTTGAAAACTTAGGCTTCAATATGGTGATTTGGCCAGTGACGACTTTACGATTGGCGATGAAAGCACAAGAAGATGGCCTAAAACATATTTTAGCCAATGGAAATCAAGATGGCATTTTAGATAAAATGCAACATCGCAAGGAGCTTTACGCTCTGACTGATTACGAACGATATAATAATTTTGATCAAAATATTTTTAACTTTAAACTGAAATAGCTAACTTACAGTTAGCTTGAAATAGGAGTCCACCATGGCTGAATATATCAACCCAGATTACGTTCCAGAACCAGAGAAAATGAATGTGAAAAAAGGCCTTGAAGGCGTCGTGATGGACACCTCAAGTGTTTCAAAAGTAAATCCTGATACCAATTCATTGATCTATCGTGGATACCCAGTTCAAGATTTAGCAGAAAACTGCTCTTTTGAAGAAGTGGCTTACTTGATGTACCACGGAGAACTTCCGAACAAAGCTCAATTGGCGGATTTTCAAAAATTGGAAAGAAGCTACCGCGACATTTCTAAGGACAATTTAGAAGTGATTCGTCGTTTGCCAAAAAAATGTCACCCTATGGATTCAATCCGAACAGGTGTCAGCTTTTTAGGCTGTGAAGACGAACGCATTTGGGACGCAAAGCCTGCGACCAATATGGACAAAGCTGCAAGATTGCTAGCAAAAATCCCCACTATGATTGCAGCTGATTACCGCTTCAAAAAAGGTTTGGATTTTATTGCTCCTGATAAAAATTTGACGATCGCGGAAAACTTTTTCCATATGGTTTTTGGCAAAGTTCCACAAAAAGAAATCGTGAAAGCTTTTGACGTTTCTTTGATCCTTTATGCTGAGCACAGCTTCAACGCATCGACCTTTACTTCGCGAGTGGTGACTTCAACTGAGTCTGATATTTACTCGGCAACTGTTGCTGGCATTGGCGCACTTAAAGGTCCTTTGCATGGTGGTGCCAACGAAATGGTTATGCACATGATGATGGAGATCGGCGATCCAGCAAAAGCGGAACAGTGGATGATTGATGCTTTGGCTGCCAAACGAAAAGTCATGGGCTTTGGTCACCGTGTTTATAAGAGCGGCGATTCTCGAGTTCCAACCATGAAAAAGTACGCGCAAAGCATGGCGAAAGTGACCAACGAGCCAAAGTGGATGCAGATGTATGAATCTTTAGAAAAAGTGATGGTCGAGAAAAAGAAGATCTATCCTAATTTGGATTTCCCGGCCGGTCCGGCTTATTACATGATGGGATTTGAAATTGATTTCTTCACTCCGATCTTTGTGATGGCAAGAACCACCGGTTGGTCAGCTCACGTGATGGAACAAGCTTCGAACAACCGAATCATTCGTCCTTTAAGCGAGTACATTGGTGCGGCACAAAGAACTGTGAAGCCCCTTTCAGAGCGCGGATAAACTCAAAAAGAAACAGGAACCCACATGAGTCAGTCGAAATTTTTCATCAGCTTGGCCGCAGTTAGTATTTTTGCGGCCTGCAGTTTAAAGTCAAAAGTTGAAACGCCATCTTTGCCACCAGAACCAGTGGTGATCAAAAAAGTTGAAACAAAAGTAACTTTGAACAAAATTGCTTTTGGCTCTTGTCAGCACCAAAAAAGACCGCAGCCAATTTGGACCACAATATCGTCTAAACAACCTGATCTTTATATTGGCGTAGGTGATAACGTTTATGCTTCGAAACCCGAGGACAAACCAATTGCCGATCAATATGTGATGCAAGCTCAGGTTCCTGAGTTTAAAAAAGCCCGAGCTGAAATCCCTATGATTGCAACTTGGGATGACCACGATTTTGGCGAAAATGATGGCGGTATTACCAATAGTGAAAAAGAGTATGCTAAGTCTGAATTTTTGAAATTCTTTCCTGCTGATGCTGAACAAATCACTCCGGTACAAGATGGCATCTACCACTCGTTTATTTTTGGAAAAGCGCCACAAGACGTGCAGGTGATCCTATTGGACCTAAGATGGTTTCGCAGCGCCGTTGAAGAGAACAAACAGCCCAAACATAAGTTGGACATCTATCAGCCTACCGCCGACAAAAAGAAAACCATGCTGGGTGATGCCCAGTGGAAATGGCTAGAAGGCGAATTGGCAAAACCAGCGAAGATCAAAATTATCGTGAGCAGTTTGCAACTGATCGCTGATGGCCACAGCTTTGAAAAATGGGGATTGTTTCCTCATGAACGCGAAAAGATGTTCAAACTGATTTCGGCGACCAAAAACAAAAATATCTTCGTGATCAGCGGCGACCGTCACTTGGGTGAATTCAGTAAGATCAATTTGAAAAATTGGGGCGATCTATTCGACATCACTTCGAGCGGAATCAATCGCACTAGCCGCCTTGAAGGCGTTGAAGAAAACGCCAACCGAGTCGGAAACAACTATCTAAAAGAGAACTTTGGATTGATGAGCCTAGATTGGAAAGCCAAGAAACTTTCCATTGAGTTAGTCGACCTAAAGGGCGAAACTATACAAAAAGAAGAGTTTAAAATTAAGTAATTTCAGATACTTACATCCAGACACTTCAGATCCATAAAATTCAAGTAGACTAAATGACCTTAAGTCAGTTAATATATGACTCAAGGTCATTTATGATAAAAGCCAAACAAACGACAAAAACCAGAGCCAGAAATACCGAGGACAAAGAAGCCAAAAGACAGCAGATATTGCTGGCTTGTCTGGACCTGTATCAGACCCAATCCATACAACAAATTTCTATGGATAAAATCGCTAAAAAAGCGGATTTAGCCAAGGGCACTTTGTACCTTTACTTTCAAACCAAAGAAGAAGTCTTTCTATATCTTCTCACCAGTCAGTTTCAAAATTGGCTTAAGTTTGTAAAACAAAATTTTTCTAAGATCACTCAACCCATCAGTGCGAGTGATTTCGCCGGGGCCTTGACGGCTAGCCTCAATCACTCGCCGACTTTGCCAAGGCTGCTTTCAATACTTCATTTGGTGCTCGAGGAAAATCTAAGCGCTCCAACCATTAAAAGTTTTAAGCTGGAAATGAAAGCCCTGCTGGTCGAACTGAGCGAGATCATTGCCTTTAAAACACCGGCGCTAAACTCGAATAACTCGCTTTCATTTTTGCTGCGGCTTCACAGCGTGGTGGTGGGCCTTTATCAAACAAGCCTACCTGATCCAAGATTTAATAAATTGCTTTCAGAAGTTTTAAGCGACCCAGAGCTTGAAATATTTAAATTGGATTTTTCAAAAGAACTGACCACCACCGTTACTTTGATCTTGCAAGGCATAGAGGGAAACGAGACTGCAGCCGAAAAACCTTTTCATCTTTATAAAAACTATTAACAGGAGAATCTATGAAATACACATTGATCACCGGAGCTTCATCAGGAATTGGTTTTGAACTGGCTAAAGAATTTGCCAAACATAAGCACAACTTAATTTTAAGCGCTCGCAGTGTCGATAAACTGCAAAAGTTAGCCGACGAATTGGAAAGCAAATTTGCAATTGATGCCGTGGTGATCCCTATGGATTTAGCTAAAGCTGATGGCCCCAACAAGCTTTTCAATTTGATCCAAGAAAAAAATCTAGCGGTTGAAATACTGGTCAACAATGCTGGCTTTGGCGACCACAACAGCTTTCAAAATGCCCAGTGGAAAAAACTAGAAGAGATGATCCAACTGAATATCACTTCCCTAACCGAGCTTTCAAAATTGTTTTTGCCAGCTATGATTAAGAAAAAATCTGGGAAGATTTTGAATGTGGCTTCAACTGCAGCCTTTCAGCCCGGCCCACTGATGTCAGTCTATTACGCGACCAAAGCATACGTTCTATTTTTAAGTGAAGGTTTAAGCGAAGAACTGGCGGGAACTGGCGTGACTGTGACAGCACTTTGCCCTGGCCCAACTATGTCGGGCTTTCAGGACGCGGCCAATATGAATGATGTTGCCTTATTTAGCGCCTTGAAAATCCCCACTAGCCAAAGCGTGGCCGCCTATGGCTATCGTGCTTTGATGAAAGGAACTCCGGTGGCCGTCCACGGAATGCTCAATCAGATTGCGGCGTTTTCAATTCGTTTTACCCCAAGATCTTTAGCACGAAAAATGGTTATGAAATTACAAGAGAAAAGAAATTAACAAATTATGAAAGACCTTATTTTAAAAACATTCGAAGCCCAAAAAGCACATCGCTGGACAGTGGCACAATCCACTGCCCAGCAGAGAATTGAAAAGCTTAAAAAACTAAAAACAGCCATCATTGAAACTGAATCAGATTTGAAAGCTGCGATGGCTGCTGATTTTAAAAAACCCGCAGCCGAAGTTGAAATCACGGAACTGTTTCCTGTTCTTGAGGAAATCAATTTTGCGATTAAAAATCTATCAAAGTGGATGAAGCCAAAAAGCGTCTGTTCGCCACTGGCCTTACTTGGCACCAGAACTGAAATCTATTATGAAGCCAAAGGTGTGGCCTTAGTTTTGGCTCCTTGGAACTACCCATTTCAACTATTTCTAAATCCCATCATTGCAGCTGTGGCTGCCGGCAACTGTGTCATAGGCCGTTCTTCGGAAAAAGTACCTGCGACTTCGAAATACATGAAGTCCCTTTTGGAAAAAATATTTTCACCTAACGAGGTCGCTGTTTTCGATGGCGGCATCGATGTGGCAGAATATCTTTTAACATTACCCTTTGATCATTTCTTTTTTACCGGAAGCACTGAAGTTGGAAAAAAGGTGATGCGTGCGGCTGCCGAACATTTAGCCACAGTCACACTTGAACTTGGTGGAAAATCTCCGACGATTGTATTGGAAGATGCTGATCTTGAAATGGCGGCGCAAAGAATCGCTTGGGCCAAATGCCTAAATGCAGGTCAAACCTGCGTGGCTCCGGATTATGTCTTTGTACCAAATTCGATGAAACCTCGTTTTTTAGAATTGCTTAAAATCAATATCGAAAGTCTTTATGGATCAAATTCAAATGCTATAGAAAACTCGAAAGACTTTACCCGAATCGTAGACGAAAAATCATTCCAAAGACTGAGCCATTTGATCGAAGAATCTTTGAAAGCCGGAGCCAACATTTCCACCGGCAATCAAAGAAACCAAAAGGATCATTTTATTTCTCCGACCATTGTAGATGGCGCAAAGCCTAACGTTGGATTGATGAGCCAAGAAATTTTTGGGCCCATTTTACCAGTGATGACCTATGAAAATTTAAATGACGTTTTGACCCATATTCAAAGCAACGGGAAACCATTGGCACTTTATATTTTTGGAAAAAACAAAACTAAAATAGAAATGATTTTGAAATCCACCACTTCG
>CAZDHC010000111.1:0-10500 GCA_964505225.1 uncultured Bdellovibrio sp. | reverse complement strand
GATATTCAGAGTCTGTGTCTGGAACCAAGCTTTTTGATATTAGCTATATGAGGCTTTATCAGATTTGGGAGTTTTACCGACCGGTTCCCAAAAAGTTCCACTCGCTTCGCCATACTTTTGCCATTGAGCTTTATCAAAAGACCAAAGATTTACGCTTGGTCCAGGTGGCCCTAGGCCATCGAAATATTACAAATACGATGGTTTATGCGGATTATGTGTATTCGCAACAAGAGCTCAGACGCTTGATTTTATAGTTAGCTACTAGGTCTAGTTCATAAGCTCAATTTGAGGTCTTCAAATTACTGCAAATCTTTAAGTTCCTGGGATAGGCGATTCATATCTTGCGAATCGTTCGTGTTTTTAACTTTTTCACGAGCCGGGATGATGTCACCTTTTGAGCTCACCACAATGTGTTCAGCTTCTCGTGGGGCTTTTAGCTTTTCTTTATCAATGGTGCCGGGCTTTGATTTATCAAATTCAATTCCAGCTTCTTTTTGCAATTGGGTGTGCAATTCGTGAGTTGATTTTTGGCTGTCTTGAATGAGGCCTTCAAAATCATCGATTTTAGCTTGAGCAAAAGAAGAGTAAACAAACCAAATAGTTCCAACGATCATCAGTCTTAAAAGTGTCTTTTCCGTTGTGTTTTTCATGCTTCACCTCTTCTTGTTTGTCTTCTGATGGGTTTAAATTGCAAAAGCGATGCGGAGTATTTCGGCCAGCGAGGCATTTTATCCGTTATTAGATAGAAATTAGGTAATTTTGACCAAAAAACCCCATTTGTGAAACCTTTTACGAGACACCTGTCCAATACTTCTACAGCCGGTTTGACAGCCTAAATTATGAGGTTTAAATAGCGAATTATGCCTATTCAAACTTTGTTTCCTAGCTCCATTTATATCGCCAATTTAAAGGTTAAAAAGCAGTCTGCGAAAAGCTTAAACGCTGACCTAATTGATGAAATCGAAAAAATCCGAAAAGTCGACGACGCCGGTCGCGCTTGGAGTGAGAAAAACTATCTAGGTGGATACACCTCTTACGCCTCTTATTGTCGGTTGTATCAATTTTCTTCCACTTTTGATGACATTCGAAAAGCCATCGATGCACATGTTAAAAAGTTCACCCAGCATCTTGAGATGAATCTCAGCGGGCGAAAATTGCAAATGACCACTTTTTGGGTCAATGTGATGCCGCCGGGGACCGTGCATTCAATGCACATTCACCCACTTTCGACCATCAGTGGAACGTATTACGTTCAGACTCCCAAGAACTGCAGCACCATTAAATTTGAAGACCCTAGAATGAATTTTATGATGGCAGCCCCGCCGGCAAAATTAAACGCCCGCCCCGAAAATCAAAGATTTATCTCGGTTGCGCCTAAGGCTGGTCAGGTGATTTTGTTTGAAAGTTGGATGCGCCATGAAGTTCCTGCAAACCCAAGTGCCTCGGAACGTATTAGTATTAGCTTTAATTATGATTGGATTTGATTATTTAGGCCGCATCGCTTAAAAAGCCCCATGCTGATCAATCTATTGGAAATCCCGCCCGAGGGAAAAACGTTTATTTGCAATCAAAACACCGCTGAACTGAACGAAGCTCTGCGCGATGTTATTGGTAATATCCCCTATCAATCCGAATTTACTTTGCGTCCTCTTCAAGGGGGAACATTCGAACTAGCTGGTTGGATTAAGACTGAGATCAACGAAGATTGCTCTCGATGTGGTTTGGACTTCCCTTTAAAGGTCCAAGAAAAGTTCAAAGAGTTATTAATGCCCGAGTTATCTGTTCCAAGAACAGCTAAGTACGCCAAAGTGAACCATGTGTCTGATTTGGCTGCTAAAGGCCCTGATGTGGTCGAATATCATGGCCACCACTTTAATGCAGGTGAATACATTCATGAGGTCGTAGCCATTGCTGAGCCTTATAATCCAGCTCCAGAATGTGATTCGGCTGGCAATTGTTCGGTTTGCAAAAAGAACGTCAGCGAAGTCAAAACCAGCTACGAGGACCCAGGATTTGAAGCTCCGACATCGCCTTTTGCCTCTCTAAAAGGCATAAAGTTAAATTAAAATCAGTTTTAATGCCTTTTATTGGATTTAAAGGACTTTAAAACTGTTTACAGCTTTTTTGTCCTTGATTTTATATCGCACTTCAGAATAAATAAGGCGCTTCGATTTAACACAGAGGGAATTATGCCAACACCCAAAAAGAAAACGTCACGATCACGTCGAAATATGCGTCGCAGCCACGATGGACTAACAGCTCCAGGCGTTGCGATTGATAAAAAGACAAAAGAACTTGTTCGTCCACACGTTGCTCACAAAGCAGCTGATGGAGCTTTGTACTACAAAGGAAAGCAAATCAGCGCAGCTAAGAACGCTTAGTTGTTGGTGATTTATAATGACATTTAGAACAAGAGTCGCAGGGACAGGCGCCTATCTTCCACCAAAGATCCTCAGCAATGTGGATCTTGAAAAGTTGGTTGATACCAATGATCAATGGATTCGGGAACGAACCGGAATCGAGCGTCGTCATATTGCTGATCCGGATAAGGCCACTTCTGATATGGCCTATGAAGCTTCACTACTTGCAATCAAAGATGCTGGTCTAAACGTAACAGATATCGACTGTATAATTGTCGGCACCGTTACTGGTGATTATCAAACACCCAGCACAGCCTGTGTTTTACAATCAAAACTTGGACTAAACGGAGTTCCGGCATTTGATCTCAATGCCGCTTGCTCTGGATTTGTTTATATTCTTTCGATCGCTGACGCTTACATTCGCATGGGAATGTATAAAAACGTTTTGATTGTAGGCGCAGAAGTAATTTCTAGATTTATCAATTATAAAGATCGTGAAACTTGTATTTTATTTGGCGACGGAGCTGGTGCGTGGGTGGTTTCCCGGGCAGAAGCGAATGCGACCGACATCATCTACAGTTCTCATCTTCGCGCTGAAGGTTCTTTAGGCGAACTTTTCATTCGTTATGGTGGCGGCTCTAAAACTCCGACGACTAAAGAAAACATAGATCAAGACACTCATTGGTTTCAAATGAAGGGTCGAGAAATTTTTAAAAATGCAGTTCGCACCATGTCTTCAACCTGTTCGCAGGCCCTTGAATTTAATAATATGAAAGCTGACCAAGTGGATTGGTTGATTCCTCATCAAGCCAACAATCGAATTATGGAATCAGTTGCGGATCATTTTAAATTTCCTAAGGAAAAAGTGGTTTCTGTCATCCATGAAATGGGCAATACCTCGGCGGCAACAATCCCAGTGGCTTTTGATATGGCTAGAAAAGATGGTCGAATCAAACGTGGCCAAACGATTCTTTTGACGGCATTTGGAGCAGGTTTAACTGCTGGAAGTGCTGTACTTAAATTTTAAGGTCAAACTTAATAAGTTCAAAAAATTTTTTCTTTTAACAGACTAAATTAAAAAGGAATTCACAGATGTTTCTGTTTATTTTTCCAGGTCAAGGCAGTCAATCTCCCGGGATGGGCCGTTTTCTTTTCGACAACTTTCAGGTCGTCAAAGAGACATTCGAAGAAGCAAGCGAAGCAATAAAATTGGACTTAAAAAAATTATGTTTTGAAGGTTCGGATTCTGATTTAGCTCTGACTGAAAATACTCAACCCGCTCTTTTATTAGTTTCAACTGCCACCCAACGCGTTTTACGTTCTCAGTTTGGCGTACATGCTGTTGCAACTGCTGGTCATAGTATTGGTGAATATGCATCCTTGGTGTTGGCTGATTCGATCGAGTTTTCTCAAGCAATTAGAGCTGTTAAAATTCGTGGTCAAGCGATGCAAAGTGCCGTTCCCGTTGGGCTTGGCGGAATGGCTGCCGTTATGGGTTTAGAACCGAATCAAGTAGAGCAAATGTGTGCTTGGGCAGTAAATGAATCGAAAACTGGGCCCTTGAATGCAGCTAATTTCAATTGCCCAGGTCAAATCGTGATCAGTGGCTCACAAAAAACTTTAGACTGGTTGAAGCTGAACTTTAAAGCGGAAATTCTTTTTCCGGATGCAAAACGGGTCAAGCTGATTCCACTTCAAGTATCTGCTCCATTTCATTGTGATCTGATGAAGCCCGCTGAAGAAAAAATGCGCTCTGTTTTAACGGAAATGAAGTTTAAAGATGCTCAAATTCCGGTGATTCAAAACTTTACGGCTAAGGTTGAAACAAATGCTGATAAATTACGCGAAAATTTGATTCGTCAGGTTTCAGGCAGCGTTCGTTGGATGCAAAGCATGGAATTGGCAAAACAAAATGGCTGGACTCAATGTATTGAATCTGGCGCTGGCAAGGTGCTTCAGGGATTGATGAAAAAAATTGACTCTGAGGCCTTCAGCGTTTTCAATACCAACTCTTTGGAAGATATTGAAAACATAGAAAAATTTGTGAAAAAATAGAGTAAATACTAGTTAGATATAAGAGCTTAATTTATGACAGAAACAGCGACTCAAAATTCAAATGAAGGCCAAAATTCTTCAATG
Organism: uncultured Bdellovibrio sp.; assembly: GCA_964505225.1. Lineage (GTDB taxonomy): Bacteria > Bdellovibrionota > Bdellovibrionia > Bdellovibrionales > Bdellovibrionaceae > 21-14-0-10-47-8. Next base: position 6,001 of record CAZDHC010000111.1, on the reverse strand, counting down.
AATATGGACCAACAGTTGAATCAGCAGTTGGCGAAAAAGAAGATTTTTGTCACAGGCGGAAGTCGCGGAATTGGCGCTGCGATTGTAAAATTGCTAGCGGCCCGTGGAGCTCAAGTTGCTTTTACCTACTCTTCTAATGCTGCTTCGGCAGAAAAAATCTTAGCGGCTCTTCCTGGCTCTGGTCACATTTGTTTGCAGATGAATATTGCAGATGAGGCCAGTGTTGAAGCCGGAATCAATCAGTTGCTCGAAAAATTTGGCGAGATCGATGGTGTTGTGAACAATGCAGGTATCACCAAAGATGGCCTGTTGCTGCGAATGAAGTCTCAAGATTTTGATTCCGTCATTAACACCAATTTGCGCGGAACTTTTTTGGTTACTAAGGCTCTACTAAAACCAATGGTTAAAGCCCGCAAAGGCTCTATTGTGAATATCACCAGTGTTATTGGCCAGACCGGCAATGCAGGCCAAGCGAACTATGCGGCCAGCAAGGCTGGGACAGAGGCTTTTAGTAAGTCCACGGCTCTTGAAGTGGCCAGTCGCGGAATCCGTGTCAACTGTGTTGCTCCTGGATTTATCGGAACCGAGATGACTGAGGTTTTAACTGAAGATCAAAAGAAAGCGATCTTAAGTAAAATCCCAATGGCCAGAATTGCAGAAGCAAATGAAGTGGCTGCAGTGGTCGCCTTTCTATTAAGTGAAGATGCAAAATATATCACTGGCCACACGATGAGTGTGAACGGTGGATTGTTTATGAATTAGTTTTTAAGATTAACTGTTGTTTTCTGAAGGAGGAAACATGGCTTTGAGTCCAAAAGTGAAAGAAATTATTGTTGAACAGCTTGGCGTTGATCCAGAGAAGGTCAAAACTGAAGCTTCTTTTATTGATGATTTGGGCGCAGACAGCTTAGACATCGTTGAGCTAGTGATGGCGATGGAAGAAGAATTTGATCTTGAAATCCCTGATGAAGACGCTGAAAAGCTTCGTACAGTTGGTGATGTTGCTGGATACCTAGAAAAAAAAGGTAAGGGCTAAATCATTCTTATGACTAGCACTCGAGGTTCAAAAACAATTCAGCGAGTTGTCGTGACCGGAGTTGGTGCAATCACTCCTTTGGGCTTATCCATGGAAGAAACATGGAAGAACGCCTTAGAGGGAAAAAGTGGCATCACTGCAATCACAAAATTTAACACTGAAGGTTTTGAAACTCGATTTGCTGGTGAAGTGAAAGGGTTCAATGCTGATCTTTATGTTCCTAAGAAGGAGCAAAAGAAGATGGACCTTTTCATTCAATACGCTATTGCCTGTACAAAAATGGCACTTGATTCCGCTAACTTTCAGGTCACTCCTGAAAATGCAGAAAAAGGTGGAATTTTTATTGGCTCAGGTATGGGTGGTCTTCCAATTATCGAAGAGGAATTTTCGAAATTGAAAGAAAAAGGCCCGGGTCGAGTCAGCCCTTTTTTCATTCCCTCAGTGATTACGAATTTAGCTTCAGGCCAAGTCAGTATCGCTTTTGGAATCAAAGGTCCTAACTACTCTATTACTTCTGCTTGCGCCTCTGGTGCGCATTCTATTGGTGAGGCCTACAATTACATTCGCTTTGGTCTGGCTGACTACATGATCGCTGGCGGAGTTGAAAGTACGGTTTGTCGAATGGCCATTGGCGGATTCAATGCCATGAGAGCATTGTCGACCAAAAATGAAGCCCCTGAAAAAGCATCTCGACCATTTGATAAAGACCGTGACGGTTTTGTTTTGGCCGAAGGTGGCGCCGTTTTAATGTTAGAAAGTTTAGAGTCTGCTGAAAAACGCGGAGCCAAAATCCTATGTGAAGTGGTTGGTTACGGCGCTAGCTCAGATGCTTATCACATGACTTCACCGGCGCCTGAAGGCGAAGGTGGTGCTCGATGTATGCAAATGGCATTAAAAGACTCAGGATTGAAACCTGAGGACATTCAATACATCAATGCGCACGGAACCAGTACTCCGGTTGGAGATGGCTTAGAAACTAAAGGCATCAAAGGTGTTTTTGGTGCTCATGCGAAAAATCTTTGGGTGAGCTCAACAAAAAGTATGACTGGTCACGCTTTGGGCGCAGCCGGATCCATTGAAAGTGCTTTTTGTGTGAAGGTCCTACAGGATCAAATGGTCCCACCGACCATTAACTTAGAAAATCCAAGCGAAGAGTGCGATTTGGATTATGTTCCAAATAAGGCACGCACTGGCAATATCAAGGCTGTCCTTAATAACTCTTTTGGTTTTGGTGGAACGAACGCTAGTTTAATTTTTGCCAAATTTTAATTGGCAATTGTGAACAATTTAAAAATTTTGGAGAAATCTTATGTTAAAGATCTTCATCGCATCTGACCACGCTGGAGTTGAGCGAAAGTCCGAAATTGTTCAAGAGCTTTTATCAAAAAATTTCCTATCTGATTTGAAGCGCGAAGTGATTGATTTAGGTCCTCAAAGTTTAGATTCCGTTGATTATCCTGACTTTGCCGACTTGGTTTGCAAAAAAATTCATGGCTTTTCATTGATTCAAGGCTCCTTGAAGGACGTCTCTCAAAAATCTGCTAGTGACTTATCGACTGAAAGTTCCTTTAAGTCTTTTCCTGCTGAAATCGGAATTTTAATTTGTGGTTCGGGTCAGGGTATGGCGATACGAGCAAATAAGTATCCGCAAATTCGCGCTGCTCTTTGCTGGACCCCTGAAGTTGCTAGACTTTCGCGTGAACACAATGATTCTAATATTTTGTGTATGGGCTCTAGAGTCATTGATCTAGAAACAGCGCTGCAAATCGTGCAAACCTACCTCACAACGCCTTTCGCAGGTGGCCGACACTCGGCAAGGGTTGCCAAAGTCTCTACGCCCGTCTGATACTTGCCTTGAAAATTTACAGACATATAGCGGAGGCAATTCTATGACCACTTCGATTTCTGCAAAAACAGTCACTGGTTTAAAACATGTTCAAGAAAACGATCCTGATCTTTTTGCGATGATTGCGCGAGAAACCGATCGCCAAAAAAATGGTTTAGAAATGATTGCTTCTGAAAATTACACTTCCGTCGCAGTGATGGAAGCTCAAGGAAGTATTTTAACGAACAAATATGCCGAAGGTTATCCAGGGAAACGTTATTACGGTGGATGTTCATTTGTAGATGAAGTTGAAAGTTTAGCTATTGAGCGAGCAAAAAAACTTTTTAATTGTTCTTTTGCCAACGTTCAGCCTCACAGCGGATCACAAGCCAATATGGCCGTTTATTTAGCGGCAATGAACCCGGGCGACACGGTCTTGGGTATGGATCTTTCTAATGGTGGACATTTGACCCATGGTTCGCCGGTTAATTTCAGCGGAATTTTGTTTAAGGCGACAAGTTACAAATTGGATTCGGCAACTGGCAGACTGAATTATGATTCGATCTTGGCAACCGCCAAAGAAGTGAAGCCAAAGATGATCATTGCTGGCTATAGCGCCTATCCTCGCGTTTTAGATTTTGCGAAATTTAAAGAAATTGCGGACGCCGTTGGCGCAACTTTGTTAGTGGATATGGCTCACTTTGCAGGTCTGGTGGCAGCGGGAATTCATCCATCCCCTTTTCCTTATGCGGACTTTGTGACTTCAACAACTCACAAAACTTTACGTGGTCCAAGAGGTGGTTTGATTTTGACCAACAATGAAGAGCTTGGAAAGAAAATGAATTCAAAAATTTTTCCAGGAATTCAAGGCGGACCACTTGAGCATGTGATTGCCGGAAAAGCGGTTGCGTTTGGCGAAGCTCTTAAGCCAGATTTCAAAGTTTACTCGCAAAAAGTGGTCGACAACGCGAAAACCTTGGCTGAACAATTGCTGAAAGATGGTTTTGAACTTGTCACTGGTGGGACCGACAATCATCTTATTTTACTAGACCTTTCGAATAGCGAAGTGACAGGCAAAGTTGCAGAGATCGCTTTGGATGAAGCCGGTATTACCGTAAATAAAAACACAGTTCCAAATGAAAAACGCAGTCCTTTCGTGACCAGTGGAATTCGAATTGGAACTCCTGCTTTAACATCTAGAGGCATGGGAAAGTCCGAGATGGTCCAGGTTGGTAAATGGATTTCTCAAGTTTTAAAGTCACCTGAAGATGCACAACTAAAGGGCAGAATTCATTCGGAAATCAAATCTTTGTGTCAGCAATTTCCGATCTATTAAGAATTCCCCTTTCGCTCTAAGTTAGGTGTGCTACAATTTATCCTATGAAGCTTCGTAATTTGACACCACATCTAGGTTTGCTTTTATTTGTGATGGGTTGCGCCACTGGACCCTCATCAAAACAATCAAAATTGGATCGAAATCCAGCCTACGATGGTCAACTTCAAATTGCTCCTGAAGAACAACATTTAGCTCAATATCAAGAGCAGACTCGTAAAAATTATTTTGATTGGCCTGTCGACGATGCTCGAATGACTCGGGGTTATCTACCAAATCGCCGCAAGCCACACTTGGGATTAGATTTAGCAGCACCTAAGGGCTCACCGATTTATGCGGCTCATGACGGACTAATCATTTATGCAGGTCGAGATTTTAAAGGCTACGGGAAAATGGTGCTCATCGAAGGCGCTCAAGGTTGGGCCACCTTGTATGGTCACTTTAGCAAAATCAATGTCCGGGAAGGACAAAGAATTTCTCAAGGCGAACAGATCGGTCAAATGGGAAGAACTGGACGTGCTACCGGAGTTCATTTGCATTTTGAAATTCGTAAAGAAAAGGGCCCAGTCGATCCCCTTTACTACTTGCCTGGTGGAAATCGCTTAGCTTCAAGATAAAAATTTTTGCTTTTAGGCAAAAAAAAAGACGGCACTTAGCCGTCTTTTTTTTATTTTCTATTAACTTCTAAGATTAGAAAGTTGCAAGAATTGTAAGGTCGTATTCTGAATTCTCATCAGTGCCAGCACCTTTATATCCTTCAGTGTTTTCCGCGCGAGTCGCAACAGTCGCCCAAGCTGGGTTGATTGTCACTTTTCCGACTACAAAGTTTGCACCGATTTCCTGCCGCAACTGATTAGTTGCATTGGCTTTGAAATCCCCACGAGAAACTTCGTTAGCTCTTAGATCCAAGTATGGATTGTAGTATACACTTACGTTGTCATTCACATTGTATGTTCCTGAAACTCCACCGATAGTTCGCAAAACAGTCGCATTGTTCGCAGCATCAGCTTTGTAAGAGTAAATTCGCTGTTGAGCAGAAGCTTCGATATTGATCTTTGGATTTAAATCCCAAGAAAGACCAGTTTGGTATCGAAGAACACCGTTTGATCTAGCGTTGATAGAATCCTTAGAAACTGGAACGTAGTATCTTGCTCCGAAGCTCATAGGAGCTGCACCAAGAATTGAAAGTCCTGAGCTATAAGACAAATGAATTGTAGGATCCAAAGTCTTATATAGAGAGTCTACACCTTGATCGCTATTCAACGGACCAGCTGAATTAGCTTGATATTCATTCAACTCAGAATCCATGCGATTTCGCGCTTGGAAGTTGTGGCGAACTTCAGTTTTATATTTATCAGTCAATTTATAAGAAACACCTAAGCTGTTGGCTGTGTCGATAACTGCGCCACCGCCATTGTTGCGAACATCACCTACGTTAGCAAAACCTTGGAAAATCAAAGTTGCGCCAAACTTAGAAGCTGCAGCAGGCTTAGCTTCAGCAGAAGTCGCTGTAGAAGTTTGAGTTGCTGGAGCAGAAGTCGCTGCAGAAACCGAAGTGTTAGAAGTTTGTGCTTGAGCCGAAAGAGTTGCAGAAGCAACAAGGCCAATTAGCAGTTTTTTCATTTGTAATCCCCTTTAATGGTTTTTTGTTTTCCCTATTTTTAAAATACCCGTCAGCATCCCCTGCAAAGTGGTCGCAAAATGACCACAAAAGCAGCCCCAGTCCGCCGACCGAATACAATCAGCAATACACTGTCCCGCTTTTTTGTTAATCGGACTTTTGACGCGAGCATTTAAGGGATGATTT